>JAHBWF010000053.1 GCA_019637105.1 Labilithrix sp.
AGGTTCCGGCGGCAGCGCCCGCCGATCCGCACGCGGCCCCGGCCGATCCGCACGCGGCCGCCGGTCACGCGGCCGCTCCCGCGGCGGACCACGGCGCGCACGCCGCGGCTCCGGCCGGTCACGGCGACCACGCGGGCGAGCACGGCGACCACGCGGGCGAGCACGACGCCCACGGCGGCGGACACGACGCCCACGGCGACGGTCACCACGGGCCCGCGCCGATCAACTGGACGGACCTCTCCGACAAGAGCCGCCCGGCGTTCATCGCGCTCCTCGTGAACTTCGGCCTGCTCGCCGCGCTCTACTACACGCTCGGCAAGAAGCCGGTGACCGAGGGCCTCAAGCAGCGCCGCGTCAACATCGGCAAGGACATCGACGACGCGCGCAAGATGCTCGCGGAGGCGAAGGAGCGCGCGAAGAAGTACCAGGCGGACCTCAAGAACGCCGACGCCGACGCCGCCACGGCGAAGACCTCGCTCGTCGCCGCCGGCAAGGGCGAGACCGAGCGCGTGCTCGCCGAGGCCGAAGAGCGCGCCGAGCGCATGAAGCGCGACGCGGAGCGCCTGGTCGCGCAGGAGCAGAAGCAGCTCGAGCACGACCTGCTCCTCGAGACCATCGAGCTCGCCGTCACGCAGGCGCAGGCCGTCCTCGAGCGCAGCGCGACCCCCGAGGATCACGCCCGCCTCGCCGACGAGCTGCTCGCCGAGCTCGCCAAGAAGCCCGCCGCCCCCCGGGTGGCGACCCCGTCGACCGCGCCGCAAGCCGGAGGTGCCTCGTGATCCCCGGCGTCATCGCCCGCCGCTACGCCACCGCGCTCCTCGAGCTCGGGAGCGAGACCCAGCAGCTCGACGCGCTCGTCGACGAGCTCCAGCGCGCCGCGCAAGCGTACGACCTGAGCGCCGAGCTCCGCAGCGCGCTCGCCGATCCGCTCGTCTCGGTGCAGGCGAAGCACGAGATCGTCAAGGAGGTCGCCGCGCGCCTCGGCCTCGGTCAGGTGACGAAGAACGCCCTCGCGCTCCTCGTCGACCGTCGTCGCATCAAGGCCCTGCCCGCCATCGCGCAGCGCCTCCGCGAGATGGCCGACGACAAACGCGGCATCCTCCGCGCCGAGATCCTCACGGCCATGCCGCTGCCCGAGGAGTACTTCACCCAGCTCCAGCAGCAGCTCGAGCGCGTGACCGGCCGCCGGATCGCGCTCGACCGCAAGCTCGACCCCTCGCTCATCTGCGGGGTCGTCGCCCGCGTCGGCGACACCGTCTACGACGGCTCGCTCGTCGCCCGCCTCCGCAAGATGAAAGAGACGATGCTCCCGAACTAGCCGGGGAGCCGATCCAGCCTTTCGCACGTTTCGTTTCGCCGCTCGATCGAGCGGCAATCAGAGGAAGACACGACCATGCAGCTTCGCGCCGAAGAGATCTCGTCGATCATCAAGAAGCAGATCCAGACCTACGAGCGGGCCGCGCTCACGACGGAGACCGGCACCGTCCTCAGCATCGGCGACGGCATCGCCCGCGTGTACGGCCTCGAAGGCGCGATGAGCGGCGAGCTGCTCGAGTTCCCCGGCGGCCTCATGGGCCTCGCGCTCAACCTCGAGGCCGACAACGTCGGCGCGGCGACCTTCGGCGACGCGACGCACGTGAAGGAAGGCGCCACGGTCAAGCGCACGAGCCGCATCATGGAGGTCCCCGTCGGCGAGGCCCTCATCGGCCGCGTCGTCAACGCGCTCGGCATGCCGGTCGACGGCAAGGGCCCCATCGAGACGCCGCACCGCCGCCGCGTCGAGATCAAGGCGCCGGGCATCCTCGCCCGCCAGCCGGTCAAGGAGCCGCTCCAGACGGGCATCAAGGCGATCGACTCGATGGTCCCGATCGGCCGCGGCCAGCGCGAGCTCATCATCGGCGACCGCCAGACCGGCAAGACCGCCGTCGCGGTCGACGCGATCATCAACCAGAAGGGCCTCGGCGTTTACTGCTTCTACATCGCCATCGGCCAGAAGCAGTCGACCGTCGCCGCCGTCGTCGACAAGCTCACGCAGCACGGCGCGATGGAGTACACCACCGTCGTCATCGCCGGCGCGAGCGAGTCCGCGCCGCTGCAGTACATCGCGCCGTACACCGGCGTCACGATGGCCGAGTACTTCCGCGACAGCGGCCGCCACGCCCTCTGCGTCTACGACGACCTCTCGAAGCAGGCGGTCGCGTACCGCCAGCTCTCGCTCCTCCTCCGCCGCCCGCCGGGCCGCGAGGCGTACCCGGGCGACGTCTTCTACATCCACTCGCGCCTCCTCGAGCGCGCGGCCCGCATGGCCGACCGCCTCGCGGTCGTCACCAAGGGCACGACCTGGGACAAGGTCCCGTCGGACGCGACGATCCACGTCGGCGAGCAGGGCCACGAGTCCGCCGAAGAGGAGCTGAAGAAGAAGGGCGACGACTACGAGATCGTCAAGGATCCGCTGTCCGGCGGCTCGCTCACGGCGCTGCCGATCATCGAGACCCAGGCGGGCGACGTCTCGGCCTACATCCCGACCAACGTGATCTCGATCACCGACGGCCAGATCTTCCTCGAGACCGACCTCTTCTACTCGGGCGTCCGCCCCGCCATCAACGTCGGCATCTCCGTCAGCCGCGTCGGCGGCAACGCGCAGATCAAGGCGATGAAGGCGGTCGCCGGCTCGCTCAAGCTCGATCTCGCGCAGTACCGCGAGAAGGCGGCGTTCAGCCAGTTCGCGTCCGACCTCGATCAGGTCACGCGCAACATGCTCGAGCGCGGCGCGCGGCTCGTCGAGATCCTCAAGCAGGGTCAGTACGCTCCGCTCCCGGTCGAGAAGCAGATCGTCATCATCTACGCCGGCACGAAGGGCTACCTCGACAACCTCGAGACCGGCAAGCTCGCCGAGTACGAGAAGCAGCTGACCGCGTTCCTCGAGGCGAAGCACGCGCAGATCTTCGACAACATCCGCACCAAGAAGGCGCTCGACAAGGACACCGAGGAGCTCCTCAAGAAGGCGCTCAAGGAGTTCGGCACGGGCTTCGGCAAGTCGGGCTCGGACAAGAAGTCGAAGAAGGACTGATCGGCGATGCCGTCTCTCAAGACGATTCGTAAGCGGATCACGAGCGTCAAGGCGACGCAGAAGATCACGCGCGCGATGAAGATGGTCGCGGGCGCCCGCCTCAACCGCGCCCAGTCGCGGATCACGGCGCTCCGCCCGTACGCCTTGAAGGTCCACGAGGTGCTCGAGGACGTCGCGGCGGCGATGAAGGAGCGGCAAGCCGACGCCGAGTTCAGCGCGCAGGAGAGCGTCGACGCGCTCCACCCGCTGCTCACGCGCCGCGCCGAGAAGAACGTCCTCTTCATCGTCATGTCCGGCGACCGCGGGCTCTGCGGCGCGTTCAACACGAACGTGAACAAGGCCGCCGAGCGCGCGTGGAAGGAGAAGCAGGCGGAGGGCGCCGAGGTGACCTTCGCCACCGCGGGCCGCAAGGGCCGCGAGTACCTCGCGCGCCGCAAGGGCGTCATCGCGAAGGACTTCCCTCGCCTGATGGACGGCCTCGACATCTCCAAGGCGCGCACGGTCGGCAACTACGTCACCGCGAAGTTCAAGCGCGGGGAGGTCGACGCGGTCTACATCGTCTACAACGAGTTCAAGAGCGCGATGACGCAGAAGACGACGGTGGAGCCCCTCCTCCCGCCGCCGGAGCGCCCCGCGCCGGTGAAGGAGACGGGCCTCGCCCCGACGTTCGGCTTCGAGCCGAACGAGCGCGTCGTGCTCGAGCGCCTCGTCCCGATGTACGTCGAGATCTCGATCTACCGCGCGCTCCTCGAGACGCAGGCGGGCTTCTTCGGCGCGCAGATGACGGCGATGGACTCCGCCACGCGCAACGCGAAGGACATGATCGCGCGCCTCTCGCTCCAGTACAACCGAGCGCGGCAGGCGGCGATCACCAAGGAGCTGATGGAGATCATCGGCGGCGCCGAGGCGCTCAAGGACTGATCGCACCTTCGGGCGCGCTCACGCGGCCGAGCGCGCCGACGGCGCTCGCGGTAGGTGCTCGACGCGGAGCGGGGCGCCTCGCGCGCGCCGAGGCGCCCCGAGACGTCGCAAGACGAGGTCGACGACGACCAGCGCGGCGGCGACGACGAGCGCGTAGGGCCAGGTCACGGCGAGCTCCGGCGCGGGTCGAAGCGTCCGCGCGAGGACCTCCGTGGGTGACGGCGCGACGCGGCCGTCGGCGAGGTTCGCGATCTCCGCGGCCAGCCGTCGGTCGGCCGGGGCGCCCGTGACCTCGGGCGAGTGGTCCTGGCGGCCGACCGCCTCCGCCATGAGCCCGCCGCGGGCGTCGCGGGCCCGCGCGATGACGATGGGCTCGCCCGCGACGCGCCCGCGGGCGACCCAGCGGCCGGGCCCGCGCTGCTCGAGCCGCGCGGCGATCTTGCGCGACGCGCCGGCGCCGTCGACGGCGAGGACCTCGATCGTGCTCGGCGCCGCGCTCTCCGGCGCGTCGGGGGAGAGCTCGACGTCGACCTCGACGACGCGCCCGTCGAGGCGCACCGCGGCGTCGGCGCGGCGCGCCTCGCTCAACCGGAGGAGGAAGCGCACCGTCTGGCGGAGGACCTTCGACGCCTCCGCCGAGGCCGCCCACGCTTCGCCCCACCCCTCGGAGAAGTCCGTCGCGATCACGCCCACCTTGCCGAGGCCGTAGCGCCACGTCGCGAGCAGCGGGCGTCCGTCGGGCCGCGCGCCGGCGAGGACGAGCGCGTTGTCCGCGCCGGAGCGGCGGCTCGTCTCGACGTACGCGGCGAGCGTCGGGAGCGCGCGCGCGTCGACGCCCTCGAGCGCGGGGTGCGCGCCCGCCGAGGACACCGCCGTCCTCTCCTCGCGGAGGTTCGACTGCGCGAGGACGCGGGTCTCCGAGAGGAAGATGCTGCGGAGATCGGCGCCCTCGCTCGTGAGGTAGAAGCGCCCGCCCGCGGCGGCGGCGACCCGCCGGAGGAACGCCGTGTCCTGCGCTTCTTCCGCGCCGATCCCGACCACCGTGGTCGTGATCCCCTTCGCGCGCGCCTCCTTCGCCAGCGCCTCGGCGGGCTTCTTGCCGCCGGCGCACTCTCCCGCGAACGGGCAGTGCTCGAACTGCTCTTCGCTGTCGCTCGTGTCGCTGAAGAGGATCAAATGGCGGATCGGGAAGTCGACGCGCTCGAGCGCCGCGTAGGCGTCGCGCATCGCCGTGTAGACGTAGATGCCGCCGCCCGCGGCCGTCACGCGCCGGACCTGCGGTCGGAGCGCCGCGAGGCGCTCCTGCGGACCGAGCGGCACGTCCCAGTGCGTCTGGGTGTCGACGCTCGCGATCGCGACCTGATCGGTCGGGCGGAGCACCTCGGCCGCGGCGAGCGACGCCTCGATCGCCAGCTCGATCTTGGTGTGGGCGCCGACCGGCGCGGCCATCGACCCCGAGCGATCGAGCATGATCGCGAGCGCCACCGGCGGATCCTCCACGTGTCCGCGGTCCTCAATCTCGACCGGGAGCGCCCGGGCGAGCGGCGTCCCGGCGTACTCGGGCGCGAGGCCGAAGACGCCGCCCGTGACGAGGAGACCTCCGCCCTGCTGCACGAACTCCACGAGCGACGACTGCGCGGCGCGGGTGAGCCCCGCGTCGTCCGTCGCGGCTCCGCTCACGCGCACGTCCGCGAGGACGACGAGGTCGGCGCCGGCGTACGACGCCGGATCGCCCGCGCGCTCCAGCGGCAGCGCGCGCGCCTCGAGGCCGCCCTCGGCCAGCGCCGCCTTCAGCACCGGCGGGATGTCCCCCGACGAGGAGAAGACGACGGCGTAGGCCCTCCCCTCGACGCTGACCGCCGCGAGCGAGGTGGCGTCGCCGTTCGGCTCGTCGCCGGCGGCGCTCCACGCCCAGCCGGACCAGGGCGCGGCCTTGACCTCGTAGACGTGAACGCCGGGCGGCGGGTCCGGATCCGTGAGCTCGACGCTGCGCGCCGGCTCGTCCGCTCGCGCGTGCTCCGTCCGCGGGGGGAGCGCGACCCCGTCGCGCGTCCAGCGGACGATGAACGGCCCCGCGTAGCGGAGATCGACGTCCAGCGTCACGGGCTGGCGCTCCGCCACGTGCGACGCGCGCGGCCTGACGGCCGTGATGACGGGCGCGGACGGCGTCACGCCGTCGAGCGGGACGACGTCGATCCGGATCCCCGCCGCCGCCGCGCGCCGGACCTCGGAGACGGCGTCGCCGCGCGTCGGGCGCGCGTCCGTGAGCAGCACGATCGCGCGGTGCCCTTCGCTCGGGAGCGACGCGCGCGCGAGGCGGATCGCGCCCGCGAGATCGCTCGCGGACGGGTCCTCCCCCGCGCTCACGAACGGCACGTCGCCGGCCTCCTTTGCCGGCGCCTCGCCGTCGTCGAGCGGCGTGACGATCTCGGCCCGCCCGTCGAACGCGACGACGCCGAGGCGAACGCCCTCGCGCTCCGCGGCCCACGCGCGCGCCAAGAACGCGTTCGCCTCGTCGAGGCCCGACTCCCCGACGCTCGCCGAGCGGTCGACGACGAACACGACGGCGCGCGCGTCGCTCGGGCGCTTCTTCGGCTTCTGCCACGGCGACGACACGACGAGCGCGATCGCCAGGACGCGGACGACGAGGCTCGCCACGCGGAGCGGCGTCACGTCGCCCACCTCCGGCGAAACGTCAGCCAGGCCTCGAGCGCGAGGAGGAGCGCGCCGAGGAACGCGACCGCGATCGGCGGCGCGACGGGCAAACGCCAGCGCGGGTCGGACGCCGCCGGGAGCGCCTCGAGGACCTCCGGCGGATCGAGCATCACCTCGGCGCGAGGCGCCGTCTCGGCGGCGACGACCTGCGCGGCGCCCCCGAGGTGGCCGAGCACGTTGCCGACGAGCACCGGGAACGCGACGCGCAGGACGAGATCGCTCGCCTCCGGATCGATCCCGAGCCACACCCAGGAGCTCGTCCCCGCGCCGCCCGCGATGAGCGCCGGGCCGGCGTCGAGCTCGACCAGCGCGCGCGAGCCTCGGGGCGCCGCGGCGACCTTCGCGCGCAGCGCCGTGAGCTCGTCGAGCGCGACCCCTCGCAGGAGCGGGTCCTCGGACGCGACGGATCGGAGGCGCGTCTCGCCCCTGCCGACGACCCGCGCGTCGAGCCCCAGCTCCTTCGGCTCGACGCCGATGAGGAACGCGGGCACGCCGGGGAGACGAGCGTCGCCGTCCCGCAGGACGACCGCGAGCTCGGCGTCGGCGGGCGCATCGGCCCCGCCGGCGACCTCGGCGATCTCGGTGACGCCGGCGGCGCGGAGCGCCTTCTCGACGAAGTACCTCGCCGAGCCTCCGCCGCCGTCGTGGATCAGCGCCACGCGCGGCGGGCGGCGAGCCGCCTCCTCGAGCGAGGCCTCGTCGTCGACGTCGAGCGCGTCGGAGCGGCCGTCGGCGGGCTCGACGCGAGCGACGAGCCGGCCGGCTCCGCGGACGCCGACGCGCTCGATCGCCGCGCCGCGCGCCGGCAGATCGAGGTGACGCTCCGCGACCACGCTCCCCGCGAGCGTGACGACGAGGCGAGCCCGCCGCGGCGCGGTCGACGAGGTCACGACGGTGATCGACGCCTCGCGCTCCTCGTCGTCGCGCGCGTCCGCCGGCGTCCGCGTGAAGAGGCCGACGACCCCGAGGTTGTCGCGCCCCGCCGGGGGCCGCCCGAAGACGCGCTGCTCGGGCTTCGCCGCGGACCGGCTCACCTCGGCCGCGAGCGCCTCGTCCGTCAAGACGACGACGCGCGCGTCGCTCGCGCTCGCCATCCCCTCGGCGAGCGCCACGGCCTCATCCATCGACGCGCCCGCCTTCTCGGCGGAGATCGCGCGGATCGCCTCGTCGACGCGCGGCCCCGGCGCGGACTCCGAGAGCGCGACGCGCGGCTCCGCCCCGGCGAGCACGATCGCGACGCGTGCGTTCGGGCCCCGCCCCGCGACGTCGCGCGCGAGCCAGGCGCGCGCCTCGCGGAGCGGCGCTCCGGACATCGACGCGGAGACGTCGACGACGTAGACGACGGCGTCGCGGCGCCCGCCGGTCGGCCGCGCGGCGGCGACGACGAGCGCGGCGACGCCGCCGAGGCACGCGAGCAGCGCGAGCAGGCGGCGCGCGTCGCGGATCCGGCGGCTCTTCGCGACGCTGCGCGCGCCGAGGCGCCACACCATCGTCGAGGGCACGCGGACGACCTGGCGCGGCCGGCGGACGAGGAACGCGATCAGGACCGGGACGAGCAGCCCGAGCGCGGCGAGGAAGACGGGCGCGACGAGGCTCACCTCACGCCTCCCGCGAGGACGCCGGCGCCGAGCGCGCGCGAGACGATCGCCTCGAACGGCTCGTCGGTGCTCGTGCGGACCACGACGGCCTCGAGCGCGCGCGCCGCCTCGTCGACCTGCCAGCGGTGCATCGCGAGCGTCTCGTGGAACCGCTCGCGCGCGCCGCGCTCGGGCAGCTCGATCAGCTCGCCGGTCTCCTCGTCCTCGAGATCGAAGCCCGAGAGATCCGGCGGATCGATCTCGAACGGCGCCAGCACCTCGACGAGGGCGACCTCGTGGCCGCGCCGGCGAGCCTCGCGCGCGCCGGCGAGGATCCCCTGCGGCTCGAACAGATCGCTGAGGATCACGCAGACGCCGCGCCCGGGCGCGGCGTCGAGGCCCCGCTGCACCGCCGCGCGGAGGTCGGTCTCGCCGGACGCGGCGACGCCGTCGAGCGTCGCGAGCACGCGCGCGAGGCCGGCGCGCCCGCTCACGGGTCGCTGGACGCGCGCGTCGCCGCCCGACCCGACCGCGAGCGCTACGCGGTCCTCCCCGGCGAGCGCCACGGCGGCGAAGCCGGCGGCGATCCGCGACGCCTGCCGGAGCTTCGTCGGCCGCCCGTGAGACATCGACGCGCTCTCGTCGACGACGAGCGTGAGCCGGAGCGGGGCCTCGTCGGCGACCAGGCGCACGAGGAGGCGCTCGAGGCGCGCGTACGCGTGCCAGGCGATGCGACGCGGATCGTCGCCCGCGCCGTACGCGCGGAGGTCGACCGTCTCGCTGCCGCCGCCGGCGCGGCGCGCGCGACGACGGCCGCGCGCCCTCGCGGTCGCCGCCCTGCGCGCGACGATCGCGAGGCGGCCGAGCCGGCCGGCGATCTCGGGCGAGAGCAGCGACGCGTCGGCGGCGGCGGCGCGCGTCGGGCCCGGCGGGGTGTCCTGGAGGGCGACGGACATCGATCAGCCCACGGCGGTGCAGGCGAGGATCTGCGCGACGACGGTGTCCGCGGTCATCCCCTCGGCCTCGGCCTCGAAGCGCATCCCGACGCGGTGCCGGAGCACGCTCGACGCGGCGGCGGCGACGTCTTCGACGGCCACCACGGCGCGACCGGCCGCGAGGGAGCGCGCGCGGCCGCACGCCATGAGCGCCTGCATCGCGCGGGGGCCTGCCCCGTACCGCGCCGCCCGATGCGCGTGCGTCGCGAGGACGAGCTTGGCCGCGTACTGCTCGACGTGCGGCGCCGCGGGGATGCTCCGCGCGACGCCCTGCGCGAAGACGAGCTCCTCGGGCGAGCCGAGCGGCGACGGCGGCGCCGGGTCCTCCGCGCGCGCGCCGATGCGCGCCAGCGTCTCGAGGTCCGGCATCCGCACGATGAGCTTCACGAGGAACCGGTCGAGCTGGGCCTCGGGGAGCGGGTACACGCCCTCCATCTCGATCGGGTTCTCCGTCGCGAGCACGAAGAACGGGCTGGGGAGCGGCAGGGGCTTGCCCTCGACCGACACCGTACGCTCCGCCATCGCCTCGAGCAGGGCGCTCTGCGTCTTGGGCGTGGCGCGGTTGATCTCGTCGGCCAGGACGAGGTTCGCGAAGATGGGCCCTGGACGGTACGAGAGGTCCTTGCCGCCCTCGGCCGTGGTCACGACGAGCGAGGTGCCGAGCACGTCGCTCGGCATGAGGTCGGGCGTGAACTGGATCCGCGCGAACGAGCCGCCGACGAGCCGCGCGAGCGTCCGGACGATCTGCGTCTTGCCGAGCCCCGGCGCGCCCTCGAGCAGCACGTGGCCGCCCGCGACGAGCGCCTGGACCACGCCCGCGAGGATCTCGTCCTGGCCGAGGATGATCGTCCGAAGGGCCTGCTCGAGCTTCACGACGATGCTCCGGGCTCGGTGCATCCGCTGCTCGATCGCGTCGTTCGTCGTCGCCGGCGCGTGGCCGTTCGTCGTCGCCGGCGCGTGGCCGTTCGTGTACGTGGAATGATTCGTCATGGTCCCTGCCTGTCTCCGTCGTCGCCGGGGCGAATCGAGCTGAAGTAACGCCGCACCGTCGGCCGCCGCGCGGCCGGCACCGTGTCCTCGCGGAGCCCGTCCTCCACGATCGTGTCGTACGAAGGGAAGAGCTCGCGGTACGCGCGCGGGTCTCCGCCGCGCCCCATCCCCTCGATGACGCCCGCGGCGCGCTCGCCTTCGCGCACCTCCGCGCGCGCCTGGAGTCCTCCGCCCGTTCGCACGCGACGGGCCTCGGAGCCGGCGCGGCGCTCCGATCCGCCGGGCCCCGCGCCCGCCGCGCCGCTCGGATCGCCGCTCGCCTTCGACGTCGATCTCGACGTCCCCGCGCCCGGCGCGTCCTCCGCGCCCGCGGCCCGGAGATCGCCGGCGTCGTCGCCTCGCGCCCTGCCGCCCGACGGATCGCCGCGGAGCGCAGCGTGCATCGACCGATCGAGCTCCGAGGCGCCGTCGGCCAGCCGCGCCAGGGCGTCGCGCGCCGACGCGCCGCGGCTCGCCTCCTCGAGCTTCGAGAGCTCGCGCTCGGCGCGCTCCATCGCGCGCTTCGCCGCGTCGCCGTCGCCGCGCGCCTTCGCCTCGCGCGCCTCCGCGAGCGCCGCGGCCACGCGAGACCACGCCTCGCGACGCGCGGCGCCGGCGGACGGAGCGCGCGCGCCGTCCTCGCCGGCGGGCGTCCTCCGACCTGCGCCGTCCTCGCCGGAGCGCTCCCTCCGGCCGGCGCCGTCCGCGCGCGCGGACCTCTCCGCGGCCGCCCGCGCCGCGGCCTCGGCGCGCTCGAGGCGCTCGAGCATCCCGCGGACCGCCTCGCCGTCCGTCCCCGCCGCGGCGAGGTCCCGCCTCAGCCCGGCGAGCGCCTCGGCGGCCGTCGCGCTCGGACGCGTGGGCCCGCGTGCGCCTTCGGCGCCCGCGCGATCTCCGGCGCCCCTCGGCCTCGCGGAGCCCTCGAGCTCGTCGCGCAGCGACCGGAGCGCGCGCGCCTGAGCCCGCTCGTCGGCCTCGAGCGCCCGGGACGCCGCGCGCATGTCGTCGAGCGCGGAGAGCGCGCCTCGACGATCGCCGCGGCGCGCGGCGTCGGAGGCGCGGCGCGCCGCGGCGACGACGTCCGCGCCCTTCTCGTCCTTCGCGTCGTCTCGGGCCACGTTCGCGGCCGCCTCGTCGGCCGCCTTCTTCAGCTCCGCGGCGGCGCTCGCCTCGCGGGTCGTCACGGGGCGGAGCGCGCGCTCGACGACGACGCGATCGAGCGCGCCGACGCCGATCCCGAGGACGGCCGCGGCCGCCGCCGCGAAGAGCCAGCGCGACTCCGCGGTGGTGCGCGCGCGCGGCGCCGAGACGAGCACGCGCTCGACCGACACCCCGACGACCGCGCGGCGCGCCCGCTCGACGGCGAAGCGGGCCATCTCGTCGTCGCGGCCGTCGCGCTCGAAGGCGTAGCCGCTCGCGACGACCTCCGCGAGGCCGAGCGCTCCGTCGAGCCGGCGCGCGGAAGCGAGCGTCGACGGCCGGCTCCTCCACGCCCGCGCGATCACGATGGCGAGCGCCGCGCTCGCGCCCGCCGCCCCGAGGACGAGCGCGCGCGCGAGCGCCTCCCACGGCTCTCCGTCGCGGAGCGGCCAGACCAGCGGCCTCGCGACCCCGAAGGCCGCCGCGGCGGCGCAGAGGAGCGCGGCGTGGCGACCGGTCTCCGCGCGGACCGCCAGCCTCCCCAATCGAGCGCGCGCCGACGCGACGACGCCGGCGAGCGGCGCGGCGGACGCGATGCCCGTCGGCGCGCTCCCTGGCGCCTCGTCCCCTCGATCTCGACGTGTCGAGGGACGCCCCGGATCTCCGGACGCGAGATCGTCGGCCGCCGCGTCTGCTTCTCCGCGCATGAGGGGACTCTCCGAGATCGTGAGCGCGACGTCGCCGCCCGAGCTCGCCTGCTGCCCGGTGAACGCTCCGTCGTTCCGTCGGCTTCCGCGCAGACATCCGCCGCGCGCGATGGTTCCTTCGCGCGTCCGGCGAGGAGTGTGACGGCGTGGGTCATGACGCCGCGGCGGCCGCGCGCGGCGACTTCATTTTCATGAATCAAGACGAATTGTTGGGCGAGATCCTACGGCGCCGCCCTCGACCGAACGCCCTGCTTGTCCGCGCTCGGAGCCGCGATTAGCGTGCCGGTCCATGAAGACCCGTCTTTTCCTCGCGTCCGCCCTCGTCCTCTCCCTCGCGGCCACCGCCTGCGGCGGAGAGAAGAAGCCCGCCGAGTCGCCGGAGAGCACCGCCGGCATCACCGAGACCTCGGCGCAGGAGGACATGCCTCCGCCCCCGGCGAAGGAGGGTGACGCGCCCGCGACCCCCGCGGCCGAAGGCGAGGCCGCCGGAGCCGCCGGCGGCGTGATCAAGCTCGCGGCGATGAAGATCGTCCCCGTCAAGAAGGGCGGCAAGGACAAGCCGATCGAGCTCAAGGAGGACGGCACGGTCTCGATCGACGGCAAGCCCGCCGCCACCATCAAGGGCGACTCCGTCGACTCGTCGGGCGGCACCTCGATGGTCACCGTCGGCGTCGACGGCAGCCTCGTCGGCAACGGCGTGAGCCCCGGCTACAAGTTCGAGGGCGACGAGCTCGTGCACGAGAACGGCACGAAGCTCTCCGTCGACGACGAGGGGACGATCTCGCTGACCAAGGACGGAAAGACCGAGCCCTTCGCGAAGGCCGAGGGCGGCGCGTCCGCCAAGCGCGCCGCGCTGATCGCCGCCGTCCTGTGGATGACGGTGCCCGCGAAGACGACGGCGGCGAAGCCGAAGAAGTAACGCGCGCCGAATCCGCGGGCGGGCGCGCTCGCTCAATCCTCGGCGAGCCACGCGAGCTCCGCGTGGGGCCCCGAGAGACCGCGCTGCGCGACCTGGTCGGGGCCCGGCGGGCTCACGGCGTTGGCCAGGTCGCGCACGGTGCCGGTCGTCGCCGCGAGGATCGGCGCCGGCCAGAGGCCGAGGATCACGACGAGGAGGACGAGCGGCGCGATGCTCGTCCACTCGCGCCCCGTGAGGTCGGGGAACCTCCCGCCGAACGGCTCGAGGAGCTGGTCCCTCTCCCACTCGGGATCGAGCCGGCCGAACGCGACGCGAGAGATCACGGAGAGGTGCGCCGCCGCGACGACGACGAGCGCGATCGCGGCGACGACCGCGAGCGGCGCGTAGCTCGAGAGCACGCCGAGCAACGCGAGGACGGGGCCCCACGCGCCGGCGAGCCCGAGGACGCCGGCCTGCGCGAGGCCGGCCACCGCGAGCGCCGTCGCCCAGCCGGGGATCTGCGAGGCGACGCCGCCGAGCCGCGTCACGTCGGTCGTGCGCGCGCGCTCGTGGACGGCGGACGCGACGAGGAGGAAGGCGCCGCACGCGAGCGCGCGCGTCGCGCCGACGACGATCGCGCCGGAGAGCCCTTGCGGCGTGAGCGAGCCCGCGCCGAGCAGGACGAAGCCCGCCTGGGTCGTGGTCGCGCACGCCGCCATGCGCCGGAGGTCCGGCTCGCCCAGCGCGGAGAGCGCACCGTACGCCGCGGCGATCGCCCCGAGCGCGACGACCACCCCCGAGGCCCAGCGCATCCCCTCCGGCAGCACCGCGCACCCCACGCGGAGGAACGCGCAGACGCCTATCGTGGGGAGCGCCGACGCGACGAGGATCCCCGCCGCCGGCGGCGCCTCGACGAGCACGTCGGAGAGCCACCCGTGCGCCGGGAACGCCGCGAGGAAAAACAGCGACGCAGCGAGGACCAACACGAAGCACACCTTCACGTGCGCTCCGCCGAGCAAGGTCGCGTCCTTCGCGGTCAAGGCCACGCGCGAGAGCTCCGGCAGGCTGAACGTCGTCGTCACCCGCGTGCCGTCGACGAGGAAGGTCGGATCCGCCTGCCGCGCCGTCGCGAAGATCGCGATCGCGAGGACGCCGAGCGCGAGGAGCCCCGGCACGGTGAGGCGGAGCGCGGCCGGACGCCGACCCGCGCCGCCCCACGCGCCGACGAGCAGCCCGGCGGCGACGACGGCGATCGACGAGAAGAAGAGGAAGAGCAGGCCGTCCATCGCCGTGACGGCGCCGATCACCGCGGCGTCGAGCACGAGCAGCCCCGCGTGGTAGCCGGACGCCCCGCGCGGGACGGTCCGCTCGGGCAGCATCGCCAGGAAGGCGACCGCGCTCGTCACGAACAGCGACGTCGCGGCGATCCCGTCGACGCCGAGGAACAGCTCCGCCGACAGGCCGCGGATCCACACGACGTGATCGATGAACTGCAAGCCGTCGTTGCCGTCCGCGCGCGAGACGTCCGGAGTGAAGCCCCGGTAGACGTAGGCCGCGAGCAGCGACTGGATCCCCAGCGCGACGACCGCGACGCGATGAGGCGTACGCTCGTCGCGCCTCCCCGCCGCGCGGGCGACGAACGTCGCCAGCGCGCCGAGCAGCGGCACGCCGATCATGAGCGACAGGACGTGAGACTCGAACCGCCCGAGGAGCCCCCCGGGCTGGGCGCGCACGCCCATGGCGACCTCGCCGGATCGTTCGTCCGAGCTCGTGACCACGACGTGGCCGAAGAGCTGGCGCTGGCGAGCCGCGCGCTCGGGGTTCCACGCGACGGTCGCTCGGCGCGACGCGCCGGGCGCGATCGTGATCGGCAGGCTCCCGTCGACGACGCGCGCGGAGAGGCTGGGGGGAGCGCGCGGGTCGGACGCGTCGCCGCGCACCGCGATGCGCGAGACGACGAGCGGCTCCTTGCCGTCGTTGACGATCACGAGCTCGCCGGTGTGGCTCGGAGCCCCGGGCGCCCGCCCCGCGGGGTCGGGCGAGAGCTCGATCGGGCCGCGCCCGCCCGACTTGGTCTCCAGGCGCACGGTGCCGGCGCGCCTCGCGTCGTCGGCGCGCGCGCCGCCGGCCGCCGTCACGACGAACGCGACGGCCAGGAACAGACAGCGGAGCGCGCGCCACGGGGGGCCGAAGGACATGGGGTCAGCCGAGGACCAAGGAGGAGAGCACGACCAGGCCGAGCAGGGCCACCATCACGAGGAGAGCCACCGTGCGGACGCGCTCGGCCGTCCGCGGCCCATCCAGGTCCAGCTCGACGGCGACGCCGCCGGCCGCGCGCTCGAGCGACGGATCGATCTTCCCGGAGACGCCGCGCGACAGGCGGCGGATCGCGCGGCCGGCGCGGAGCAGCGCGTCACCGAGAGCCCGAGGGACGTCCTCGATGACGTCGCGATCCATCGCGCCCACCGAGCGGTGGAGGAAGAGCGCGGCGCGGCCGAGGCCGCTCGCGGTCGCGCGGAGGACGCCGTAGGGGAGCCCGAGCGCGACGAGCCAGCGCGGCGGCGTGCCCACCGCGCTCGCGCGACGGGCCAGCGCCACGCCCCCCGCCGCCGCCAGGAGCGAGAGGACCACCGCCGCCCCCGCCATCAGCCGGTGCGCCGGGAGCGCGACAGGACCGACGAGCCGCCGGGCCAGCGGCGCGACGTGACCGCCGAACATCGTCGTCCCGGCGCCGAGCGCGACGCCCCCGACGAGGGCGATCGCCGTGAGCGCGATGACGAGGATCCCCTGCGCGCGCGACGATCCCGGATCGCGCGCCGTCACGCGAATGAGCGCGTCGTACACCCGGAACCCCGCCAGCGCGACGAGCACGCACGTGACGACGAGGCTCGCGGCGACGCCCCCGGCGAACACCGCCCACGCGACGCTGCCGGTCGCGGCGGAGCCGAGCGCCGCGGCGATCGCGAGGATGTACCCGGCCGACGCGCCCGCGCCCGGCAGGAGGCCGGCCGCGCCGGCGCACGCCATCCCGAGCCAGCGCGCGTCGCGCCTCGCCTCGATCGCGGCGAGGGCGGCGCTCGTCGAGACGATCGCCGACGACGCGAGGACGAGCGAGGCCGCCGGATCGCCCAGCCCCGCCGCGGCGACCGCCAGCGACGCGAGCGCGGCGAGCACGCCGCGGAGCGCCTGGTGGGCGTCGTCGACGGAGGCCGCGCGCGCCGCGAGGACGACCGCGGAGCCCGCGCCGAGGAGGACGACGAGCGCGCCGTCCGCCGCCGAAGGATCCACCAGCGGGCCGAGGCGGATCGCGAGGTAGGGCGCCGGGACGGCTTCGAGGACGGACGCGAGCGCGAGGAGGCCGCGCCGGGTCGCGCTCGCGTGGAGGTGCGACAGCGCCCCGCCGAGCGCGAGGAGGAGGACGACCGCGGACGCGCGGAGGCCGCTGATCGTGCGCCCCGCCAGCGCCGCGCGCACCGTCGCGGCGCCACCGGTGGGCGCGAGCCGCGGGACCGCGATCTGATCGTCGAGCGCGCGCAGGCTCGCCGTCGGACCGTACGGGGTGAGCACGTGCGTGCGGCCCGGGACGAGCGCCACGCGCGGCACGATCACGTCGCCCGACGCCGCGCCGCGGTGGACGCGCAGCGTGTAGACCCCGGGCTCGACCGCGATCGACATCGGTGAGAGCACCCGATCGCCAGGGAGGTCGGCGTCGTCGGACGACACCAGGGCGCCCGCGTGCGTCGTCATCACGAGCGTGGCCTTCTCCGGATCCGAGCCGGGCGACGGCGTCGTCACGAGCACGAAGCGCGGAGCTCCGTCGGGATCGTACCCCTCCACGCCGAACGCACCGCCGAGCGACCAGAAGAGGAACACGAACCCGACGAGGACGGCGACGTTGCCGGCGAGCGCGGCGACGTTCGGCCCCGCCGCGCCGCCGCGCGAGAGGCCCCACGTCCCGAGCGAGAGGAGCCCGAGCCCGACGAGGATCGGCGCCAGTCCGTCGCCCACGCAGAGGAGCATGGCGCCGCCGGAGACGAGGCCGGACCACGCGAGCCGCGCGTCGGCGTCCGGACGCGACGACCACGACGTCTGGAGCGTGGACGCGCACGCGACGAGGGCGATCACGACCGCGAAGGCGGCGCTCCGCGGATCGAGCGTGAGGTCGAAGGCGAGATCGAGCTGACCGAGGCGCGCGAGCTCCGCGACGTGCTGGACGAAGACGTGGCCGCGCGGGGCGAGCGCGAGGCGAACCGCGAGGACCGTCGCGAGCCCGAAGGTCCCGACGGCGCACGCCACGGCGGCGGCGGGGGCGATCGCGTCGCGCGCGCCTCGGCCGGCGCGCCTGTCCGTCCGCGCCGGACGCGCGAGCAGCGCGGCGATCAGCGCCCAGACGAGCGGGAGGGCGACGAGCCCGACCAGCGTCAGGACCGGTTGGACGATCGCGAGCGATCCGGACGCCTCGAACATCAACCCTCGGACGCGTTCGAGCCGACCGCGCGACGACCGCTCGACAGTCCACCCACGGCAGCGCTGATCGCAAGACGGTAGGCGGCCATTCGCGTGCGGGGGATGATCCTATCGACGCGGGAGCAAGGCAAGCGACCTCTCGCGACGCCGGGAGCGCCTGGCTCGACCGCCGAGGGCGATCGCGCGCTCCGGAGCGCGACCGCCGGCGGGGCGCGGGCTCGCGCGCCGGCGGACGACGTCAGAGGAACGGGCTGGCGTGAGGCTCGGGACGGCCGACGGCCGAGCGGACGCGCGCGGCCATCCGGACGGCGAACAGCGTCCCGAGGGCGACCAGCGTCCCCCCGAACGCCGTCTCGAGCGCGACGCTCGGGACCAGCCGCCGCGACGCGGCGACGAGCGCGGCGCCGACGAGGAGGGCGGGGACGAGCTTCTTCAGCGCGAGCGTCAGGACCTCACGCGGAGCCAGGCTCGGCGTCACGCGACTCGCGCCGAGGAGCGTCGCCGCCGAGAGCCACGTCTTCGCGAGGAACACCGTCGCCGAGAGGAGCAAGAGGCCGCGACCGCGCGCTTCGAGCGCCCCGGGGAGCTGCCACCCTCCGAGGAACACCGTCACGCCGAGCGCGGCCGCGAGGAGCAGCCCCGCCCGCTCGAGCAACGCGGCGTGCGGGGCTGTCGCCGCGCGCGCGTCCGCGTCGGGCGCTCTGCCCTCCCCGCCGGGGCGCGCGCGGAGGACGGCGACGACCGCCACGGCGTAGGCCGTCCCGAGCACGGCGCACGACGGATGGCGCGCCGCCGCGAACTGCCACGGCGCGCCGCCCTGCAGGCGGACGATCTCCGCGAGCTCGAGCGCGCCCACCTGCCCCACGGCGAGCGCGAGCGCGCCGCCCATCACGAGGACGGCCGGGAGGAGCCGCGCGAGCGTACGCAAGCTCGACAGCGCCCCGCGCTCCAGCGCCGAGCGCGACCACAGGAGCGCCGACGCCGAAGCCGCGAGGAGCACCACGCCGTCGGTCTCGCGGCCGACGACGTAGGGCGTGAGGGCGAACGCCGCGACGACCGCGGAGGCGATCGCCGAGAGCGCGGCGAGGCGCCCGCTCCCGAAGAGCGCGCGCGCGAGCGCCCGCGCCGTCGTCCGCCGAACGAGCGAGGCGATCCGCAGCTCGAGCGCCGCGAGCGACGGCGGCCCCGGGAGGACGAGGAGGACGAGGAGCGCGAGCGCGAGCCCGACCACGAGGAGCGCCGGCGCGTACTCGGTCGGCACCCGCTCGCCGGCGTACGCGATGAGCGAGACGGTCTTCGTCTCCTCCACGCCCGAGTCGGCGTGGCGGATCGTCAGCTCGACGGCGCGCGCGGACGCCGCCAGCACGTCGCCGACGGACAGGACGTGGACGCCGTCGACGCTCACCAGGACGTCTCCCACCTGGATCCCCGCGCGCTCGGCGAGCGATCCCGCGCTCACCGCCTCGATCGGCAGCCCGCGCGGCGAGGGCGAGCCCGGCACGATGCCCAAGAACGCGAGGACGCGCCCGCCCTCCGCGGCGCGCGCGTCGAGGACGCTGGCGCGCGCGGACGAGGGGATGACGTCGAGCTCGACGCCGCGCATCACGCCGACGAGCGGCGGAGCGCCCTGGTTGTTGGAGGCGAACGCCACCTCGACGTCGCCGCGAAACGTCGCGTGGACGGCGTGGTCGCCGCGCCCGCAGACGCGCTCGGCGAGCTCCTCGCGCACGACGAGCTCGAGGCGATCGGGCGCGCTCACCGTGCCCTCGACGTCGATGCTCACGCCGCGCACCGGCGGCTCGCCCGCGCGGAAGACCGTGCCCTCGAGCGTGACCTTGCCGGCGCGCCCTTGCGGGAAGCCCGCCCCGTGGACCTCGAGGCGATCCCCCGGCTCGATCTCACGCGGCGCGAGCTCCGTCACCTCGACGAGCGGCGGGGCGACCTGACGCTCGCAGCCGGCGAGGACGAAGAGGAGCGCCGGGGCAAGAAGGAACGCGGGGGCACGAAGGCCCCGGGCGGCGAACGCGTGACGAAGGCTCGAGATCGCGCGTACGAACGGTGACAGCACGAGACCTTCGTACATAGAGGAGGGCCTGCGGCTGCGCGACTTTTCGGCGATCCGTCGGCGCCGGCCTCGGACGAGAGCGCGGGCGCGGCCCGACGGCGCATCGCGGCGGGCTCGGCCGACGTCCGCCACGGCGGAGGCACGACGGGTGCTAGCATCGCCCCCGGCGGCGCGCCGGCCGGGGCGTCGACGCCAGGAGCTCTACGAATGTCGAACGTGTATGCGGTGATCATGGCCGGCGGAGCCGGCACTCGCTTCTGGCCCGCCTCCCGCGCCCTGCGTCCGAAGCAGCTCTTGCCGCTCGCGGGCGCCGAGAACGAGACGCTCCTCGCGGCCACCGTCCGCCGGCTCTCTCCGCTCGTCGGCGAGGACCGCGTCGTCATCGTCACCGGTGAGCACCTCGCCGAAGCCACGGCGCGCGCCGTCCCGGGCGTCCCCGCGTCGCAGATCCTCCGCGAGCCGGCGCCGCGCAACACGGCCCCGTGCATCGCCTGGGCGAACGCGACGATCGCGGCGCTCGACCCCGACGCCGTCGTGATGGTGCTCCCGAGCGATCACTTCATCGGCGACGAGCCCGGCTTCCAGCGCGTGCTCGCGCGCGCCGTCGCGACCGCCGAGCGCGGGCGCGTCACCACGATCGGCGTCGTCCCGTCGCGGCCCGAGACGGGCTACGGCTACATCGAGGTCGGCGACCCGCTCGATCCGGCGGACGCCGCCGGCGGGGCGCCGCGAGCGGTGAGACGCTTCGTCGAGAAGCCCGATCGCGCGCGCGCCGAGTCGTTCGTCGCGGCGGGCCCCGCTCGGTACCTGTGGAACGCCGGGATGTTCTTCTTCCGCGTACGCGACATGGCGGCGCTGCTCGAGCGCCACCTCCCCGGCGTCGCGAGCGGCGTCGCGCGGATGGGCGACGATCCCGCGCGCGTGCGCGAGGTCTTCCCGACGCTCGAGAGCGTCTCGATCGATCACGGCGTGATGGAGAAGGCCGAGGGCCTCGCGGTGGTGCCCGGCGACTTCGGGTGGAACGACGTCGGGAGCTGGCAGTCGGCGTGGGAGCTGGCCGCGCGCGATCCCTCGGGCAACGCCGCCGGCGCGGACGACGTCGTCATCGACGCGAAGAACAACCTCGTGCGCTCGCTCGGCTCGACCAAGAAGACCGTCGCGCTCGTCGGCGTGAACGACCTCGTCGTCGTCGAGACCGACGACGCGATCCTCGTCATCCCCCGCGAGCGCGCCCAGGACGTGCGCCTCGTCGTCGACGCCCTCAAGGAGCGCGGGCGGACGACGTTGATCTGAGCCGCGCGTCCCGGCGACGCCGCAGGCGGGCCGCGCGCCCGGCCGAGCCGCGCGCGCGGAGCCGTGGTAGGACCGGCGGATGCCGATCCAGTGGTACCCCGGCCACATGACGAAGGCTCGGCGCCTCATCGCCGACTCGATGCCGTCGCAGGACGTGATCATCGAGGTGCTCGACGCGCGCATGCCTCGATCGAGCGAGAACCCGGTGGTCACCGAGCTCCGGAGGCACAAACCGGTCATCAAGGTGCTCGGCAAGAGCGACCTCGCGGATCCCGACGTCACCAGGGCGTGGATCCGCTTCTTCGAGGCCGAGGTCCATCCGAGCCCGGGCGACGGGCTCGCGCCCGGCAAGGTCGTCGCCGTCGCGCTCACGACCACGCGCCCCGGCGAGGCGAAGGCCAAGCTCCCCGAGCTGTGCAAGAAGCTCGCGCGGAGCCCGCGCGGCCCCGGCAAGACGCCCCGCGTGATGGTCGTCGGCATCCCCAACGTCGGGAAGTCGACGCTCATCAACGCGCTGACGGATCGCAAGGTGGCGAAGACCGGCGACGAGCCGGCGGTCACCAAGGGGCAGCAGGTCGTGACGCTGAAGAGCGGCATGACGATCTCCGACAACCCCGGCATCATGTGGCCGAAGATCGAGGACGAGGTCGCGTCGCTCCGGCTCGCCTTCGGCGGCGCGATCCCGGACTCGGCGATCGACTACGAGACCGTGGCGTCCTGGGGAGCGGGCTACCTGCTCGAGCGCTACCCCGCCCTCCTGGCCGCGCGCTACAAGCTGAAGTCGCTCCCGGCGACGCCGGCGGCCCTCCTCGAGGAGATCGGCAAGCGACGCGGCGGCCTCCGCGCCGGCGGCGTGGTCGACCTGCACAAGGCCGCCGACGTGTTGATCCACGACTTCCGCCACGGCGCGATCGGCCGCATCAGCCTGGAGTCGCCGCCCGAGCCCGCGCCGCCGCCCTCGCGGCCCGAGCCCGCGCCCGCGCCCGACGGACCGCCCGAGACGGCCTGACGTCGGACCGTCAAGGCGCCGGCTCGCGGAGGAGCTCGACGACCTCGGCCTCGATCCGCTCGGCCTCCCCCTCGCGGTAGCCGCAGTGCTCGAAGCGGACGACCCCGCGCCGATCGATGACGAAGTACGTCGGCTCGCACCGGACCGCGTAGAGCTCCGCGACGCGGCGCTCCTGGTCCCACGCGACGGGGTAGCTCCCGCCGTACGTCCGCACGAACGCCGCGACGTCCCGCGGCTCGTCGTCGACCGAGAGGCCGAGGAGCGCGAGGCCGGAGGGGCCGTGCCGCAGGAAGATCTCCTGGAGTCGAGGGACCGCCTTCTTGTCCGGCTCGGACCACGTCGCCCAGAAGAAGACGAGGTTCACGCGGCCCGGCGCCAGCCCCACCTCGCGCCCGTCGAGATCGCGGACCGTGAAGGGCGGCGCGTCTCGCCCCGGACGGGCGAGCGGCCTCGACCCGTCCGCCGGAGGCGCCGCGCGCCGCGCGCCCTCCCGCGCGCCGCCGTCCGTCGAGGCGCCGGCGCACGCCGCGAGGATCGAGAGGAGCGACGCGAGCGAACCGAAACGCCTGGTCACGGCCCTCCCGCCTACGCGCCGGCGCCCGTCGGGCGGGCGATGAAGCTCGCGCGGAGCGGCTCCGCGTCGCGCGTCGAGAGGCGCGTCGTCCGGCCGAGCTGCGTGCGCGGGGCCCCGAGCTGGAAGCGCGGCACGTGCTCCGGCGCGGTCACGAGCTCCACCTCGGCCTCGAGCACGCCGCCCGACGCGTGATCGAGCACGGCCGCGAGCGTGGGGTAGAGCGCGCCGCCGGGCGAGAGCGCGTCGGCCTGCTCTTGCGTCAGCGGCCCGAGCGTGACCCGGAAGCGCCCGCTCCGGTCGGCGACGCTCCGGCCGATCGCCATGTCGACGCCGAGGGTCGTGTTGCGGACGCCGAGCGTCGCGCGCTGGTCGTGACGCAGCTCGGTGCGGCGGAGGACGAAGCACTCGACGTCGAGCGGGATCCCCGGCAGGAGCCGCGCGGCGAGCCGCTTGACCGACGCCGTCGTGCGCGCGCGGCGGGAGAGGATGGGCGCGAGGCCGAGGCGCACCAGCGGCGCCAGGGCGCCTTCGTCGGCGACGCCGCGGGCGTCGACGCCGACGAAGGCGAGCGCGCGCGAGGTGAACGCGTCGGCCGCGTCCGCGCGATGCCCGGCGTGGAGGCGGTTACGCTGCCACGCGCGAAAGAAGAGGCCGAGCACGCGATGATGGAAGATGTCGTAGAACTCGCGGAGCCCGGGCGTGTCGCTCTGCTCGGACGCGATCACGTCCTCGGTCATGCCCACGGGCAACGGCGACACGACGCCGAAGAGGCCGAGGAACGTCGTCCGGATGGTCGTGAACGGCGGGTCTTGCGTGGGGAACGGCGGCTTCACCCACTTCACGTCGCTCGTGTGGAAGACGAGCTCGGGGTCGTGCTCGAAGCGGATCGCCTCGCTGCGCGCCGGCCCGCCGTGGCCGACGGGGACGGCGTCCGGCCGCATGCGCTCGACGAGGTCGACCACCTGGAAGAACTCGAAGCGCTTGCCCTCGCGCTCGAGGAGCCTCCTCAGATGAGCGTCAACGATCCGTTTCGTGCCGGCCATGTGAACCGCTGCCTCGACGGCGAGCCCTCCAGCGTGACGCGCGAGAACGAGTTGATCGAAGCGTACGACGCGAAGAAGCGGTCGAGGACCGCCCCGAAGAGGAACATGTCGCCGGGACCGACGAAGCCGCTGTCGGCGACGCCCACGTCGATGGCGACGCCGCGGACCGGGGCCCCCCGGTGGAGCTGCTCGGCGGGCGAGACGCGGACGCTCTGCAGCGCGGCGAGGCGGAGCTCGTTCGCGCGCGCGGCCTGGGCGTCGATGCGCGCGTGGAAGTTGTAGACGTCGAGCGCGGCGCGGAGGACCCGCACGTCGGTGATCGCGGAGAGGTTCATCGCGGCGTGCGCGACGACGCGCCACTGCTGATCGCGCCCGAACGGGGGCGGGACGTAGGGCGTCGGCGGCGCGAGGTTCTTGAAGGTGGCCACCGCGGGGGACGACGCCGTCGGGACGCAGATCTCGCCGACGCGGAGCCCGCGCGTGAGCGCGCGGTTCGTCGCGAGGACGTCGATCGACGCGGCGACGGCGTCCGGCAGCGCGCCGGAGTCGCGCGCGGTGCCGAACGAGACGACGGTGTCCGCGCCGTCTCCCGTGACGCTCGGGCGGACGTGCGCCGCGTAGAAGGGCCGCTGCGCGGCGCTCCCGACGTACGCGAAATCGTAGAACGACGGCACCTCGCTCCGCGCCCCGCCTTCGCCGAGCGCCTCGACCCGCGTGATCGTGTAGACCTCGCCGTGCGCGGGCGAGAGCCCGGAGGGGCGCACGAGGTACTCGTTCTTCATCGGGCTGAGCGCGAGCGGCTCCGCCGTGGTCGAGAAGACGTTCACGACGGGCACGCAGTGGAGCCGGATCGACTCGCGGCCGATGCGGAGGTCGCTCGGCGGGCCGGCGTCCAGGCGGATCACCACCGAGAAGCGCGTCGCCGCGGGCGCGACCTCGTTGATCCGCCCCAGCCCGACGACGTCGACGAACGCGAACTTCGCCGGCAGCGCGTAGTACTCCTCGATGAGCCGCGGCCCCGCGAACGCCGTGGGCGACGCCGGCAGGAGCGCCTCGTCCTCGCCGAAGCCGACGCTCTCGACGGCGCGCCGGCCGAGCACGATCTCGCGCTCCCCGCCGCCGGCGGCGGGGACGACCAGCGAGACCGACTCCGCGCTCTGGTGGATCCACATCAACGTGCCGAGGCTCGTCCGCGCCTCGCCGGCGAAATGCAGGCGGACGCGCTCCGCGCCGAGCGGACCGAGCGGCATCGCGAGCGGCATCTTGATGTCGACGCGGAGCTCGTGCTTGCCGCCCGGGAGCGGCGCGACGCGCACGTCGTCGATCACCCACGGCATCAGCTCGCAGTCCGTCGACGATCGGAAGAGGCACGGCGTGCCGTCGACCTTCACGCTCGCGAACTCGGTCCCCGCGGGGACGACGAGGCGCTCGCGGAGGACGGTGGGCAGCGGCGTGAGCTCGAGGATCGCGGCCGACGGCATCGGGCGCACCAGATCCGGGAAGAGCAGCTGCGCGATCCCCTGGATCGCCTGCGGGAGCTCGTCGTCGAGCTTCTGGCGGACGCGCCCGGTGAGGAACGCGACGCCCTCGAGCAGCCGCTCGACGTCGGGATCGCCGCTGCGCTCCGCGAGCATCGGGGCGAGCGCGGGGTGCGCCTCGGCGAACTCGCGCCCCATCTCGCGGAGGAACGCGAGCTCGTCCTGGTAGTAGCCGGCGAAATCGCTCATCGCGTGCGCGATTACTGTACGCGGACGTTCCGCGCGGAGTCGATGATCGTCTCGAACTTCACCCGCGCGCGCCGCGCGCCGTTGAGGAGGTCAGCCGTGATCTCGAAGCGGATGGTCAGGTCGCGGCCCGCCTCGGTCGGCAGGTGGACGACGCTCACGTTCAGGAGACGGGGCTCGTACTTCTTGATGGTGTGGCGGATGCTCTTCAGGACGTCGTCGATCGCGTCCGGACAGGAGTGCACGATGTCGGTCACGCTCACGATCCCGTAGTCGGACGCGCTCGGCGCCGAGCCCGCGCGCGTCAGGAACATCGCCTGGAGGTGATCGAGGACGGCGGCCTTGGCCTCGTCGTCCGAGACGACGCGGCGCGGCGCGGCGAGCGCCGGCTCACGGATTCGACGAAGAAGCGAGTGGCCGGCCACGAAATGAGCGTACCCGGTTCGCGCGCGCTCTGTATGGTGCATTAACATGACGCGACATGTGACCAATCCGCAGGATGCGCTCGCGCGCGCGATCGACGCCACGAAGAAGGTCTCCTCCCTCGTGAGGCCCGGCGTCGCGCGAGACGCCTACGAGGCCGGCGCGTCGGCCGCCAAGACCGCAGGAAACCTGGCCAAGACGGGGGTCCAGCTGGCCGCCACGGCGGCGAACATCGGCGCGGGCAGCTACGCCGCGTTCGGCGTCCCCGCGGTGCAGATCGTCGGCCAGACGATGGGCGTCGTGGGCGCCACGCTCACCGCGACGCCCGTGGGCATCGGGCTCGCGGTCGTCAACGCGGCCCACCACCTCAAGGCCGTCTATTCGACGGCTTGGCACATCAAGGCGCTGACGGCGATGCGCGACCACGCGGGCACGTTCCACGGGCGCGTCGACTGGCGGACGCGCGAGGCGACCCTCCGCACGCTCGACTACACCATCCGGCAGAAGCAGGAGAAGACAGTCCGCCGCAGCGCCTCGGCGACGCCCGGCGTGGGCGTCCTCGCGACGCTCTACAGCACCGGTCGGGGCGTCTACAAGTCCGCGCGAGGCACCAAGGGCAAGGACCGCACGGAGCACGCCGTCACGCTGGTCGCGGGCCTGAAGGGGATACCGCTCCAGCTCGGCGGGAGGACGGTCCTGCGCTTCGACTACCTCGCGTTCGGCATCTGCATCGAGCTGCTCGGCGAGGACGACTTCTGGTACGCGATGGCCACGGCGGCCCAGAAGGACTGGGACCTGATGGTGCCGGCGCTCCTGCCCAAGCTCAAGTCCACCTGAGACGACGAGGCCGTCGGAGAGCTTCCGCTCCGCGACGGCCGCTTCACTCGTCTGTCCCCGTCGCGCCCGGCTGCTCGCGGCGCGGCCCCTCGCGCGCGCTCTACTTCTGCGCGGCGTCCGTTCGGCTGAAGTGGGCGATCTTGTCGGCCGTCGCGAAGGTCATGTCCGTGTACTGGATGCTCATCTGGATCGACGCCGAGATGCCGCTCCACGCGTGGCTCATGCTCTCGATCCAGCCGTCCATCAGGTGGACCTCACGGACCTTCTTCCACGACTTCTTGTTCGCCGCGTCGACCTTCTGCTCCAGCTCCGTGATCTCGACGTCGCCGAGCATCGTGCCGTGATAGAGCCGCTGCTGGAGCTCGGCGACCCACGGCCCGAACGGGAGCGAGATCATCATCGAGCTCTGGTGCACCGTGCCCGTCGCGCTGTCCGCCTGCGTGTACGCGGTCGCGGCGAACGCGACGGACTCGAGCCGGAGGAAGTCCTTGTAGCCCTCGGCCTCGACGTCGCCCTTGACGGTCTGAACTTCGTTCTTGAAGACGATCAACCTGCCTGCCATGTGCCTATCTCCTCTCAGACCGCGCCGGCGGTGAAGTTGCGGACGGTGAAGTCTGCAGGTTTCTTGTCGATCTCGAACAGGATCTTCTCGAACATGAAGGTGATGCCCACGAGGCGCGGACCGTCGAAGGTCGACCACGCCTGATCGACGGAGACGATCACGGGGTTCGTCAGCGTGACCTTCTGCACGACCGTCGGCTCCGCCGTCGACTTCTTGTCGACGGCCTGCGCGAGCTGCGTGAGCACGGCCTGCTTCAAGTTCTTGCTGATGTAGCAAGCTTGCTGGAGCTCGGCGACCCACGAACCGGCCGAGATCGTCGCCGTCACGGGCGTCTGATCGATGGAGAGACGGCGGTCCTTGATGCCATAGCCCGTCCTCATGCTCATCGAGCCGAAACTCACCGATTCCACGAGAATGTTGTTCTCGTACCCCTTGAGGGCGCAGTTGCCCTTGATGCCCTCGATCCCGAGGACGATGCCGTACTCAGCCATGGACTCTCCCTACCTCTCTCGCAACGGACGACGAATACGAACGCTCATCGTCACTCCAGCGCGCCTTCCGGTCAATGCGGAACCCCACGATCTTGGGGTCGACGACGCCGCGCCGCTATCATCCAAACCGCGTACATGGTGCATCGAACGCGGATATCGAACGTCGCCGTCCTCGTGCTCGCCGGCGCCGGGCTCTCTCCCCTCACGGCAGGCTGCGCGGCGACCGAGGAGCGCCCGCGCACGGAAGACGACGCGCGGCAGCTCGCTCCGCTCCCGGCGTGCCTGATCGAGCTCGGCTCCCGGGGGGCGCGCACCGAGGGCGTGATCAAGTCGCTGAGCGAGGAGCAGCTCTGGCGCGCGGTCTACCCGGCCTATGACGCACGCCGCCGTGCCCTGCCGGCCGACCCGCTGGCCTGCACCGGACGTCCGGTGCTCCGCGACGCCGCGCTGGCGGGCGGCACGGCGTCGGCGGCGATCCAGGAGGGTGACACCTCGCTGGGCTCGGGCGGCGATCGCCTCAAGATCGCGTGGCTCCGCTCGCTGACCTTCGAGGACGGCACCGCCGGAGGGGCGCTCGCCCTGGTCCGCGCCTACGAGTCGACCGCCGAGGTCTACGCGGTCGGCGCGTTTCGCGGGCGCCCGAGGACGCTCTTCGGCATCGAGCGGATCGGCCCCGAGGTCGTCGTCGCCGCGCAGGACGACGGCTGCGCGGGGAGGAAGGCCGGGGCGCCCTGCGAGGCGATGGTGACCGTCTTCCGCCCCCGCTTCGGCGCGCTCGACCCGGTCGCCACCATCGCGCAGGAGCGCGTCTCCTACACGGTCGACGGCGAGCCGGGCGTCCGCGGGCGGACCGAGTACCGCCTCGCGAGCTCGATCCAGTACCTCGACGGCGGCATCCGGGTGCTCGAGCAGGTGACCGTACGCGACGACCTCGGTCGCGAGGTCCGGCGCGCCGAGCTCGAACGCGCCTACACGTTCGCGCCCGACGGCAAGATGGTCGTCGACGAGGACTCGCTCTGGTCGCGCGTCGCCGTCGCCGCGCCGAAGACGAAGCCGCCGCCGTCGAACTGACGACGCGCGGCGGCCGGTCTCGCGCGGAGCGCGCGTCGCTCAGCCCTTGTCGAGCTTCCCGACGAGGCTCAAGGTGAAGCTCGCGCCCATGTACTTGAAGTGCGGGCGCACCTTCATGTCGACCTTGTAGAAGCCCGCGTTGCCGGGCACCTCGCTGACGGAGATCTGCGCCTGCCGGAGCGGGCGGATCCCGCGGAGGTACGGCGAGACGCCGTCCTGGTCGACCACGTACTGGCCGATCCACTGATTGAGCTCGCTCTCGAGCTCCGCGGCCTCCTTGCTGGTGCCGATCTGCTCGCGCTGAATGACCTTGAGGTAGTGCGCGATGCGGCAGGCCACGAAGATGTATGGCAGCTGCGTGCCGAGGCGGTAGTTGAGCTCGGCGGCCTTGCCCTCCGGCGAGTTGCCGAAGGTCTTCGGACGCTGCGCGCTGTTGGCCGAGAAGAACGCGGCGTTGTCCGAGTCCTTGCGGAACGTGAGGGCGATGAAGCCCTGCTCCGAGAGCTCGAACTCGCGGCGCTCCGAGAGCATGATCTCGGTCGGCGTCTTGGTCTGGATCTCGCCCATCGCCTGGTACTGGTGGAGCGGGAGGTTCTCGACCGTGCCGCCCGCCTGCGGGCCGATGATGTTCGGGCACCAGCGGTACTTGGCGAAGCTGTCGGCGAGGCGCGTCGCCATCGCGTACGACGCGTTGCCCCAGAGGTACTCCTCGTGCTTGTCGACGCAGTCCTCGGCGTAGTTGAAGCGCTTCACCGGGACGGTGTTCTCGCCGTACGGGAGGCGGAGCAAGAACCGCGGCATGAGGAGGCCGACGTAGCGGGCGTCCTCGGTGTCGCGGAAGCTGTTCCACTTCGTGTACTGCGGGCCCTCGAACAGGGACGCCAGGTCCTTGAGGTTCGGGAGCGACAGCATGTCCTTCTGGCCGAAGAACGACGCGCCCGCGGCCGCGAAGAACGGCGCGTGCGCCATCGCCGCGACCGACGCGCAGTTGCGGAGCAGCTCCACGTCCTGCGCGCCCGGACCGAACTCGTAGTTGGAGAACATCGCGCCGTACGGCTTGCCGCCGAACGTGCCGTACTCCGCGGTGTACGCGATCTTGTAGAGGCCGCTCTTCGTCACCTCGGGGGCGTCCTCGAAGTCGGCCTGGAGGTCCTCCTTCGAGACGTTGAGCAGCTCGACCTTGATGTTCTCGCGGAAGTTCGTGCGATCGACGACGAACTTGAGGCCGCGCCACGCCGACTCGAGCTTCTGGAACGCGGGCTGATGGAGGATGGCGTCGAGCTGCTTCGAGAGCTTCTTGTCGATCTCGACGATCATCCCGTCGACGATCGCCTTGTCGATCTTCGCGCCCTGGTGCGTGGGCGCGAGCAGCTCGGCGATGAACGCGTGGACGCCCTTGCGAGCGACGTCGTAGCCGTCGTCCGACGGCTTCATCTGCGTCGCGCCGAGGATCTCCTCGAGCAGCGAGCCTTCGGTCGTCTCCGTCGCGGCGGCGCCGGCCGCCGCCTGGGTCTCTTCGGACATGTCAGCCTCCCGCCTTGTCGTCGCCGAGCCCGAGCTCCTTCATGAGCTGCTCGCGCTTCGCGTTGTCGCCCAAAAGCTCCTGGATCTTCTTGCGGAACGCCGGCGTGTTGCCGAGCGGTCCCTTGAGCGCCACGAGGGTCTCGCGGAGCTCGATCATCTTGCGAAGCTCGGGCACCTGCATGGCGACCGCCTCGGGGCCGAAGTCGGCCAGCTTCTTGAACTTGAGCGACACGTTCATCGACGCGCCCTCGGTCCCCGACATCACCTCGGGGACCGACATGTTCACCTCGAGGTTCTGCTCGGCGAGGACCTGATCGAAGTTGTCCTTGTCCACGTTGATCGGCTTGCGATCCTCGAGCGGACGCGGATCCGGGCGGCCGGTGTAGTCCCCGAGGAAGAGCATCTTGAGCGGGAGCTCGATCTCCTCCTTCGCGTCGCCCGTCGACGGCTTGTACTTGATGTTGATGCGCTCCGGCGGTGCGACGGATCCTTCGTTGGCCATGAAAACACCTCGGCTGTCAGCTCAGCGTCGTTCGGGACTGGCTCGCGTGAGATCGAATCCCACGAGAGCACGCGATTGAACCTTCAATCTCCAGGTCAAGCAAGCCTCTCAGTCGTCGTCCGCCCATTCGCTCTCGCTTGTGGTCTGGCTCGCCGCGGAGGCCTCGGGGGCGACGACCGGGTGGGGCGCGCCGCTCGCGGCGGACGCCGCGAACGAGGAGACCGGGACGGGGCTCGGCGCGCCCGTGACCACGCGCGTCGTGGGACCGTTCGAGCCGTTCCCGCGGGCGCGCAGGGCCGCGCCCGGGTCGAGCCGGCAGAGCACCTCGAAGACCTTCGCGCGATCGGGCGCGTCCGCCGGGAGACATCGGTAAAGGCCCGCGTAGAGCCGGGCGCAGAGGCTCGGATCCCACGTCTCCAGCGCGTGCGCCGCGGCGATCGCCACCAGGCCCTCGAGGATCGGCCGCGCGACCTCGTGGGCGCCGGCGTTCATCGCGAGCCGCGCCACGTCGAGGCTCGAGCGGAAGCGCTCGCGGGTGTCCGAGCCGCGGCGGGCGAGCTGCACGGCGATCGCGAGCCCCTCGGCGTGACGCCCCGCGGCAACGAGATCTCGTGCCTCGGCGAAGCGCGCGGCGAGATCGCGATCCTCGTCGCGCCCGACGTCGTTCGCCCGCGAGCCGAGCTGCCACCGCCTGGCCTCGACCTCGAGCCAGTCCGCCGTCTCCGGGCTCGCGACGGGGACGCCGTCCTCGAAGCGCGCCCCGAGGAGGAACGCGCTCCTCCGAGCGAAGTCCGTCGCCTCGCGGCCGACGGCCTCGCGCGCGCTCGTGAACGGCGTGCCCATGCGCTCGAGCGCGACGGCGACGAACCGCTGCGCGTCGAGCCAGAGGGGGAACCTGGCCGAGGCCTCCTCCCCCACGACCACGAGCTCGTGCCACCGCGCGGACGCGAGGAGATCGCGGAGCTGCTCGACCGTGGCCGCGTCGGGACCGGGGAGCGGGACGACGCCGCCCTCGACCACGACGTGCTCGAACGGCAGCCAGATCCCCTTGCGATGCAGGCGGTACGCCCACGCGCGCGAGAGGTCGGCGAGGAGGAGCGAGCGCGCCAGCGCCACGAGCGCCTCACCGCACGTACGTGTGGTCGTGTCGGCGTCGGCCGCCGATGTCGAGAGCTGGACGCCGCCGGCTGGCGGCGGCGGAGGCGGCGGCTCGTCGTCGTCGTCGGCCCAGTCGGAGGCGGCGGCCTCGGCGGCGGGGGCGGCGACCGGCTCCGGCGGCGGCTCGGGGATGTCGCGGACGCGCGCCTTCGTCGCCGAGACGAGGCCGCGGATGCCCGGGAACGAGTCCCCGAGCTTGTCGGCGAGGAGCCGATCGATGTCCTCGACCAGCGTGAGCGCGGCGCGGACGTCGTCGCCGTCGGCGAGCGAGACCGAGAGCTCCTCGAGCTTCGGCGCCACGCGCTCGCCGAGCCAGAGGACGATGTTCGTCCGCGCCTTGGGGCGCGCGGGGAGGAGCGGGTCCCAGAGGTCGGCGACCAGGCCGCGGCAGACCGCGAGGCCGCGCACGAAGCCGCGCCAGCCCGAGCGCTCGACGCCGCCCGCGGTGAGCCACACCGCGAGGCGGAGGTCCTTCGTTCGGTTCGCGAGCAGGTCCTCGGCGCGGTCGACGACGAGGCGCCAGTCGACGTCGCCGCCTTCGAGGCTCGAGAGCTTCTCGAGCTCGGCCTTCACCTGCTCGAACTCGGGCTCGAGCGACAGATCGGCGCCCGCCGGAGAGTCTCCCGCGAGCGCTGCGCGCAGCGCCGCGGTCTGCTCGAGGATCGTCTCGAGGTGATCGCTCATGGACAGCGCGAGACGCTACACGCCTTCGACGGCGTTTCCTAGAGACGCTCGGCGAGGGACGCGCGTCGGCGCTCGTAGCGCTCGCGGAGGGCGGCGTCCGAGGCGAGCGCCTTCGCCCAGTGGCGCACCAGCCGCGAGTGATCGGCCATCCGGAGGCCGCGCTTCGCCAGCGCGCGCGCCAGGCTCTCCTCCTCGGCGTCGTGGACCAGCTCGGCCCAGGCGTCGGCCGTGAGCGGCGAAAGCGGCCTCTTCTGATCCTGCGCCCGCGCGAACGCGTCGGAGAAGAGCAGCGCCACGCGGGGCGTGACGTTGCCGGCGGCGTCCGGCCGCGCGTCGTCCGCCATGCGCTGGCTCCAGAACGTCGTGACCTCGGTCCACTGCTCGACCGTCAGCCCGCGGTCCCGGAGCACGTCGGCGAGCGCGCGATCCCCCTCGGCGATGTCCGCCGACACGGCCGCGTAGAGGAACAGGTCGATCCCGTGGGGCGCGCCGTGCGCCGACAGCGGAGGAGCGTTCGCGATCGCCACGACGCTACGGCTACCACAACACGCCACCCGCGCGCTCGCCCGAGAGCTCGCGACAGCCTCGCTCCGGTCGGCTACCTTCGGGATCATGAGCGACGCTGGCGAGTGGATGCTGATCTCTCTCGACGACAAGCTGGCCCGGCGCCAGGGCGTGCCGACGCGCGTCCCGGTGCCTCGCGCCGAGATGGACGGGCTCGCGTCGGGCGGCATGGGGATCGACGCGATGCGGCGCTGGGCCGGGCAGTTCATCGCGAGCGCGCCGAAGGACGGCGGCTGGCGCACCGAGAACGCCGCGCTCCTCGCGAGCCTCGAGGCGTTCATCGGCAAGACGGAGCTCTGGTCGAAGGCGCAGCAAGCGTTCGCCGCCAACGACTACAAGAAGGCCATCTCGACGCTGAAGATGATCTCCGCGGTCGATCCGAACGACCACGCGGCCAAGATGAACCTGGGCAACGCCCTCGCCAACGTCGGCGACCACGCCGGCGCGCTCAAGCACTTCGACGCCGTCCGGGAGACGTTCGGGGGCGACGCCGACTACCACGTCTCCGTCGGCCAGCTCCGCCTGGCCCTGGGCGAGCCGCAGGAGGCCGCGGACGAGATGGCGCTCGCGCTCGAGGCGAACCCCGAGTGCAAGCCCGCGATGGACGCCCTCGTGAAGCTGGGCGTCCTCGTCGCGATCTACGAGGATCCGCGCGACGCGGCGTCGCTGACGTACGTGCGGAGCGACCGGGTCCTCGAGGCGCTCGAGGAGGAGTGGAGCCGCGAGGGCCGGACGGCCGCCTATTTCCTCGAGCAGCTCGCCTACCACGAGGCCGAGGGCCGCCACGCCGTCGCGCTCGCCGCCGCGGAGCGCGCGCTCGCCGCCGGTCCGAACGAGCTCGAGGCGGAGCGCGCGCGCATGGGCCGCGTCGCGGCGCTGCTCGCGACCGGCGAGCGCGACGAAGCGCGCGCCGCGGCGACGAGCGAGCTCGCGCGGCGACCGGCGCCCGCCTGGGCCCACGTCGAGCTCGCGCGCTGCCTCTTCGACGAAGGCAAGGCCGACGAGGGCAGGGCCGAGCTCGATCGCGCGCTCGCGCTGGATCCGAGCGATCAGACCGCGCTCCTGCTCCGCTACTGGCCGCGCGAGGTGAAGGACATCGCAGCGGTGCAGGCGTGCATCCCCGCGCTCGCGAGCTTCGCGGAGGCGCACCCGCAGGCCGCCGGCGCCTGGCGCTCGCTCGCGCGCGCCAAGGCGGCCGTCGGCGCCGACGACGAGGCGTGCGCCCTGTTCGCCCGGGCCGTCGCGACCGCCCCCGAGGACGACGAGCTCCGCGCCGAGTGCTGGGCGCAGCTTTCGCACGCGAAGAAGTTCGACGAGGTGCTCCGCGACGCCGCGTCCCTCGACGACATCGCGAAGCGCGACTGGAAGCTCCGCTGGAACGAAGCGGAGGCCCAGCGCGGCCTCGGCAAGGCGAGCGAGGCGCGCGCCGCGTTCGCGGCGATCAACGCCGACGAATCGCTGCACGTCGAGGTCCGGCGACGCGCGAAGCGCGCGGTCCGCGCCATCGAGGAGCGCGCCGGCGGCTGAGCGCGCGGCGGCCCGACCCGCCGCGGACGACGGGCGCGAGCTCGCGACGGACGACGGGGATGGGCGCGATCGCGGCGGCGGCGCGCTGTCCTCCTTTCATGCGACGCGCGCCGGCGCGCGCACACGCTATCGTTCTCACGATGCCCGTCACGCCCGCCTTCATCGCCGACCCTACGGGGTTCACCTCACGACTCGCCGTGCTCGTCGACGAGGCGCTCATCGCCGGAACGAGCAACGCCGCGCTCGCCGGGCTCGCGGGAGGACCGCACGCGCTCACCACGGCGACCTTCCTGGTCGACTTCGACTTCGAGCTGTATGGCAACAACTGCGCGCGGCTCGTCGTCAAGCCGGCGGGCACCGCGGGGGCGACGCCCTGTTACTTCCTCCCCTACAAGCCCGACTGCGGCATCTCGATGACGCTCGGCGCGGGCGCCGATTACTTCTTCACGTCCACGCTGACCGGCTGCTCGGTCCAGGCGCTCGGCGCGCGAGCGACGCCGACCGTGACCCACTCCAACGGCCGCGCGACGTACGGCACCAACTTGACCGCGCAGACCGCGGCGGCCGACGTCGTCGCGTCGACGGCGGCGCAGGCGGTCATCGACGCCATGTTCCCTCCCGCGGCCGGCGCGCCGCACGTGGGCTACGTCCGCAAGGCCGACTACCTCGCGCGGCTCACGCCGGTGAACGTCCAGGCCGCGAGAAACCGGTTCCGCACGGCGAAGCGGCACCACCGGGTGACGAACCTCGCGCCGGCGATGTACAACAACTTCAAGCCGGAGATCGGCGCCTTCGTCTTCGGCGTCCGCACCGGCGCCGACTGGACCTTCTACTACCAGTCGACCGTCGCCGTGACCGGGACGCGACACACCGGCTTCCTCGGCTTCGCCGTGAAGCACAAGCCGCTCATCTCCGAGGAGATCGTCCTCGGCCCCGCCGCGCAGTTCTATCCCTGACACCATCGCCGAACCGAATCGAGGAACCCATGCCGGCCACACGCGGAAACCTGCAGCTCCTTCGCCTCCAGGGCATCTCGGACACCGCCCCGTCGACGTTCCAGCTCCCGAGCCACCTCGGCGCGTACCTGCCCATGCCCGCGACGATGACGCTCGCCGAGCGCAAGCGGATGAACCGGCGCGGCTTCGGACGCGGCGAGCTCCGGGCGATGGGCAAGGTGGTGGCCAGCTACTCGAGCGATTTCGAGCTCCAGACCTTGCTCGGCACCGACGATCACATGACCGACGAGCACGTCTTCACGGACGCCGAGTACCTCTTCCACGGCTCGCCGACCGACTGGGACACGCTCCACGCCTCGGGAGGCCTGAAGTCCGCCGGCGACAACGAGAACCTCTCGCAGCACGTCCACTCGTCCGCGACGTACCAGACGCTCTACGTCTCCGGGACGCGCGTGCTGTCCGTCGCGAAGTGCTTCGCCAAGGGGCAAGACGGCTGGGTGTACATGTTCCTCTCGCGCCACGGCGTCGGCATCGCGCACGCCACGCACAAGCAGGCCGAGGTCGCCGTGCTCAACGAGGTGCCGGTGGAGGACATCGTCCTCTTCAAGCAGCTCTCGAGCCCCGACGACGTCTACCTGAACCTCGACTTCCGCTGGGGCCCGCTCCCGCAGGCGCAGCTGGCGACGTGCCTCCGCGCCATCGGCGGGGGGCAGTACGGTCAGGGGATCTTCTGGACCTGAGCGACGCCGTCGTTCCGGCGATCGCCGGCCCGGCGCGGGCGTTCAGCCGAGCGGCACGCCGAGCGTTGCCTCTTCGAGCCGGACGCCGAAGAAGCCGCGCGGGCGCACCGTGACCTCGAGGCACCGCGGCGCGCCGGTGAGCGCGATCTCGAGCTCCGGCCTCCGCGGCGCGTCCCCGAAGAGGTCCGCCAGCGCCACGCGGGCGACGTCCCGCGCGGCGTCGTCCGGCGTATCGGAGGGGATCGCGGCGGCGAGCTGGACGATCGCCTTGGCGAGGCGCGCGACGAAGAGCTGATCGGCGAGCCCGTGCGCCGCCGCCGGGCTCGCGCCGCCGGCGGTCGACGCGCCGCGGTAGAGCGTCCGCGCGTGGGAGACGACGGCGACGTCACGGTCGACCGCGGACGCGAGCAGGATGAGCCCCGCGGCGGCGGCCTCCGCGGCCGCCTCCTCCGACGCAAGCGCTTCGAGCGGCGTCGCCACGCGCGTCCCGCGATCGTCCACGTCGTGGACCGGGAGCGACCCGACGACGCCGCGGGTCGGGCCGCTGATCGCGCACGGCCAGCCCGTCTCCTGGAAGCTCGCGACGACGCGCGACGCGACGAGGTAGGCCGGGCCGAGGAAGAGATCCTCGGCCTCGTCGAGGCGGACGTCCGCGGCGCGCGCGACGGGCCCCGCGTGGCGCGGGCGCGCGACCGCCCCGTTGAGCGCGAGCGCGATCCAGCGGGTGACGTCGCGCGCGGCGACGCTCCGTACGGCCGACGCGCGCGGGTCGTCCGAGCTCTGGAGGCGGCGCTGCGTGCGGCCGAGCGCGCCGAGGTCGTCGAGCCCGACGAGCTCCGCCAGCCCGTTGGCCACGAGCGGCGCGCCGATCCCCTCCGCGCGGGTCGCCCAGCTCTCGAGGCGATCGAGGTCGCGACGCGCGCTGCCGATCGCGTGGTCGACGACGATGAGATCGATCTCCGCCGCGTCGGGCCGACGAGCGACCCGCTCGAGCGCGGCGTCGACCTCGCCGGCGGACGCGGCGAGCGCCGAGACGATCACCGCGTCGCGATCGGCGCGCGACGCGAGGAAGTGGAGGCCGCGCCACGCGCGCTCGAGGCTCCTCACCTCGGGGTGACCGAGGAGGGCGGCGAGCGCCGCGCCGGCCGAGGGCGTCGCGCCTCCGCCGACCTCGGCCGGCGAGCCCATCGACGCGAGGATGTCGTCGACGAGCGAGCCGCCGGCCGGCGCGGGCGGCGGCGCCGGCGCGCGCGCGGCGAGCCCCTTCAAGAAGGGCACGTCCGAGAGCAGGACGTCCGGCCGGAACGCGCGCATCGCCGGGAACGCGAGCTCGATCCTCAGCGGCTTGCCGCGCGGCGACGCGGGATCCGCCACGTCGATCGCGACGGCGGGCGCGACCGACGCCATGGCCTCGTCGAACGTCGCGCGCTCGAAGCGAACGGGCTCCGTCCAGGGCGCGCACCGCGCGTGGTCTTCGCCTGCGCGCAGCGGCGCCACGACGAGGACGTGAAAGGTCCGTTCATTCATCGACCGCTCCTCTCCGTTCGGGGCGCCGCGCGCCGGATGCACCACCCGGCTCAGCGCCGCCGCCGAGCCGGCTCGACGTCACGACTCGGGGGCGTCGACCGTACTGCGGTACTGCTTGTACGACTCGGCGAAGTCCGGCCCGAAGAGCGCCGCGAACATCCGCTTGTCGCCGTCGTCGATGTCGCCGTGCTTCGCGCTGTAGACGCGCCACAGCTCCTTGAAGCGCCACGGCCCCCAGCTGAAGTTCGTCTTGCCCTGCTTCGCGAGCGCCTCGAAGCTCGCGTCGAGCGCCCGCGGGGAGAGCTCGTCGAGCAGCGATTTGACCCCGCGCATGATGGCGTGGAGGAGCGCGAGCTGGTGGATCATGAGGTCCGCGAACGTGCCCTCGACCGCCTTGTGCGCCTCCGGCCCCTTCGCGTTCCAGTCGAGCAGCTGCTGGGCGAGCTCGCGCTCGTTCTGCGCGGCGTCGATCCGCGCGCGCGTGTCCCCCGCGCCGCGCTGCTGGATGTGCATCTGCGAGGCGAACTGGCGATACCCGTCGCGCAGCGGCAAGAAGCAGCGGAGGAAGACCTCGATCGTGTCGCGCAGCTTGGAGAGGAAGCGGATCAGGTCCTCGGGCTCCTCGAGCGCGCCGGCGTTCGGCAAGAGCGCCCGCGCGATCTCGCGCACGCCCTGGAGCGCGATCTGCTCGAGCCTGCGCTGCTTGGCCTCCTGCGCCGCGCCCTGCTGCTGCGCCTGCGCGCGCGCCAGCGCCGCCTGCCGCGACTGGTTCACGGCCTCCTGATCGAGGAGCAGCGTGCCCGTCAGCGCCGCCCGCGCCGCGGCGGCGTTCGGCGGGGCCTCCGACGGCGACGTCCCCGCCGCTTCGGCCGCCGCGAACTTCGCGCGCGCCGCCAGGAGCGCGGGGTTGTCGAACGCGAGCGTCTCGTTGATGTTCGTGATGAACGAGTCCTCGAGGACGGCGTCGTCGTCGCGCAGCGCCGCCGGGCCGAGGCTCTGCGGCGCGCGATCGGCGTACGCCTCGACCTCGGTGAGCCGGGCCTCGAAGACGAGCGGCCCGATCGAGAAGGCGTTGCGGTGGGCCGCGAGGCCCATCGGCTCGTGCGCCGGAGCGCGCTGCCCGCCGATCTTGGTGCCGTTGCTGCTCCCGAGATCGCGCAGCATGAGCTCGCCGTTGTGCAGCTCGACGACGGCGTGGAACTGCGAGACGAAGCGGTCGACGATGTTGAGGTCGTTGAGGGTGTTCCGCCCCACGCGCACGGGGAATTGCGGGAACGTGCGGTCGACGCACGTGTTGTTCACCGTGTTCGTGATCCGCAGGTGTAGACCGGTCGTCAAGGTGCGGGAGCTTACCGGAAAAGGATCGACGCGAGAAGCGGCGCCGACCGGCGCGCCCCGCCGCCGGAGGCCTTCGCTTTCGCCTTCGAGCGCCTTCGAGCGCCCTGCCGGGCCGGCGGGAGCCGCGCGGCGCCCCCACGCTGAACCCCACGGTGAACGAGGCGCCCGCGTCCGTCGGCGAGCGCGACGGACGAAGCACGGACGAAGACGGACGAAAAGGAAATCCCCCGGGTAGCGTCGTTGAGGCTGAGGCCGAAGTCGGGTATTCCCGATGCGGGAGCTTGCGTGAAGCGCGCGGGAACCTCGCCGGAGGATCCCGATGGTCGCGTGACTCAGCCGCTCTCGTCAGGAGTCCCTCATGCTGGTCGCCGAACCGCGCGCGCTCTTCAAGAAGCTGACCCCCACCTGCACCCGCGCGCTCGAAGCGGCGGCCGGCGCCTGCGTCACGGGGCAGCACTACGAGGTCACCGTCGAGCATTTGCTGGGCGCGTTGCTCGACGATCGCGAGAGCGACGTCGCGGTCGTCCTCGATCACTTCCGCGTCGACCGCGCGGGCGTCCGGGCCACGGTCCAGCGGTACCTCGGCGATCTCCGGAGCGGCAACGCCGGCAAGCCGGTCTTCAGCCAGCTCTTGCTCGAGCTCTTCCAGGACGCGTGGGTCTACGCGTCGACCGAGCTGGGCGAGGCGCAGGTGCGCTCCGGGGCGATGCTCGTCCGCATCCTCCAGGCGCCGAACAGGTACCTCCCCTTCGAGCTCCCGGCCCTCGAGGCCGTCCCGCGCGACGAGCTCCGGAAGAACCTCGGCGCCCTCGCGGCGCCGAGCGCCGAGGCCGCGCGCCTCGCCGAGACCCAGGGCGCGGGCGGCGCGCCCGCCGCCCGAAAGTCCGGCGCGGTCGGCGCCGATCCCGAGGGGCCGCTGGCGCGCTTCACCACCGACCTCACGCAGAAGGCGAAGGACGGCCTCATCGATCCGGTCTTCGGCCGCGAGCCGGAGATCCGGCAGGTGGTCGACATCCTCGTGCGCCGGCGGAAGAACAACCCGATCATCGTCGGCGACGCCGGCGTCGGGAAGACCGCGCTCGTCGAGGGCCTCGCGCTCCGGATCGCGGAGGGCACCGTGCCCGAGCAGCTCCAGAACGTCGCCCTCCTCTCGCTCGACATGGGCGCGCTCCAGGCGGGCGCGAGCATGAAGGGCGAGTTCGAGAAGCGCCTCAAGGGCGTCATCGACGAGGTGAAGGCGTCGACGCGGCCGATCATCCTGTTCATCGACGAGGCGCACACGCTCGTCGGCGCCGGCGGGGCCGCGGGCACGGGCGACGCCGCGAACCTCCTCAAGCCCGCGCTCGCGCGCGGCGAGCTCCGCACCGTCGGCGCGACGACCTGGGCCGAGTTCAAAAAATACTTCGAGAAGGACCCCGCGCTCGAGCGCCGCTTCCAGCCGGTGAAGGTCGACGAGCCGTCGGTCGAGGTCGCGACCCTGATGATGCGCGGCGTCGCCCGCAAGTTCGAGGAGGCGCACGGCGTCGTCATCCTGGACGAGGCCGTGAAGGCCGCGGCCGAGCTCTCGAGCCGCTACATCTCGGGCCGCCAGCTCCCCGACAAGGCGGTCGACCTCCTCGACACCAGCGCCGCGCGCGTGAAGGTCACGCGCGCGGCCCCGCCCGCCGCCCTCGAGGACACCCGCGCGCAGCTCGCCGCGCTGAGGCGCCAGCTCGAGGCCGTCGGCCGCGACTTCGCCGCCGGCCTGGCGATCGACGAGGACGCCAAGAAGAAGGCCGAGGAGCTCGAGGCGACGCTCACCCAGCGCGCCGCCGACCTCGAGGCCAAGCTCGCCGAGCAGAAGGCGATCGTCGCCAAGATCGACGAGCACCGCGCCGCGGCCAACGGCGGCGACGCCGGCGCGCGCGACGAGCTGCGCGCCGAGATCGAGCGCCTCCGCGCGATCCCGGCCGAGGAGCTGCTCGTCCACGCCGACGTGAGCGAGGCCGTCGTGGCGTCGGTCATCGGCGACTGGACCGGCATCCCCGTCGGCAAGATGGTCAAGGACGACGTCGCGGCGATCCAGTCCCTCGAGGCGAACCTGAAGAAGCGCGTGCGCGGCCAGGACCAGGGCCTCGAGCTCGTCGCGCGCGAGCTCCGCGCGGCGCGCTCCGGCCTGAAGCCGCCGCAGACGCCGCTCGGCGTCTTCCTCCTCGTCGGCCCGAGCGGCGTCGGGAAGACCGAGAGCGCGATCGCGATCGCCGATCTCCTCTTCGGCGGCGAGCGCTTCATGGTCACGATCAACATGAGCGAGTTCCAGGAGCGGCACACGGTGTCGAAGCTCGTGGGCTCGCCGCCGGGCTACGTCGGCTACGGCGAGGGCGGCATCCTCACCGAGGCCGTTCGGCAGCGGCCGTTCTCGGTCGTCCTGCTCGACGAGGTGGAGAAGGCGGACAAGGAGGTCCTCAACGTCTTCTACCAGGTGTTCGACAAGGGCATGCTCGCCGACGGCGAGGGCCGCCTCGTCGACTTCAAGAACACCGTCATCATCCTCACGTCGAACCTCGCCACCGACCTCATCACCAACGCGGCGCCGCCGGGCGAGGATCCGCCCGCGCTCGAGGACCTCGTCTCGCTCGCGAAGCCGACGCTCACCGCGCACTTCAAGCCCGCGCTCCTCGCGCGCATGACCGTGGTGCCGTACGTCCCGATCAGCCCGGACGCGCTCCTCGGGATCGCGAAGATGAAGCTCGGCGCGGTGGTCAAGCGCGCCAAGGACACCCACGGCATCGATCTGCGGATCGACGAGGCGGTGTTCAAGGCCGTCGCCGATCGCTGCAAGGAGGTGCAGAGCGGCGCGCGCAACGTCGATCACATCATCCGCGGATCGATCCTCCCGATCGTCTCGAACGAGATCCTCCGCGGCATCGCCGACGGCGGGGCGGTCACCGCCCTCGAGCTCGGGCTCGACGGATCGGGCGAGCTGGTCTGCACGCGCCCCTGAGGACGACGTTGCGACGGGACGCGAGCATCACCACGGGACGACGGGCCGGCGCGGCGCTCGCCGTCGCGGTCCTGGCCTCGGCCGGATGCGGCGGCCCGACGATCCTCCCGGTGAAGGAGAGCAAGCCGTGCGAGGTGCAGGTGGTGTCGCTCACGGTCGTCGCCTCGCCGCTCATCAACCCGACGCTCGACGGCGAGCCGCGGCCGGTGCAGATGCGCATCTATCAGCTGAAGGACGACATCAAGCTCCAGGCGGCGTCGTTCGAACAGATCTGGAAGGAGGACGCCGCCGTCCTCGGCCCCGACATCGTGAAGCGCGACGACGTGTTCGTGTACCCGAACACGCGGACGGACGTGAAGTTCGACCGCGACGCCAGCGCCTCGCACATCGTCGGCGCCGCGCTCTTCCGCAACCCGAAGGGCCGCAGCTGGTTCATGGCGTTCGAGCTCCCGCCGGCGCCCGGCAAGGGCGACTGCCGCGTGCCCGGCTGCGAGGACGGCCAATGCGGCCCCAACCTCAACCCGAAGTTCTCCTTGTGGGTCGACGCCACGCGGGTCGACGATGGAGCCGATCACCTCGGCGACGTCACCGACGGCCGCCGCATCCGCGTCGTGACCTTGAGCAAGCCGGCGCCCGCCCCCGCCGCCTCTGCTCCTCCCGCTTCCGGAGCCCCCAGCGAGGCAAAGCACTGATGAGTCACAAGCTCGTTTGGACCGAAGGTCTCTTCGTCACGCAACACCACTTCCAGCGGATCGACCGCTACCATGAGCGGCTCCTCGCGGACCGCATGCGCCTGGCGCACGCGCACGACTGGGGCGTCGCGGACCTCGAGATCGACGAGCGCGCCCTCGCGGCCGGTCAGCTGCGCGTCGCGCGGCTCACCGCGGTCATGCCGGGCGGCGGCGTCCTCCGCGCCGGAGAGGGTCAAGCCGACGCGATCCCGCCGCGCCCATTCGACAGCGAGTTCACCCCGCAGATGGCGTCGCTCGACGTCCACGTCGCGATCCCGCAGGAGATCGACGGCGTGCCCGCGGTCGCGCTCGAGCCCGCGCACGCCGCCGTCACCCGCTACACCCGCGCGCAGGAGACCCTCGCCGACGTCAACTCGGGCGCCGCGCCCCAGCCGGTCGACGTCGCTCGTTTGAACGTTCGCCTCCTCTTCGGCGACGAGCGACGCGACGGCTTCGACACCGTCCGGATCGCGCAGCTCGTGCGCTCCGCGAGCGGCGCGGTCGTCCTCAAGGACACCTACGTGCCGCCGGTGCTCCGCGTCGCGGCGTCGACCTACCTCGTCCGCGGCTTCCGCGGCCTCTTGACCGCCATGACGTCGCGCCAGCGCGCGCTGGCGGAGTCGCGGCGCCAGCGCTCGGCGGGCTCGGTCGAGTTCGACAGCGGCGACCTGTCGAAGCTCTGGCTGCTGTCCACGCTCAACGCGTTCATCCCGACGATCGCGCACGTCGTCGACTCGCCCGCGATCCACCCCGAGCAGGCCTACCTCACGCTCGGGCAGCTCATCGGGCAGCTGTGCACGATGGCGGCCGACGCCGACCCGACGACGATCCCGAAGTTCGTCTACACCGACCTCGGCGCGGTCTTCGAGCCGATGTTCGCGCGGGCGTCGGCGCTGATCGGCTCGGCGATCCAGGAGCGCTGCGTCGAGATCCCGCTGACGCGCCGGCAGGACGGCGTCTACCTCGGGCAGGCGAGCGGCCCCGACATCATGCGGTCCGACTTCTTCGTCGCCGTCTCGACGTCGCTGCCGGATCAGCAGGTCCGCGACCGCCTCCCCCGCCTGATGAAGATCGCCTCGTCGAACCAGATCGGCGCGATCATGCACTCCGCCGTGACCGGCACGCCCGTCGAGCTCGAGTACCGCCCGCCGAGCGCCCTGCCGATCCAGCCCGGGATCCACTGGTTCCGGCTCGGCCGGGCCCCCGAGTTCTGGGCCGACATCGTCGCGACGGGTACCTTTGCGCTCTACCATCCGTTCGACCCGACCTCGATGAACGTCGCCCTCTACGCCGTGGAGTCCCAGAGCCCTCGATGATCGATCGGATGTACTGGGCGTGCGGGGAAGTGCTGTCGGTCGGAGCGCAGCTCGCCGAGGCTCCGGGCCTCCCCTCGCCCGACATCCTGAAGCGGCGCATCGGCACGCTCCTCGAGGACATGGACCGGCGCGGCCTCGAGCTCGGGATCCCGAAGCGCGACCTCGACGACGCCAAGTACGCCGTCGTCGCGTTCATCGACGAGCAGCTCTTCCGCGCGCCGTGGGCCGGGCGTCAGGAGTGGATGCTCGAGCCGCTCCAGCTCGTCTATTTCAACGAGAACACCGCGGGCGAGGGCTTCTTCGAGCGGCTCGACGCGCTCGAGCGCGAGCCCGCGCGCCTCCACGTCCTCGAGGTCTACTACCTCTGCCTGGCGCTCGGCTTCCAGGGGAAGTTCGCCGTGCGCGGCGGCGACGGGCTCGGCGCGACGGTCGACCGGCTCGTCGGCACGCTCGCCCGCGCCA
>JAHBWF010000054.1 GCA_019637105.1 Labilithrix sp.
AGCAGGGCGACGAGGGCGAGGCCGACGACGCGCCGGTTCGAGCTCGGCGGCAGAGCGACGTCGCCCGGATCCGGCTCGGCGAGCGAGCGGGGCGCCGAAGAAGGCTTCGACAGGACGCCGTCGCCGATCGTGGCGGCGAGCGCCGGATCGGCGTCGGCGGGCGTCGAGGTCCGGCGGCCGCGAGCCTCGCCGACCGCGGGGGGCACGCTCCGCGCGTCGGGATCGCGAGGCGCCGCGGGGGCGCCGCTCGGGGCGGCGTCGTACGTCCCGGAGGGATCGCCGCCGAGCGCGGCCCGGAGCTCGGCGCGCATCTCCTTCGCCGTCGCGTAGCGATCCCGCGGATCCTTGCGGAGCGCGCGCATGCAGATCGCCTCGAGCCGCGGGTTCGGCGAGTCGACCACGCGCGACGGCGGCAGCGGCTCTTCCACGATGTGCTTCACCGCGATGCCGAGCGCGTTCTCGGCCTCGAACGGCAGGCGCCTCGTGAGCATCCGGTAGAGGATGACGCCGACCGAGTAGAGGTCGCTCCGCGCGTCGAGCGCCTCCCCGCGGGCCTGCTCCGGCGACATGTACTCGGGCGTCCCGATGATCGCGTTCCCGGTGGTCAGCGCGGTCTGCACGTCGTCGTGCGACTTGAACGCCCGCGCGTCGACGAGCTTCGCGATCCCGAAGTCGCAGACCTTGACGCAGTCGCGGCCTTCCTCGTCGTCGTCGGGGACGATCATGATGTTCTCGGGCTTGAGATCGCGGTGGACGATCCCGTGCCCGTGCGCGGTCGAGATCGCGGCCAACGTCTGCGCGAGGATGTCGACGATCCGCCGGTCGGACAGCGGCCACTCGGCGGTGAGCACGTCCTGCAGGTCCCGCCCGCGCAAGAACTCCATCACGAGGTAGACGAGCCCGTCGGGCTCCTCGCCGTAGTCGAGGACCCGGACCGAGTTCGGGTGGGCGAGCCGGCTCGCGGCCTTGGCCTCCCGGTAGAAGCGCTCCTTGAAGTTGGACGCGTCGGCGATGCTCGCCCGCATGATCTTGACGGCGACGTCGCTGCCCAGACCGACGTGACGCGCGCGGTAGACGTCGCCCATCGCGCCGCCACCGACGAGCTGCTCGATGCAGTATCGATGGGCGATCGTGTGTCCGACGAGGCTGGGCGGGTCGGGCATCCCGTAGGGAAGTGTATCTCTCGCGCCCGCCCGCGCCACGCGTTCGCGCGGGATCTGCGCGCAAATCGACACGGCGCGCGGCTCCGGTGTAGTGTCTCGGGCGCATGATCGAGCGCGTGGCGAGGGCCGTGATCGTCCCGATCGTCGTGGTCCTCTCTTCGGGGCCGACGGCGGCGTGCGGCGGGAGCTCGTCGCCGCCCCGCGCGCCGGTGGGCGGCGCCGGCGACGCGGGCGCGGAGACCCCCGCGCAGCGCTGCCTCGCGATCGCCGGCGCGAAGCGCGAGCCGCCCGCCGGGGCGCCGGACAGGATCACGGTGAGGCACGTCCTCGTGAAGTACGCCGGCGCGAAGAAGGCGGCCGAGACGATCACGCGCTCGCGCGAGGAGGCGTGCCTGCGCGCGCTGGAGGCGCGCGAAAAGCTCGAGCAGGGCGCGTCGTTCGCCGAGGTCGTCGGCGCGTACAGCGAGGAGCCCGGCGCGGCGACCCGCGAAGGATCGCTCGGCGCGATCGAGCGCACCGACGTGGTGCCGCCGTTCGCCGACGCCGCCTTCGAGCTCGGGCGCGGCGACGTGAGCCACGTCGTCGAGACCGACTACGGCTTCCACGTGATCCAGCGCACGGAGTAGGCGGCGCGCCGAGCGCGGGCTACCCGCGCCGCAGGCCCGAGTCGCGGACCATCCGTTCGAGGTCGGCGAAGCGCTGCGCGAGCGCGCGGACGAGCGCGCCGGTCCACCCGGAGAGCCCGAGCCCCTCGTTCATGGTCGCCTGATCGAGCACGAGGACGGTCACGTCGTCGATCGCGGCGACGCTCGCCGAGCGCGGCTCGAACAGGATGAGCGCCATCTCGCCGAACGCCTCGCCGGGCTCCATCGTCGCGAGCGTCTCCTCGACGCCGTCGACGGTGCGGAACGCGCGGCAGCGGCCGGTGACGATCATGTAGGCGGCGTCGCCCTTGTCGCCCTCGCGGAAGATGACCTCGCCGGCGGCGAAGCTCCTGCGCGGGAGGTGCAGCCCGCCGTGGAGGAAGGCGCGCATCGCCTCCTGCAGCTCGGAGATGCTCTGGTAGCGCTTGGCGGGATCGGGCGCCGTGGCCCGCTCCGCCACGGCGCGGATCCGGCGCGAGACGCCGATGTCCGCGCAGGCCTGATCGATCGGGATGACCTGACCGGCGGCGGCGCGCTGCACGACGTCGCTCGACGACCCGACGCCGCCGTACGGGCCGTGTCCGGAGAGCACCTCGTAGAGGAGCGCGCCCACGCCGAAGACGTCGGAGCGCTCGTCGACCTCGCGCGGGTTGCCGCGCGCCTGCTCCGGCGACATGAAGTCGGGCGTGCCGACCGGCCCCGCCGCGTTCATGAGCGCGCCCTCCCCCGAGGCGGGGTGGGAGCGAAGGAGCTTCGCGAGCCCCCAGTCCATCAGGTAGACCTGCCCGAAGTCGCCGACCATGATGTTGGCCGGCTTCAGATCGCGGTGGACCACGCCGCGGTGGTGCGCGTACGCGAGCGCGTCGCAGACCTTGAGCAGGATCTCGATGCCGCCCTCGATCCGCTCCGCGTGTCCGGGCTTCCGCGCGTGGAGCCAGCGATCGAACGAGCTTCCCTGCACGAGCTTCATGGTGAAATAGGGGATCCCGTTGGCGTCGATCGCCAGCTCGTGGACCGGCACGATGTTCGGGTGCTCGAGCTGCCCCGTCATCTGCGCCTCGGCGATGAACGCGTCGCGGTAGAAGGGCTTGCTGGCGTAGTCCTTGTCGATCCGCTTCAAGGCGACGTGCCGGAGGAGGTTCCGATCGAGCGCCGGGTGCACGTGCCCCATCGCGCCGCGTGCCAGCGCGCGCGAGAGCAGGAGGTGAGGAGGCGAGGGGATCTTGTCGGCGGCGATCGCCTCCGGCGTGAGACCGGACGAGCCCTCGACGGGGATCGACTCGATGACGCGGACGGCGTCGGCCGGGCGCTCGGGGAGGAACGGGTTGCTCATGGCGATCTCCGGAGGGACCACCCGCGACGTCGCGAGCGGTCGGGGCCAGTCTACCGTGTCGTGGTCGCGGTTGGCGCCCGCAACGCGCGCGCCGGCGCCCGCCCTGCCGGGTGGCGCGCCCGGCCTCAGGGAGGCGCGCCGAGGGGGAGCGTGACGACCAGGTGGGTCCCGGCGTCGTGGGACCACGACGCCTCCCCGCCGAGAAGGCGCGCGCGCTTGGCGATGTTCGAGAGCCCGCCGCGCGACGCCTCGAGCGCGCCGTCCGGCATGCCCTCGCCGTCGTCCGAGACACGGACGACGACGACGCGCGCGCCGCGCTCGATCTCGACGCGCACGACCTTCGCTCGAGCGTGGCGGACGGCGTTGCGAACGCCCTCCTGCACGATGCGCAGGACGTGGATGCGGACGTCGACGGGCACGTCCGCGGCGGCCTCGTGGTCGCGGAACGCGATCTCGCCGCGGAGCGAGCCGGCGCAGAGTCGCGTGACCCGGGCGCGGAGCTCGGAGAGCAGCTCGTCCCACGTCCCGCCCGAGACGCGCAGCGCGAACACGACCTCGCGGAGCTCGTCGAGGCTGCTGCGCACGTCGCTCACGAGATCGTCGACGATCGACGTCGCCGCGCCGTCGCCGACGGCCTCCTTCAGCTCGCGCGCGCGCCAGAGGAGGGTCGAGAGATCGGCCGCGACGCCGTCGTGGAGATCCCGCGCGATGCGGTCGCGCTCGCGTTCGACGAGCAAGCCCTCGAGCCGCGCGCGCAAGACGCGGCGCTCGGCCTCTCCGCGGAGCCGGTGCCTGGCCGACGCCGCGAAGGCGTAGATGCACACGGCGCCGAGGACGCCGATGCTCCCCGTGACCGCCACGTCGGCGAGGGCCCCGCGAGCCGCGAACGCGGCGGCCAGCGCCGTCGTCGCGGCGCCGAACATGGTCACCTGGAGCCGGACGTCGCGCGGGTTGTTCCACGTGTCCGCGACGAAGAGGATGAAGTAGACCCAGAAGACGCTGGCGGCCGATCCGGAGAGGTAGATCAGCGCGACGCCGCAAGAGACCGAGCACAGCGACTCGACGTGCTCGGCGACGCGGTACCAGCGGCCGAGCCCGCCGACCCGAGCGAACGCGACGGCGGCGTGGACGATCGACGACACCGAGATCGCCACGAGCGGCAGCGTCGTCTCCAGCCCGACGCCGAGGACCCGGCGCGCCGGAGGCCAGGCGGGCAGCAACGCCACGCACGCCGCGAGGGCGACCAGCAGCGTCGTCGCGCTGACGCTGCGCATCCCGCGGCGACCTTCGACGTAGTGCTCGGACATCGCCCGGTCGAGCTCGACGTCGATCTCCTCGGGCGAGACGGCGGCCGCGCGCGCGCTCGGATCGTTGCTCGTCGGGGCAGTCAACGCCCGGTCCATAACATCGGAGCGCCGACGCCGGATAGCCGGCCGATGGCCCGGATCGGCGCCGGCGCCGAGCCCGCTCAGGTTGGCTCACCCATGATCGCGATGTCAGGCCGCGCGGCGCGTCGCCGGAGCCCGGGCCGCGCCGCGCGGGCGGTTCGTCCTGGCACGGAGGCTGCTCGAGCGCCGTCGTGATCGGAGGATACGTTCGCCGCCTCCGCGGCGCGTCGATCGTCCGCCTCCTCGGTGTCCTCGCGTTCGTCTGGTTCGCGATCGTCGGGCTGCGGCTGCCGGTCGACGTGGACGAGGGCTACTACGCGCTCGCGGCCGAGCTCGTGACGCACGGTCGGGCGCCGTACGCGGACTTCTTCTATCCGCAGGGTCCGCACTACCCGTACCTGCTCGCCCCGTTCGTGCTGGTCGTCGGCGCGCGCTTCGTGGCGCTCCGCCTGGTCTCGTCGGCCTTCGCCGCGGTCGCCGCCTCGCTCGTCGCGCACCTGGTCCACCGCGAGACCCGGTCCAAGCTCGCCGCGGTCGCCGCCGTCGGCCTGTTCGTCACGCACGAGCTCTCGTGGCAATGGCTGGTGACGATCCGTCCGTACGGCCTCGGCGTCGCGTTCCTCCTCGGGTCGCTCGTGCTCGCGACGCCGCCGGAGCGCGAGCCGCGTCCCCGCGAGCTCGTGCTCGCCGGCGCGCTCGGCGTCGTGGCGCCTCTCATGCGTCTCCCGCTCGCCCCGGCGCTCGGCGTGGCGCCGCTCGCGCTCTTGCTCCGCGGGACGAGCGCCGGCGGCCGCCGCGGGGCGGCCGTCCTCGGCCTCGTCGTCTTCGGCGCGACGTCGGGCTGGCACCCGGCCGCGTGCGCGATCGCGGCGTCGCTCGGGGCCGTCGCCGTCGCCGCCGCCGGCCCCGGCGCCGTCGCCGCGCTGAAGCGGGTCGGGGTGTACGCGCTCGGCGCGGCGCTGGTCGCCGCCCCGACCGCGCTCCTGTTCGCTCGGTCGTGGGCGTCGTTCACCTACGGCCTCGTCGGCTACCACGCCGACTCCTCGTCCTTCGTGACCTTCCCCCAGAACCGCGCGTACCTGTCGTCCGTCGTCGGCGGCGGCGCGTTCCTCGAGCTCTCGGCCAGCGGCACGCAGAACGCGCTCCTCCTCTTGGCCAACGTCGTCGCGCTCACCCTCCCGGGCGCCTCGAGCCGCTGGGCCGGTCTCGTGGGCGCGACCGCGCTCGCGCTGGGCGCCGCGCGCCACGAGCCGTTGATCGAGCACTACCTGACGCCGATCGTCCCCTACCTCGCCGTCGGCGCGGGGGCGGCGCTGGGGCACCTCGACGGGCGCGGCCTCGCGCCGGCCGCGCGCGCGCGCCCGGCCGTCGTCGCGGCGATCGCCGCGATCGCGCTCTTCGCCCTCGCGAGCTCCGCGAGCCTCGAGAAGAAGTGGATCGCGGGCCGTCACAACGGGTGGGACGACCGCGGGTTTCGTCCGCGCGCCCTCGACGAGAAGGCCGCGGCGGTCGCGCGCGCGACGGAGGCGCGGCCGGGGCCGCTCCTGGCGACGTGGCCGGGCAGCGCGCTCCGGAGCTCCGAGCGGCTGATGCCCGGCTACGAGAACCACTTCACGCGCCTCGTCGCCCCCAAGAAGACGGCCGAGGAGGCGGCCGCGCTCCACCTGACGAGCGATCGGGACGTCCGCGCGGAGATCGAGCGGCGCGCGCCGCGCGTCGTCGTGCTCGACCGAGAGGCGGGCGTCGGCCAAGATCGGGTCGCGTTCGAGCGCCTCGTCACGGGCGCGGGGTACGTTCGGATCGAGGCCGTCGGGGAGGTCGCCGTTTACGCGCGCGAGTGATCCGTCCTCGTCGCCCGGGCCCGATCTCGGCTCGCCCCCCGGGCGTCCGTCCGTGGTTTTCGGCTGCCCGACGAGCGCATTTCGGCTACGAAAGGCGCCCTGGACCGGAGCTCGCGCGATGCAGCCCTGGAGAAGCCCGCTCACGTTCGTCGTCGCCGCCGCGCTGGCGTGCGGGCCCGGCGCCGCGCGCGTCCCCGCGGCGCCGGCGGCGCGCCCTCCTGCGTCGTCGACCGAGACGATCCCCCTCCGCTACGACCGCCACCTCCCGAGCCTGGCCGTGCGGATCGACGGTGAGCTCGACGCGCGCTTCGCCTTCGACACGGGCATCGGGATCAACCTCATCTCGAAGTCCTTGTGCAAGATGCTCTCGTGCGCGAGCGCAGGTCGGTACGTCGGCACGCGGATGTCGGGGCAGGAGATCACCGTCCCGCTCGCGAGGGTCCGCTCGCTCGCCGTCGGTCACGAGGAGCAGCGCGACGTCGTCGTCGGCGTGCTCGACCTCGAGGACTTCGTCGAGTCGTCGGACGTCCAGGGGTTCGTGTCGCTCGACTTCTTCCGGCGCCGCGCGTTCACGCTCGACGAGAGGCGGAGCGAGCTCGTGCTCGAGGACGCGGCGTCGCTCGATCGGCGCGTCGCCGGCGGCGTCGCCGTGCCGATCGAGGTCCGCAGCGCCGGCGAGGCCGTGACCGTGTTCCTGCCGCTCGAGGTCGGCGGTCAGCCCGCGCTCGCGGAGGTCGACACCGGCAGCGACGCGCTCATCCTCGACGAGCGCTTCCTCGCTTCGCTCGGCGTCGATCGGTCCGCCGCGAAGGTCGTCGAGGGCCGCGACGAGGCGGGGCACGCGTTCACGCGCTGGTTCGCCGAGGTGAACGCCGACGTGCACCCCGCCGGCGCGCCGGCGATCCGCCAGGCGGGCATGCGGACGATGTTCCAGAAGATCATCCACGACGGCCTCGTCGGGCGGAGGTTCCTCGAGCCCTGGGCGGTGACCTTCGATCTGCCGCGGCAGCGGATGGTGTTCGCGCGCTCCGCGCCTTGAGCCTCGCGCCTGCGCGCTCAGGCGCGGCAAGGCTCGGCGCCGGCGCGGGGGGCGCGCTCGCCAACGAGCGAGGCGGAGGCGCGCCCGCCGTCGAAGCGCGGCCGCGCGCGGGGATCCGGGTCGGGCTGCCAACGCCCGCCCGCGAAGCGGTAGCTCCACCGCGGACCGCGCGCCACGAGCTCGTCGACGGCGCCGAGCAGCCGATCGACGTCGTCCGCGCTCGTCCCGACGCCGAAGCTCGCGCGCACGGCCCCCGGCGACTCGCCGTCGAGCCCGCCGCCGACGAGCGACGCGACGAACGGGTGCGCGCAGAAGGCGCCGTCGCGGACGCCGATGCCGTGCTCGGCGCTCAGCGCGGCGGCGAGCGCGCTCGGGTGCCAGCCGTCCACGGTGAAGGCGACGATGCCCACCCGCGCGCTCGACGGGCCCCACATCGACAGGATCTCGAGCCCGGGCACCCGCGCGAGGCCGGTCGACGCCCGCCGGAGCAGCAGCGCTTCGTGCGTGGCGATCGCGTCCATCCCGACGCCGGCGAGCGTCCGACACGCCGCGGCGAGCGCGATCGCGCCGAGCACGTTCGGCGTCCCGGCTTCGTGACGCGCCTCGCCGCGCGCCCACTCGGTGCGGTCGATCGTGACGCGCCGGACCGCGCCCCCGCCGGCGAGGTAGGGCTCCGCGGCGTCGAGCCAGTCGGCGCGTCCGACGAGCACGCCCGTCCCGAACGGCGCGTAAAGCTTGTGCGCCGACAGCGCGAGGTAGTCGGCGTCGAGCGCGGCGACGTCGATCGGCCTGTGCGGCGCGAGCTGCGCGGCGTCGATCGCGATCCGCGCCCCGTGACGGCGCGCGACGGCGGCGAGCTCGGCGAGCGGCCAGAGCTCGCCCGTCACGTTGCTGGCGCCGGTCACCGCCAGCAAGCGATGCCGCGAGGTCGCGGCCGCGAGGGCAGCGTCGACGCGCGCGAGCGCCTCCTCGGGGCTCGCGGGGACCGGCAGGAGCACCGAGGCGCCCCGCCGCCACGGGAGCAGGTTCGCGTGGTGCTCCGAGGCGAAGCTCACCACGGTCGTGTCGTCGGGCAGGGCCGCGGCGAGCAGGTTCAGCGAGTCCGTCGTGTTCCGCGTGAAGACGACGGCGTCGTCCGCGCGGGCCCCCACGAGCTCGGCCACGACCTCGCGCGCCTCGTCGTACGCCTCGGTCATCACCGCCGACGCGAAGCCGGCCCCACGATGCACGCTGCTGTACCAGGGCAGCAGCGCCGTCACGGCCTCGTGCACCGAGCGGAGGCACGGAGCGCTCGCGGCGCAGTCGAGGTTCACGTAGCGGACGCGTTCGCCGGTCACCAGCGGGACGACGAGGTCGTCGCCGAGCAGAGGGAGCGGGAGCTCGGCGGGGGCCGCCGCGCGCGGAGAAGCGGGCGTCGCCCCGCCGGCCTCGCGCGGGCGACTCGAGGTCGACGCCGTGGTCGTCGCGCCCTTCATGCGAACGCACCCCCCGCCGCGTACGAGCCGGCGCCGCGGACGCGCGGGGTCGACTGCAGGCTGAGGAAGACGTCGGAGAGCACGGCGGTCGCCGTGACGGGGCCCCCGGCGCCCGCGCCGCGCACCACGAGCGGAGCCGTCGGGTAACGGTCGCTCGTGATCGCGACGAGCGCGGACGAGCCGTCGAGCGACGCGGCGGGGTGATCGAGCGGGACCGCCTGCGGGCCGACGACCACCTCCGGCGGGGCCCCGGAGATCGGATCCGCCGCGCGGATCCGCGCGAGGTACACGAGCTTCTCTCCGCGCGCGCGGAGCTCCTCGGAACGTCGGGCGAAGCCCGCGTCGAGGCGGCGGAGCGCGCCGGGGAGATCCCCTCCGGCCTCGAGGGCCTCGGCCGGTACGAGCGGCGAGAGCGACACGTCGGCGAGCTCGACGGGGATCCCCAGCTCGCGCGCGACGATCACCGCCTTCCGCGCGACGTCGGTGCCCGCGAGGTCCTCGCGCGGATCCGGCTCGGTGTAGCCCGCGGACCTCGCCGCCGCGACCGCCTCGGAGAGCGGCGCGCCGCGCGCGAGCTCGTTGGTGACGAAGCCGAGCGTCCCGGAGAGCGCGCACTCGATCGAGCGCACGCGGTCGCCCGTCCGAACGAGGCCCTGCAGCGTCCCGATGATCGGGAGCCCGGCGCCGACGGTGGCCTCGTAGCGGAAGCTCGCGCCGCTCCGCGCGGCCGCCGCGAAGATCCGCGCGACCCGATCGCGCGGCGCCACCAGCGGCTTCTTGTTGGCGGTGACCACGTGGAGCCCGCGCGCGAGGGCCTCCTCGTAGACGTCCTCCATCCCGTCGGCCGCGGTGCAGTCGACGAGGACCGTGTCGCCGAGTCGGGCGAGGGCGTCGAGCTGCGTCGCGCGAGCGGGCAGCTCGAGGGGGTTCGACGCGCCGCTCGCGATCGCGCCGGTCGCGCGCGCCGTCGCGGACGCGTGCGCGGCGCGGCGAGCGCGCGCCGCGACGAGCTCGGCCACGACCGAGCGTCGGACGCCGCGGACGTCGAACGCTCCTCCGCGCCGCGTCACGACGCCGACGACGCGCAGATCGACGAACGGCGGTCGGGTCTGCGGGGGCAGCGCGCTCACCTGCTCGAGCACCTCCCTCCCGACCACGCCGGCGCCGAGGACGAAGAGGCTCGCCGCGCGCGGGGCCGGCGCGCCTCGAGGCGTGACGGCGGGCGGCGGCGGGGAGGGGCGGCTTTCGCGACGGGCAGAGAGCGTGGGCATCGGAGGTGACCTTTCCGCCCACGCGATCCGCCGGTGTGACGCCCAAGAAAAAGGCCTCCACGCACGACGTGCGAGGAAGCCCACTTGGTCCCATCGGCTTAGAGGGATACTTGTAACGCGCGTCCCCCAAGGTGGGCGAAATCTCGCGCGGCCTCTCTCGCGAGAGACGCGCGAAGAATGACCACGCCGCGTTCGATCGTCAAGCAACATCGCCGACGATCGCGCCGGGCCAGCCCCCGCGGCGGAGGAGGGCGGTCGACGTGCGGACGAGCTCGCGCGCCCGATCGCGGTGAGCTGCGGCGGAGGGGCGAGGGCCTACTTCGTCGCCGGCGCCTTGGCGGCGGCCTTCGCGAAGCCGCGCTTCTTCATCAGCGCCGCGGTGCCGGCGTCCTTGCCGCGGAACGCGCGGTAGCCGTCGGCCGGATCGACCGTGTCGCCCACGGAGAACACGCTCTTCTTGAGGCGGCCGGCGACCGCGGGATCGTACGGCCCCTTGCCCTCGGTGAACGCGCCCCACGCGTCCGCCGTCAGCGAGTCGGACCAGAGGTAGCTGTAGTAGCCGGCCGAGTAGCCGTCGCCGGCGAAGACGTGGCTGAACTGCGGCGTACGGTGGCGCATCACGATCTCGGACGGCATCCCGAGCGCCTTCAGCGTGGCCTTCTCGAACGCGTCCGGATCGATCGCCTCGTCGCCCGCCAGGTGGAGCTTCATGTCGACGAGCGCCGCGCTCAGGTACTCGACGGTCGAGAACCCCTGGTTGAACGTCGCGGCCTTCGCGATCTTCGCGGCGAGCTCCTTCGGCATCGGCGCGCCCGTCTTCTCGTGGAGGGCGAACTTGTCGAGGACCTCGGGCGTCGAGACCCAGTGCTCGAGGAGCTGCGACGGGAACTCGACGTAGTCGCGCGCGACGCGCGTCCCCGCGAGCGACGGGTAGTCCACGCTCGACGAGAGGCCGTGGAGCGCGTGGCCGAACTCGTGGAAGAGCGTGCGCGCGTCGTCCCAGCTGATGAGGACGGGCTCGCCCGCGTTCGGCTTCACGAAGTTCGAGTTGTTGCTGACGATCGTCGTGACGGCGCCCTTGAACCGCTCCTGGCGCCGGTACGCGTTCATCCACGCGCCGGAGCGCTTGCCCGGGCGGGCGTACGGGTCGAAGTACCAGAGGCCGACGTGCTGGCCGCTCGCCTTGTCCTTCACGGCCCAGACGCGCACGTCCGGGTGGTAGACCTCGACGTCCGTGACGGGCGTGAAGGTGAAGCCGAAGAGCTCGCCGGCGACCCAGAACATGCCCTCGCGGAGCTTGTCGAGCTGGAGGTACTGCTTCACCTCGCCCTCGTCGAGGTCGTACTTCGCCTTGCGGACCTTCTCCGCGTAGAAGCGGTAGTCCCACGGCGCGATCTTGCGCTTCGATCCGCTCTTGTTCGCGATCGCCTGCATGTCGGCGACCTCCTCGCGGACGCGCGCGACGGCCGGCTTCCAGACCTCCTCCATCAGCGCCATCGCGCGCTCGGGCGTCTTCGCCATCGCGTTCTCGAGGCGCCAGTGCGCGTGCGTCGCGTAGCCGAGGAGCTTCGCGCGCTCGGCGCGGAGCTTCAGGATCTCGGTGATGATCTTCTTGTTGTCGCGGGCGTCGCCGTTGTCGCCGCGGCTCACGTAGCTCTTCCAGACCTTCTCGCGGAGATCGTCGCGGGTCGAGTAGGTGAGGAACGGCTCCATCGACGAGCGCGTGTTCGTGATCGCCCACTTGCCCTTCTTGCCGCGCGCCTCGGCGGCCGCGGCGGCCCCCGACTTGACCGAGTCGGGCAGCCCGGCGAGGTCGGCCTCGTCCTCGAGGATCAGCGCGTACGCCTCCTCGTCGCCGAGGACGTTCTGGCTGAACGTCGTGTAGAGCGAGGCGAGGCGCTGGTTGATCTCGGTGAGCCGCTTCTTGCCCTCGGCGTCGACCTTCGCGCCCGCGCGCACGAGCGTGTTCCAGCGGCGCCACGTGAGCCGCTGCTGCTCGGGCGTGAGCTTCGACGCGCCCCGCGCCTCGTAGACGGCCTCGATGCGCCGGAAGAGCTTCTCGTTCTGGACGATCTCGTCCTCGAACGCGGCGAGCTTCGGCGCCATCTCGCTCTCGACGGCCTTGAACGCGTCGTCGTTCATCGTCGACGACCAGACGCCGTAGACGGTCTCGACGCGATCGAAGGAGCGCCCCGCGTCCTCGAGCGCGGCGATCGTGTTCTCGAAGGTCGGCGGCTCGGCGCTGTCGGCGATCGCCGCGATCTCGCGGAGGTGCTCGGCCATCGCGGCCTCGAGGGCGGGCTTGAAATGCTCGACCTTCACCTTGGCGAAGGGGGGCACGCCGCCGTAAGGACCGATCCACGCGGCGAGCAGCGGGTTGTCCGATCGAGGGGCGTCGGAGCTCACGGCCGCGCTCGGAGACGAAGGAGCCGGCGCCCCGCCCGGGTGCCCGGGCGCGCACGAAGTGGAGACGAGGAGAGCCGCAGTTGCACCCAGAATGTACGCATGTCGCATCGACCCAGGACTCCTTCGAAGCGGGAGCCTCGCGCTCGACGCGGAGCCGCCCGTCCGGGAGCGTGCGTAGCGTAGCCGGTCGACGTCGTCGAGACGACGAGCCGACGTGTTTCGCGACGTTTGAACGCGAGGCGCGCGTGGGTCCGGAGGCCTAATGCCTCATTGGATTTTATCGAACGGAATCGACTTGACCCCCAAGTTATGGATTCGACATGGAAGCGGCGCACGAGTTCTTAAAGACGCTCGCGATCGTGCTCGGCGTCGCCGCCATCACCACGATCGTGTTCCAGCGCCTCCGCCAACCGGTGGTGCTCGGCTACATCATCGCCGGCCTGCTCGTCGGGCCGCACCTGCCGCTCCCGCTGAACGCGGATCCGACGACGGTGCACACGCTGTCCGAGCTCGGCGTGATCCTCCTCATGTTCGCGATCGGGCTCGAGCTCAACATCGAGAAGCTCGTGCGCGTCGCGCCGACCGCCGGCGTCATCGGCGTCTTGCAGGTCGCGCTCATGATGGTCGCCGGCTTCGTCATCGGGCGCGCGTTCGGCTGGACCCAACAGGAGAGCCTCTTCGCGGGCGGGGCCATCGCCATCTCGAGCACGACGATCATCGCGAAGGTCTTCGAGGAGATGAAGGTCGCGCCGCGCCTCCGGGAGATCGTCTACGGCGTCCTCATCATCGAGGACATCCTCGCGATCCTCCTGCTCGCGACGATGACCACGATCTCGAGCGGCGCCGGCCTCGACGCCGTCACGCTCGCCAAGACGACGGGCAAGCTCGTCGCGTTCCTCATCGCGATGGTGGTCGTGGGCCTGCTCGTCGTGCCGCGGCTGATGCGGTGGGTCGTCCGCCTGCGGCGGCCCGAGACCACGCTCGTCGCCAGCGTCGGCATCTGCTTCGGCTTCGCCTTCGCCTGCGCGGCCTTCCACTACTCGGTCGCGCTCGGCGCCTTCGTCGCGGGCATGCTCATCTCGGAGTCGGGCGAGGGGCACACGGTCGAGCACCTGCTGATGCCCGTGCGCGACATGTTCGCCGCGATCTTCTTCGTCTCGGTCGGGATGCTCATCGACCCGGTGCTCGTCTACGAGCACTGGCTCGCCGTCGTCGTCCTCTCGGTCGTCGTCATCGTCGGGAAGATCGTCAGCGTCGCGCTCGGCGGCATCGTCACCGGCTGCGGCCTCCGCACGTCGGTGCAGTCCGGGATCAGCCTCTCGCAGATCGGCGAGTTCTCGTTCATCATCGTGTCGCTCGGGCTCTCGCTCGAGGCGACCCGTCCGTTCCTCTTCCCCGTGGCCGTCGCGGTGTCGGCGATCACGACGCTGACGACGCCGACGTTGATCAAGCGCTCCGAGGCCGCCGCCGCGGCCGTCGAGCGGCGGCTGCCGCGCAACGTCACCGCGTTCATCTCGCTCTACAGCGCCTGGCTCGAGCGCGTCCGGGCGACGCCGGCGTCCGCGACGGCGGCCGGGCGCGTGCGCCGTCAGCTCGTCCTGCTCCTCGTCGACGCTGGCGCGATCGTCGGGCTGCTCCTCGGGGGCGCGCTGCTTCATCGGCGCGCCGAGCAGGCGATCGCCGAGCGATTCGGCCTCGATCCGATGGTCTCGCAGGGGCTGTTCGTCGGCGCCGCGGCGCTCGTCGGGCTGCCGTTCTTGCTCGGCGTGGTGCGGCTCACGCGCGCGATCGGCCTCACGCTGGTGGGCGACGGCCGAGGCGACGGCGCGGGCGCCCCGGCGTCGCGGCCGATCGCCCTCGCGGTGCAGCTCGGCCTCCTCACGGCGGTCGGCGCCGCCGCCGTCGCGGTGGTCGAGCCCTTCGTCCCCCCGGGCATCGGCGTCCTCCTCTTCGCGGCGCTCGTGGTGACGGCGATGCTCGCGTTCTGGCGGAACGCGAAGCAGTTCGACGTCGAGGTGCAGGCCGGCGGCGCGGTCGTGATGGGCGTGCTCAAGGCGAAGCTCTCGCCTCACGACGACGGCGAGCGGCACGACGAGGCGGCGGAGACCGCGGCCGCCGAGACCGAGGTGGCGGGCGACGTCGCCGCGCTCTTGCCGGGCCTCGGCGCGCCGAGGCTGATCCGCATCGGTCCGAAGAGCTCGGCGATCGGGCGGACGCTGAGCGATCTCGATCTGCGCTCGCGGACCGGCGCCGCCGTCCTCGCCATCGTGCGCGGCGGCGGCCCGGTGCTGCTCCCGGACGGCTCGGAGCGGCTGGGCGAGGGCGACGTCGTCGCCGCGGTCGGAACGGAGGAGGCGCTCGCGAGCGCGAGGGAGCTCCTCCTCGACGGCGGACCGGGAGGCGCGCATGCCGCGCCATAGCGCGATCGTCGTCGGGACCGACTTCTCTCCGGCGTCGCGGCCGGCGGTCGCGCGGGCCGCGTCGATCGCGCGCGATCGCGACGCCGCGCTCCACGTCGTCCACGTGACGAGCCGGCTGCCGCGGATCCTCTCCAGGAAGCTCGTCGTGGACGAGGCCGAGGGCGAGCGCAACGAGCGCGCCGCCCTCGAGAAGATCGTCGAGGAGCTCCGCGCGAAGGACCGGTCCGTCCGCGGGCACCTCCTCTCGGGGAGCGCGGCGACGCTCCTCCGCCGGAAGGCGCGCGAGGTGGACGCCGGTCTGCTCGTCGTCGGCAGCCGCGGTCCCTCGCTCGCCGCGGCGATCCTCGGGTCGACGGCCGAGCGCGTCGTCGAGGGCAAGGGGCCGCCGGTGCTCCTCGTGCGCGAGGCGAGGTCGCGCCGGTACCGCGAGGTCGTCGTCGCGATCGACGCCGACTCCGAGATCCGCCGCGCCGTCGACGCCGCGGCGTTCGTGGTGGAGGACGTCGAGCCGACGCTGCTCCACGCGTTCTCGGGGCCGTTCGAGAACAAGCTCGTGCTCCAGGGCGTCGGGCCCGCGGCGATCCGCCGGTACCGCGACCACAGCCGCCAGGAGGCGCGCGCGGCCCTCGAGCCGCGCGTCCTGGACGCCGGGCTCGATCCGCGCATGCTGAAGCTGGTCCACGGGAACCGCCGGCTCGTGCTCGCCGAGGCCGCGACGCCCGGGCGCCTCCTCGTGCTCGACCGGAGCGACTCGGCGACGCGTCACGCGCTCGTCGGCAGCGTGAGCCGCTGGGTGATCGAGCACTCCACGACCGACGTCCTGCTCGTGTGACGCGCGCGCGTTCGTGCTAACGAGCCGGGCGTGAGCGCGATGTCCTGGAGCAAGAGCGCCGGCGATCTCTGGAGCGCGCGCCTCGGCCCGTTCCTGTCGAAGGTGGCGCCGAAGGGAGACGGCCGCTGGTCGTGGCAGGTGTTCCGCGACGACGCGGACAACCCGACGGCGACCGGCATCGCGTCGTCGCTCGGCGCCGCGAAGACGGCGGCCGAGCAGCTCGTGCGCCGCTCCGGCCTGGTCTGACCCGCGCGGGCGCGCGTCGCGCGGCGCCGACGGTGGATCGTACGCTCCTCGCGCCTGGGGCCGCGCCCGGCCTCTTTGCGCGGATTGCGCACCGAAAAATCGAATGATTTCCGTATGCGATCCAATGTGGGCAAAGGTATGCCTTTCGCAGCACGTCCACCCATGAACCTCGCTCGGCTCTTCCGGACTCGTGTGCTCGGCGCGGCGGTGGCGCTCGCTCTCCCCGCGGTCGGCGTCGGCTGCTCCTCGGCGGGGGACGCGCAGACGTCGTCCGACGACGTCGTGACGCTCCCGCACACGGACGTCAAGGACCAGGCGATCGGCAACTGCTGGCTCTACGCCAACGCGAGCTGGGTCGAGGCGCTCCACGGCTCGGCGACCGGCGAGGCGCTCGACCTCTCGGAGAGCTACTGGTCGTACTGGCACTGGTACCTCCAGATCCTCTGGAGCGCGGACGAGTCGCCCGACAACCGCTACGCCGAGATGAAGGAGGTCGAGACGGGCGGCTTCTTCTGGGAGGCCTCGCACATCATGAAGTACTTCGGCGCGATGCGCGAAGGCGACTTCATCCCGGAGGAGGCGACGTCGAGGCGCTCGAGCCGCCAGTCCGCCGCGCTCTCCGCGATCAACCGCTCGCTCCGCGACGGCGCGCTGAAGGACCGCGGCGCGCGCAAGGACCTCGAGCTCATTCGCCGGGAGATGGACGCGGCCTGGCAGCTCTCGCCGGACGTCGTCGAGCGGCTCGACCTCGCGTTCGGACGGAACCTCGAGAGGAGCCCGGACGAGTCGAGCTTCGAGGCGCACAAGGTGCTCTCGTCGACGAAGCTGCTCGTCACCGCCGTCGAGCCGTCGACGGGCGAGAAGCAGGCGGTGTCGCTCATCGACATCCTCCCGTCGTTCGACGGTCAGCCGGACGGACGCTTCGCGTGGCACGAGGCGGCGTACCCGTCCGACGCCGCGGAGCGCCGCGAGTTCCTCAAGCGCGCGCAGCGGGCGCTGCACGACGGCCTCCCGCCGCTCCTCACGTTCACGGTCGACTTCGCGGCGATGCGCGGCTCGGTGTTCGCCGACGTGCCGGCGTCGCCCGGACGTCAGGGCGGGCACATGGTCGCGATGAGCGACTACGAGATCGAAGACGTGCCGGGCTTCGGCACGCTCAAGGCGGGCGTGGACGCCACGCCGGAGCAGCTCGAGGCGGCGCTCGCCGACGACGCGCGGATGGTGTTCTTGCGCGTGAAGAACTCGTGGGGGCCGACCGGCGCGGGGAGCGAGTTCACGGTCTCCGGCCACTACGACCTCTACATGAAGTACCTCGACGGCCCGCTCAAGAACTGCCTCCAGCCGGACGGCTCGACGGATCGGAACAACTGCCGCGACGAGACTCCGTTCGGCTCGCTGGTCCTGCCCGCGGGGTACTGACGCCGCCGCGCGCGCTCGCCGCCGTCCAATCAACGAGCGCGAAGCTCGATCGAAATTCAGCGAGCCAAGCGGTATCTAGAGCATGCTCGTGCAGGTCTCGGCGGGCTTGACCACGCACGTCCCGGTGACCGGCTTGTTCGCGAGGCGGTCCTCGAGGAAGTCGAGCCACTGGTCGAGCGCGTACGTGAGCGGCTTCGTGTGCGAGGCGCCGGCGCACTCGAGGTACTCGAGGACGTGGCCCTGCGCGCAGAGCTTCTGGAAGCTCGCGCGCTCGACGGCGTTGTCGACGAGCTCGTCGTTCTCGCCCAACAAGAAGAGGCTCGGGATCGCGTCCTTCTTCGGCACCGAGGTCGTCGGGAGGCTGTTCTCGGCGAGGTAGCAGGCCCACGGCGCGAGGCCGCCGAAGCTCGGCTGCTGCCCGGCCGTGAGGAAGGCCGGCGTGAAGAGCGTCTCGCGGGTCGCGCCGGCGAAGGCGGCGCTCGGCGAGCAGCTCGCCGTGAGCGCCGCGGGGACCGACGTGTCGTAGGGCGCGAGGAACGCCGACGAGAGACCTCCCGGCGCCGCCTGGTACCAGGACTCGTGCGTCGTCGACGCCGCGATCATGTTCTTGGTGGAGTTTCTCCACTCGGTGAGCGCCGGCAGCGCCTGACCGAGGAGGTCCGTCGGCGGGACGTCCCAGACGCTCCCCTTGATGGTGAGCTCGGGCGCGTAGTGGGGCAGGTAGCGGTTCACGAAGGCCGCCGCGTGACCGCCCTGCGAGCCGCCCACGACGACGACGTCGCCCGGCTTGGCGCTCGCGCCGGCGAGCTGCTTCTTCGCGGCGCGGACGGCGTCGAGCGACGCGATCGCCGTCGGCTCGGCGACGAGGTACGGGTGGAGGAAGCCGGTCGGCGCGCCGAGGCTCTTCAGGCCGATGTAGTCCGGAGCGACGGCGATGTAGCCGAACGACGCGAACAGCGAGAGGAGCACCGAGACGCCGTCGGTGAAGCCTCCGAGCGCGTCGTCGACCGCGCCCTTCGACGGCGCGCACGCGTCGGTGAAGCCCGCGGTGCCGTGGAGGACGAGCAGGATCGGGAAGGTGCCCGACGCGTCCGGGTAGGCCATGAGCGTCGTCGCGTCGACGAGCCCGCCGCGGTCCTGCGTCTGATACCGGAGGAGACGCGACTTGGTGCCGTGCTTCGCGTAGCGCGAGGTCTTGAACGCCTTCTGCCGGCGCGCCTCGTAGATGACGTAGTTGAGCTCGACCGGCGTGTGCGACGCCTTCGACTGGCTCTCGAGCACGTCGCCGAGCGCGTTGGACGCGACCCAGTCGTAAGGAGGCAGCGCCGCAGCGCGCGCGAGGTCGGGCCGCCGGCGTCGGGGGACGGCATTGCCGGGAGGCGGCGTCGTGGACGGGCCGGAGGTGTCTCGCTCCGTCGCGCTCGGCTTCGGCTGGGTGGCGACGGATCCGTGGTCGGCGCGGGAGCCTCGTCCGAGGTGGACGCGCCGCACGCGACGCCGGCGACACACAGGACGGACGCGAAGGCGCCTCGGAGCGATCGGTGAGCTGAAAATCGAGTGATCATGAGTTGTTCCGCGGAGGAGGGGGCGTCGGCGAGCGTAGAGTAAATGCTCTAAGTGGTCGGCGCCGTCACGAGGGCGTCTCGAACGCCGGCCTCGCTCGCGCCGGGCGGCGGGCGCGCGCCGTGCTCCGCGGCCGAGGCGCCTCGACGGCGCGCCTTTACGCCGCTCAACTGCGATACGCTGCTCGCGAGGCGTCGGCATGCTCCCCGTTCCGGTCCAGGGCGCGTTCAGCAAGGTGATCGAGGCGCTCGGCGAACAGCCCGGGCTGTGGGAGGTGCTGCGCGCTCGGTGGGCGCCCGGCGCCCGCGCGGACGCCTCCGCGCTCTCGGCGGACCTCGCGGCCACGCTCGAGGTGCTCGAGGTCGAGCTCCCCACGCTGTCGCGATCGAAGGACGACGCCGGCGCGCTCGGGAAGCTGTTCGCCGAGCCGGCCGGTGAGTTGCTCTTCACGTGGTGCGCGGCGAGCGCGTGGCGTCGCGACGTGCGGCTCGCGCCGCTGCTCGCGTCCGCGGCCGAGCACGCGGCCCTTCGCGAGCGCGTCGTCGGCGTGGCGCGCGAGCGCGTGGTCCAGGGCCCGATGCTCGACGCGCTCGCGTGCGCGCCGCTGCTCGGCGACGGCGTACGGCTCGCGATGCCCGCCAACGCCGAGGCGCGCGCGCGCCTCGAGATCCTGATCTGGGAGGCCGGCGCGAGCGCCGTCGAGAGCCCGGACCTCGGAGCGTGGCTCTGGAGCTCGCACGAGACGTTCGAGGTCATGATCCGCGGGCCCGCGCGCGGCGCGCTCCGGGGGCGCGTGCTCGCCGCGCGGTGCCTCGAGGTCAGCGTGCGCGGCATGCCGCCGACGACCGACCCCGAGCTCGTCGGCCGGACCCTGCAGACGCTCCAGCCGCTGCTCCTGCACCCGGAGCCGCTCGTCTGGGTGCACGCGGCGCGCGCGCTCGGGCGGCTGACCGGTCCCCTCGAGCAGATGGAGGGCACGATCCTCGACTGGGTCCTCGGGGAGTCGCCGCTCCTCCGGCAGCGCGCGATGACGGCCTTCGCCGCGCTCCCCGCGGCGCGCTACCGGCTCCTCGCGAACCAGCTCGTGAGCATCATCGAGGCGCCGGACGAGGACGCCTGGGTGCTCGCCGCCGTCGCGGCCGCCACGCCGTACCTGTTCTTCGAGCGCAGGGACATCTGGGACCGCCTCGCCGCGCGCGTCCTCCGGGGAGACGGCGGCGCGATCGCCGCGCGCGCGCTCGCGCGCGGCCTCGCCACCCTCTGGCGCCGCGGCACGCACAAGGAGGAGGTCGAGGGCCCGATCCGCGCGCTGCGCGAGATGGCGCGCGCCGCCCGCGCCGACACGCTCGACGAGTCGCGGCGGTGGATCGAGGTCATCGCGGTGACCGACGTCGTCGACGGCGCCGAGCGCGATCCGCTCGACCTCGAGCTCGGCCTCGAGAACCTGATGCGCCTGGCCGCGCAGTACGACGACGAGGAGGCCGACGCGCGCGCGGCGCGCTTCGCGGTGTCGCTCGCGGCGACCTTCGGAGAGGCCCGCCGCATCGCGCTCGGCGCCGGGAGGCTCCGCCAGCGCGCCGCCGCGATCAACGCGGTCGAGGGCCTCGCGCGCGCGTTCGCGCTCCGCCTCTGGGGGCCGCTGCTCGCGACGCGCCCGGCCGGCGATCCGATCGAGGCGCCCGATCTCGAGCAGACGTGGAAGACCATCGCCGCCGCGCCGGCGGAGATCCTCGACCTCGTCAAGGAGCGCCGTCAGGCGAGCGACGACGGAGATCGCCGGAGCGACAGCCCGCTCGAGGTGCTCGCGCTCCGCCTCGGCGGCTACGCGCTCGACGCCTGCGGGGAGGACGCCGAGCTCGGCCCCGGCCGCGGCCCCACGGTCTACGACACGTGCCTCTGGCTCCGGAAGGTCGAGGGCCTCGCCGACGGGACGCGCGAGCTGCCGGCGCCGCTGAAGGGCGCGCTCTCGACGCTCTTCTGGCGCCTCGTCGACACCACGCGCGGCACGGCGCTCGGCGAGGTCGACGACGTCCGCTGGCTCGGGCCGTTCGCCGCGTGGTGGGGGCTCGTCATCGACCGCCCGGCGATGCTCCTGCAGCTCGCCACGGCGCTGCCGATGATGGAGAAGAGCGCGCTCGCGCGCTGCTGCGAGCAGGCCGAGGCGCTCCGGATGGCGGTCTCGTCGGGCGAGTCGGACGGGCAGTGGGGACAGAGGGCCGCGCCCGCGCTCGACGCGCTCCACGCCGTCGACACCGAGCTCACGCACGCGCTCGCCGGGCTGTCGCGCGCGCTGTCGACCTTCGGCGGCGCGTCCGGGAACAAGCCGGAGCTCGAGGCGATGTGCCTCGAGCTGGTGCTCGCCGGCGATCGGCTGCAGTTCGCGCTCGCCGATCCCGTCAAGGCGCTGCACCCTCCGAGCGAGGCGAGCCTGCAGGACTCGCTCGCGCGCAGCGCGACCGAGAACGCGCCGCGCGTCGCCGCCCTCGTCGCCCGGGCGATCCGCGCGCGCGAGCTGTCGATGCTCGACGTGTGGCTCGCGTCGCTCGGCCCGGTCGCCTCGGCGCTGCTCGAGCAGGCGGTCCGGCAGGCGATCGGCCGCACGCCGCCGCCGCCCCCACAGGCGAAGAAGCGGGAGCCGGAGCTCATCGAGGGCTACGAGCTCGTGAAGAGCCTCGGCGAGGGCGGCATCGGGACCGTCTGGCTCGTGCGCAAGCCGGGCGCCGACCGGTTCTTCGTCCTCAAGATCCCGAAGGCCGACGCGCTCCAGAACGCCACCGACACCGAGCGGGCCGGGATCCTGGCGTCGTTCGTCGAGGAGGCCAAGGCGCTCGCCGGCCTCTACCACCCGAACGTCGCCAACATCATCGATCGCGGCGTCGCCAGCTCGGTGCCGTTCCTCGTGCTCGAGTACCTGATCGGCGCCGACCTGAAGCAGTACTCGTCCGCCCGCCTGATGACGCTCTTCGAGCTGCGTCAGGTGGTGCTCGAGGCCTGCGCGGGCCTCGCGGCGCTGCACAGCGCCGGCCTCGTGCACCGCGACATCAAGCCGGCGAACCTGTGGCTGCGCCTCCCCCTGCAGGGCGGCGAGCGCTTCGACCCCGACAAGCACCGGGATCCCGCGCACGCCACGCCGCTCTCGACCGTCGTCATCGACTTCGGCATGGTCCGCGCGATCCGCGTGCCCGCGGACGTCGGCGGGAAGTTCGTCGCCGGCACGGCCGGCTACATCGCGCCCGAGCAGGTGCTCGACCCGGTGGAGCTCGACCCGCGCTCGGACGTCTACGCGCTCGCCGGGACCATCTACAACGTGACGACGGGCCGGGCGTTCTTCGACGACATCGAGAACGCGCGCGACCGCATCATCGCGCACATGAAGCGCGACCCCTTCGAGGACGGCGAGCGGCTCCGCACCTACCCGGCGGCGATCGCCAAGCTCCTCCGGGCGGCGACGGCGCGGGAGCCCGGCGATCGCCCGTCTCCGATCGAGTTCGGCCGCGAGTTCGCGGCGGCGCTCTGAGCCGCGCCGCGCGCGGTCCGGCTCGAGCGCGGGTCCTCCGGCGAAGAGTTCACCTCCACGTTCCACGAACCGCGTCGTCCCGATGCATCGTGGCGGCAGGATCGCGGCCCATGTGGAACCTCCCCGACGCCCTGCGAGATACCTCGAGCGTCGTCGCCGAGCTCGAGCACGCGCGCGCGCACGGCGCCAAGGCCCTGCGGGCCCGCGTCGACCTCATGGCGACCGCCTCGCTCCTCTTGCGCTCCCGTCCGGAGACGCACCCCGACGCGCTCGCCCTCGCCGAGCTCGCGCGCGAGATCCGCGACGAGGCCGTCGAGCTCCGCCGGCGTCACCGGCTCGTCCGCGGCAGCGTCCTCGCGATGATCGACTGACCGCCCGGCGGTGTCAGGCGCCCGCCTCGAGGACCTCGTCGACGACGTCGAGCAGCTCGTCGGGATCGAACGGCTTCTGCAGGTGCCGGTTCGGGATCTTGGCGAGGAACTCCTGCGTGCGGGAGATGAACGCGTCGCCCGTGAGGAAGATGATCCGGGGCTCGAGCGAGGGCCACTCGAGGCCGATGCGGCGGTAGAGGTCCATGCCGTCGATGTTCTCCATCAGCAGATCGCTGATGACGAGGTCGTAAGGCTCTCCGGCGTGCAGGTGCTGGAGCGCCTCGTGCCCGCTCCTCGCGATCGTCGTGTGGTGGTCCGCGAGCACCATCTTGAGGGTCGCCGCGAGCCGCGGCTCGTCGTCGACGACGAGGATGCGCTTGCCGGAGGAGCGCGCGCGGGGGACGCGCGCCGCCTCGAGCGCCTCGCGGGGCGCCGCGCGGAGGGCGACCGTGAACTTGGTGCCGGCGCCGACCGCGCTCTCCACCGTGAGCTCGCCGCCCTCCTTGGCGATGAGCTCCTTGCAGAGCGCGAGCCCGAGGCCCGTGCCGTCGGGCTTCGTGGTGAAGAGCGGCTCGAAGATCGCGCTCTGCAGCTCGGGCGGGATGCCCACGCCGGTGTCCCGCACCTCGACGAGGACGAGCGCGCCGTCCTTCACGCGCGTCGTGACGGTGACGTCGTTCGGCCGGCGCGCGTCGGTCAGCGCCTGGACGGCGTTCGTCAAGAGGTTGAGGAACACCTGCGCGAGCCGAGACTCGTTGCCGAGCACCTTCGGGACGTCGCCGTAGCGCTCGATCACGTTCGCCCGGCTGCGCAGCTCCGGCCCGAGGAACGCCAGCGTCGAGCGGAGGACGTCGCGTACGTCGAGGGCGGTCGCTCGGCCGCGCTGCCCGCCGGTGAACACCTTCACGTCGCGGGCGACGTGGGCCGCGCGGACGATGCCGTCGTGGACGCCGGCGACGAGCTGACGGAGCTCGTCGCTGGCCGAGGGGCACTCGGAGGCGAAGCGCTGCTCGAGCAGCTCGAGGTTCGTGAGGGCGTACGCGAGCGGGTTCTTGATCTCGTGGGCGACCCCGGCGGCGACGAGCCCGGCGCTCGCGAGGCGGTCGGCCGCGCGCAGGCGCACCTCGAGCTCGCGTCGCGCGGTGATGTCCCGGATGTGGACCAGCGTGGAGACCTCGCCGCCGAAGATGGTCGGGACGGTGACGACCTCGACGGGGACCTCGGCGCCGCTCGCGTGGAGCAGCCGCTCCTCCACCTCGGGCATGCGCGCGCGCGTCGTGTAGGCCTCCATGATGCGCTCCGCGAGGAGCATCCGGAACCGCGGCGGGACGAGCTCGAACGGCGAGTGCCCGATCACGTCCTCGCGAGGCTTGCCGACGATCTCGAGCGCGGCGCGGTTGGCGTAGACGTAGCGGAGGTCGCGGTGGATGAGGATCCCGTCGCTCGTCGCGTCGAGGAGGTTGACGAGGTTGTCCTCGCAGCGGCGCAGCCGCTCGTCGACGTCGAGCATCAGCCCGCCCCGCGCGCGGCTCCTCCGCTTGCACGGATCCTGATCCTTCGTCGAGCTCATGGCCTGCGGGCGCGCGACGCCCGACTGCGCGGCGTGCACTCCGCGGGCCCGCGCGCGCCGCGTGTCCCCGCGCCGCCGCCGCCGGCGAATCGGTGTGCGAGCGCGCCCGCCGTGTGTCGTCCTGCCTCGGGTCGGGCCGGGACGCGTGGGGCGCTTCGCGGGCGAGGCGGCCGAGCTCGCGGAGGCCGGCGCGCGCCTCCGCGCGGCGGCGGAGCGCGCGGCACGCCGGCTGCTAGCTCGAGGTCATGACCTCCCTCGACCTCCTCCGGCCCACCCGCTCCTTCACCGTCGCCGCGCTCGCGCTCGTCGCCGTCGCCTGTCACAAGGCGCCCGAGAGCACGATGCAGGTGAAGACCCACTCGGCGGTGGTCTCGAACGTCGCGCGCTACCGGACCTACTCGCACGAGACCGCGGAGAGCGCCCCGGCGGGCTACGCGCCCACGGCCTTCACGCCGGAGGTCCTCGAGCGGGTGCGCCGCCGCATCGATCTCGAGATGGAGAAGAAGGGGTACGTGCTCGTCCCGTCCGGGGACCTCGTCGTGCGCATCTCGTCGGGCGTGCGGACGGAGGAGGACGAGCCGACCGGAGCCACGGTGGCGGCGGGCGCGCCGGTCGAGCTCGATCGCGTGGGCGCGCTCGTCGTCGACGTATTCGATCGCTCGAACGAAGGCCACCTCTTCCACGGCTACGCGAGGGACGAGCTCCGGACCCGGGACGCCACCGACGAGCAGATCGACAAGGCCGTCACGACGATCCTCGAGCCGCTGCCGTCGCGGCGCTGAGGCGTCGCGGCGCTCGGCGTCGCGCCGCCCGGCCTCACCACGTCGGGTGGGCGGGATCCATGAACGCGATCGGCGCGGCGAGGCACGCGTCCGGGATCCCGAAGGCGTCGACGAGGCCGACGGCGCCCTCGCCGAGCTCGCGGATCAGCGCCTCGCTCTCCTCGCGGAGCGCGCGATCCTTGTCGGACTCGAGGTAGCCGCGCGCGAAGAAGAACGACGCGTCCTCGCGGATGGCACCGATCGCGTGGAGCGCGCCGAGGCGATCGAGCTGCGCGCGCTGCGCGTCGTCGGTGACGGCCTTCAACGCGTCGTCGAACAGCTCGAGCGCGAGCCGGTCGGCGTGGGCGCGCGCCAGCGCGAGGAGGTGCTCCTGCACCTCGAGCAGCGCGACGGCGCCGTCGACCTTCTTCGCGAGGCGGGTCCGGATCCGCCCTGCGGCCGTCGCGAGCAGGTGCTCCTCGCGGAAGCGGAGCGCCGCGAGGTGAAAGCTCCGGTCACGGAGGTGCTCGGCGCCCGTGCGGCGCACGGCGACGAAGTTCTTCTCGAGCACGGCCACCTTGGCCTTCCCGGCGAGGTGGCGCACGACGCCGCCGATCCCCGCGCCCTCGAAGCGCCGGCGGAACCCGGCGAGCAGGCTCTTCGCGACGAGCTGCAGGAGGATCGTGTTGTCGCCCTCGAACGTCGTGAAGATCTCGACGTCGGCGCAGAGGTCCGGGAGGCGGTTGACCGAGAGGTAGCCCTGACCGCCGCAGGCCTCGCGGCAGGCGCGCGCCGTCTCGACGGCCCAGGCCGTCGTCAGCGCCTTCAGCGCGGCGGCCTCGGCCTCGAGCTCGCGCGTGTCCGGCGGCGCGCCGTCCGCCTCCGCGAACGGGCGCTGCGCGTCGGCGAAGCGCCGGCGGAGCCCCGCCACCGCGAAGTGGAGGACGTACGCGGACGCGACGCGCGGCAGGAGGCGTCGCCCGTGGGTCGGGTAGGCGAGGAGCGGGAGCGCGTCCCCGCCGTCGGCCGCGCCGAAGGGCCGCCGCGCGCTCGCGTAGCGGACGGCGATCGCGAGGGCGACCTTGCCGGCGGTGACCGCCGCCGACGCGACGGAGACGCGCCCGCCGACGAGGGTGCCGAGCATCGTGAAGAAGCGGCGGCTCGGGTTCGCGATCGGGCTCGCGTACGAGCCGTCGGCCTCCATCTTCGCGAAGCGCCCGAGGAGCGCGTCCTCGGGCACGCGCACGCGATCGAACCAGAGCCGGCCGTTGTCGACGCCGTTGAGGCCCATCTTGTGGCCGGAGTCGCCGGCGCGCACCCCCTCGGCGAGCGCTCCTCCGGCGTCGCGGATCGGGACGAGGAAGGCGTGGACGCCGTGCCGCTCGCCGTTCGCCTCGAGCTGGGCGAAGACCGTGGCCGTGCGCGCGTGCTGCGCGGCGCCGCCGATCCAGTCCTTGCGCGCGGCCTCGCGCGGCGTGTGGACGACGAACGTGCGCGTCGCCGGCTCCCACGTGGCCACGGTCTCGAGGTTCGCGACGTCGGAGCCGTGACCGACCTCGCTCATCGCGAAGCAGCCGGGCGTCTCGAGCGAGGCCACGCCGGGCAGCCACGCGCGCCGCTGCGCCTCGGTGCCGAGGAAGTAGATGCTGCCGCCGAAGAGGCCGAACTGGACGCCGAACCGGACGAGCGTCGAGAGATCGCCCATCGCGAGCGTCTCGAACGCGGCGATGAACGCGGAGAGGTCGGCGTCTTCGGAGGTGACGCCCGGGAACGCGCGCGCGCCGAAGCCGCGATCGGCGAGGTCGGCGAGCCACGCCGCGACCTTGGCGCGGTACTCGGGCGTCGGCAGGCCGTAGGCGCGCTTGTCGGGATCGTCGAGGAAGCGCCGCGCCTCGTCGCGGATCGCGGCGTGCTCGCCGTCGAGCGTGCGCCGGAGCGCGGCGACGTCGAACGGAGCGCGCGTCGCCACGCCGCGCGGCGGCCCGGGCTCGGCGGCGAGACGCGCCCAGATCGCGGAGCCGCCGAGGCGCTCGTCGAGCTCGGCGAGCGCCTCCGTGATCTGCGTCGGGTCGACGTCGGGGCCGGCGCTCTCGGCGAGCGAGGCGCCCAGCGCGGCGAGGTCGCGGCGGCGCTCCGGCGCGAGGTTCGCGGCGACGCGCTCGATGGTGTCGAGGAGCGCGCGGAGCTCTCTCGTCGAGGGCGGCGAGCCGGGGTCGAGCCACGCCGCCACGGCCCTCCGCGCCGCCGGGCGGAGCCAGGGCATCGCGTCGACGCGCGCGGCGACGGCGCCGAGCTCGTCGGGCTCGAGATCGCCGTCGGACCACGCGATCCAGAGCAGCGGGAGCAGCGGCCTCAGCTGCGGATCTTCGAGGAGCCCGGTGCGCTGCGAGGGGGTCGCCATCGCCAGGCGGTACCGCAGGCGCGCGCACGGGGCAACCGGCCCGCGGCGCGCGCGTCACGTCCGGGTGCGGCGTCCGGGCGCGCTCACGACGAGCACGCCCGCGATCGTGAGGAGGCAGGCGACGACCTTCGTCGCGGTGAAGCGCTCCCCCGCGAGCAGCGCGCCGAGCGCGAGCGCGACGAGCGGGTTGACGTACGCGTAGCTCGTCGCGATCGACGGGCGCGTCGTGCGGAGGAGGTAGCCGTAGGCGCTGAAGGCCACGATCGAACCGAAGCAGACGAGGTAGAGGAGCGCCCCCACGCTCGCGAGGGTCGGCGGACCGACCGGGCGCTCTCCTCGCGCGGCCGCGAGGAGGAGCATGACGCCGCCGCCGACGATCATCTGCGCGGCCGACGCCATCGGCCCCGGGGGCACGGGGAGGCGCCGGCTCAGCTGCGAGCCGAAGGCCCACGCCACGGGCGCGAAGAGCAGGACGATCGAGTCGAGGCGATCGAGCGCGAGGCTGCCGCCGCGGTGGAGCACGGCGACGCCCGCGAACCCGGCGAGCAGCCCGACGACCTCGCGGACGCTCGGTCGATCGCCCCACGCCGAGCCGATGCCGGCGGCCCACAGCGGCATCGTCGCGACGACCGTGGCGGCCACGCCGGAGTCGACGCTGCGCTGGGCGACGGCGACGAGGCCGTTGCCGAGGACGAGCAGGAGCACGCCGACGACGCCGGCGGCCGTCCACTGCTTCGCCGTCGGCATGGCCGCGCCGCGGAGGCGCAGCGTCGTAAGGAGGATCGTCCCGGCGGTGACGAACCGCGCGCCCGCCATCAGGAACGGCGGGAGGAACCCGAGCGCCACGTGCATCGCGTAGTACGTCGAGCCCCAGACGACGTAGACGGCGAGGAGCGCGCCGGCGATCCGCGCGCGCTCTCGCGCCGGGGACGGGGGCGCGGCGCTCGGCGCCTCCGCGAGGGGCTGGGCCGATGGGGGGTGCACCGCGGCACCTTCCTCGAGCGCGGGGGCCGCGACAAGCGCGCCGGCGTTCGAGCTCGACCGTGAGCGCTCGCAGGTGGGCGGGGGCATGGCGGATCGACCCCCCGTGATGCCGGCGGGCGGCCCGCCGTTGCGCCCGGCGCGCGCGGACCGCCGCTCGAACCGCCGGCGACCGCGCGCCGCGGCGAACCGTCGTCAGAGCTGGCCGATCAGCTCGCTCGACGGCATCGGCCTCGAGAACATCGGGAAGTCGTAGCGGATCGCGTTCTGGTGCTCCTCCGTCGAGGTCGCCGCGACGCAGTCGGTGAGGGTGATGACGTCGAAGCCGTGCTCGTACGCGGTCCGCATCGTCGACTCGACGCAGCAGTTCGTGAGGAAGCCGCCGAGGATGAGCGTCTTGACGCCCTTGCTCCGGAGGATGAAGTCGAGGTTCGTGCTCGCGAACGTGTCGAGCCCGCGCTTGCCCTCGATGACGATGTCGCCCTTCACGGGCGTCAGCGCGTCGACGATCTTCGCGCCCCAGGAGCCCTGGACGAAGGCCTTGCCGTCGACGACGCCCTTGAGGATGCCGTACGGGCGGCTCGTCAGCTCGCCGTAGCCCTCGGCGAACGTGATCGGCGCGTGCATGATCGTGACGCCCTTCTTGCGCGCGGCGTCGACGACGGCGACGGTGTTGGCGAGCATCTTCGTCTCCTCCATCACGCCGGCGACGGCGTCGTGCAAGACGCCGCCCTTGGTCGTGAACTCGTTCTGGTACTCGATGAGGAGGATCGCGGTGGTCTTCGGATCGAGGCTCATGGCTGGCTCCTTGCGCTCGGGATGACTCCTTCGATGGGAGCGCTTGTCTGACAAGCAGTCAAGCTGCTAACCTCGGAGGGATCATGCCCGTGAAGAAGGCGTCTCCGTTCGAGCTCCGCGCGGAGGATCGCGCGCCGCTCAGCGTCCTCGTGTCGCGGCAGCTCCGGCAGGCGATCGTGTCGGGGCGCGTCTCGGCCGGGACCGAGCTGCCGAGCGAGAAGGAGCTGACGGAGGAGCTCGGGGTAGGGCGGTCGACCATCCGCGAGGCGCTCCGCATCCTGCAGGCGCAGGGCCTGCTCTCCGGCGGCGACACGGTCTCGACGCGGCGGCCGCGCGTCTCGTCGCAGCAAGCGCTGAGCCTCGCGGCGGCGCAGGCGATGGAGAACGTCGTGCGCCTCGGCCAGGTGCCGCTCGACGATCTGGTCGAGCTCCGCGTCGTGATCGAGGGAGCCTCCGTCGACGCCGCCGCGGCCGCCGTCGACGACGCGGCGCTCGACGCGGCGCGCGCCGCGGTCCGCGCGATGAAGGCCTCGGCGCGGGGGACGTCGCCGGACGTCGAGGCGTTCCGGGCCGCGGACCTCGCCTTCCATCGAAGCCTCGCGTCGGCGAGCCGGAACGCCGCGTTCCCGCTCGTCATGGGCGTGCTCCGGTCCGCCATCTCGAGCCACCTCGGCGAGGCGCTCCACCGCGAGCCGGACGCCGCGGCGGCGATCGCGCGGCTCACCCGCGAGCACGAGGCCATCCTCGCGGCGATCGAGGCCGGGCGCGGCGATCGCGCCCGCGCGCTCGTCACGAGGCACATCCGCGCGTTCTATCGCGCGCGCGCCGAGGCGAGCCCGTGAGCTGGACGGAGGAGCTCGCGCGCGAGCTCGGCGCTCCCGTGCAGACCGACGGGGACGTGCTCGCGTCGTTCGCGCGCGATCAAGCCCCGCTGGCGCCGGCGGGCGCGCCGCGGGCGCTCGTCCGCGCGCGGAGCGTCGACGACGTCACCGCCACGCTCCGCTTCGCGAACGCGCGGCGGATCCCGGTCGTCACGCGCGGCGCGGGGACCGGGCTCGCCGGAGGCGCGAACGCCGTCGACGGCTGCGTCGTGCTCCTCGTGTCCGGGCTCGACCGGATCCTCGCCGTCGACGCGGCGACGCGCACGGCGGTCGTCGAGCCCGGCGTGCTCAACGGCGTCCTCGCCCGGGAGGCCGCCGCGCGCGGCCTCTACTACGCGCCCGACCCCGCGAGCCGCGACATCTCGACGATCGGCGGCAACATCGCCACCAACGCCGGCGGATCGTGCTGCCTCAAGTACGGCGTCACCGGCGATCACGTCGCGGCGCTCAAGCTCGCGCTCGCCGACGGGACGATCCTCCGGACGGGCGGCCTGACGAAGAAGAACGTCGCCGGGCTCGATCTCACGCGCCTCGTCGTCGGCTCGGAGGGCACGCTGGGCGTCATCGTCGAGGCCACCGTGCGCCTTTTGCCGGCGCCGCGCCCGCCCTCCACGCTGCTCGCCTTCTTCGACACGCTCGACGACGCCGCGCGCGCGATCGTCGCGATGGACGCCCTCGCCGATCTCTCGCTCCTCGAGGTGATGGACCAGGTGACGGTGCGCGCGGTCGACGAGATGACGCGGATGGACCTCGACACGTCGGCGGCCGCCCTCCTCCTCGTCCAGAGCGACGCGCGCGACGCGCCGGCGTCGATCGCGCGGTGCGAGGAGCTGTGCCGCGCGCACGCGGCCAGGAGCGTCCTCTGCACGGACGATCCCGAGGAGGGACGCCTGCTCCTCGGGGCTCGGCGGATGGCGCTCCCCGCGCTGGAGCGGAAGGGGACGACGCTCCTCGACGACGTCGCCGTCCCGAGGCCGGCGCTCCCGGAGATGCTCGCGCGCATCCGGCGCGCGGGCGAGCGCCATCGCCTCGTGATCGGCACCTTCGGCCACGCGGGGGACGGGAACCTCCACCCGACGATCGTGTTCGACCGGACCGACGCGGCGTCGACCTCCGCGGCGTTCGCGGCGTTCGACGAGATCGTGCGGGACGCGATGAGCCTCGGCGGGACGATCAGCGGCGAGCACGGCGTGGGCGCGCTGAAGCGCGACTACCTCGGCGCGATGGTCGGCGAGCCGGAGCGCGCGCTCATGGCGCGCGTCAAGGCCGCCTTCGATCCCCACGGGATCCTGAACCCCGGCAAGGCGATCTGAGCGCGCCGCGCGCCGAGGGGCGAAATCGTCCGGGTAGATCTTGACAGTTTTTACTGTCACAGTCATGTTGTCGCCATGGGAACGAACCTGGGCGGCGCCCTCGCGGTCCTGAACGGGGTCATCGGCGATCACCTCCACGCGACCGAGAACGGCCTCGCGATCGAGATGGCCGTGGTCCGCGGCGTCCCCGGCCCGCGCGTGGTGATCTTCCTCCACGGTCTGATGTGCACCGAGGACGTGTGGGCGTTCCCCGACGGCGCCGCGCTCTCCGACGGGGAGTCGCTCCCGCCGCGGACCGACTACGGCGCGCTCCTCGAGCGCGACCTCGGCCTCGCGCCGCTCTACGTTCGCTTCAACACCGGGCGCCGCGTCGCCGACAACGGCGCGGCGCTGGCGCGGCTGCTCGACGAGCTGACGGCGCGTCACCCGGAGATCCGCGAGATCCGGCTCGTCGGCTTCAGCATGGGCGGCCTCGTCGTCCGGAGCGCCACGCACGTCGCGTCCGAGGCCGAGATGCCCTGGCTCGGCCTGGTGACGCAGGCGTTCTACGTCGGGACCCCGCACCTCGGCTCTCCGTGGGAGCGCGCGGGGCGCTGGCTGGTCGCGCTCCTCCGCCGGGTCGGCGATCCGTACGCCGAGCTCGTCGCCGAGCTCGGCGACGTGCGCAGTCGCGGCATCAAGGACCTCGGCGATCCGGCGCACCCGATCCCGCTCTTGCCGGAGATCCGTCACCACTTCATCGCCGGGTTCGTCGCCCCGCGTCTCGCAGAGCGCTTCGGCGACGCCCTGGTCCCGCTCGCGAGCGGGACCAACGGCGCCGTCGGCGATCCGAAGGCCCCGTCCCCGACCCATGTGAAGGTCCTGCCCGGGCTGGCGCACATGACGCTCGCCCATCACCCCGCGGTCTACGCGCAGCTCCGTGAGTGGTGCGCGGCCGCTCGCTGCGACGCGTGAGCGCGCGGCTTCGCCGAGAGGAACACCATGAACGACCACCCGCTCGATCTCTACACCCCCGTCACCCGCCTCGACGCGCCCTCGCCGCGCGTCGAGCTCAAGGGGCTCGCGGCGCTCGTCACGGACGCCGTCGTCCACGGCGCCAGCGCGATCGAGCGCGTCCACCTCGCGGTCTCGAGCCGCCCGTTCGACGTCCTCGAGCGGATCCCCGTGACGGCGGCGCCCGCCGGCGTGGTCCGGATGGTCCACGACCTGTCGACGCGCCTCGGCTACGCCAGCGTCCGCGCGATCACGCGCGGCGTCGGCCGGGCGGTCGACGCCGCGCTCGACGTCGTGTGAGCGCGCGGCACCGGTCCGTCCACGCGCGGAGCGACACCCTCGCCGGCCGTCGATACGGCCTGCGGCGCGCTCGCGGCGTCGGCGCCGCGCTCGGGCGTCGCCCTACGTCAGTCGATCTTGACGATCGTGAAGACGTGCGTGTGCTCGGCCTGGTCCTCGGTCTCGACCTTCGCGACGTCGCCCGCCGCCACCCGGCGGAGCGCCTCCTGATCGATCGTGAGGCGGTGCTGGTGGCCCTGCGCCTCGGTCGTGAGGCCGGTGATGCCGCCGAGCGGCGCGCTCTCGAACGCCGAGCGCGGCACGGTGAAGCTGTGCGAGTGCCCCTCGGTCTCGCTCGACGTGTAGACGATGTTCGTCCCCGCCGCCCGCGGCGGCGCGTCCGGCGGCGTGTCGTCGTGCTCCGACGCGTTCGAGCCGGACTTGCCGGACTCGTCATCGCACTGGACGAGGGACGTGCCGAACGCGAGGACGAGCAACGTGGTGGCTGCGTCTTTCAGGAACGTACGTCTGTCCATGGTCACCTCCTCCGAGACGCAGGCGCGTCTCGCCAGAGCCCCGTCACGCAAGGTGCGTGCGCGGTCGCCGGGTCCGCGCCTCGCCGGTCCGCGCCGCCGGTCTGCCCGCGCGCGCGTCGAGGCGTCTCGCCGGTCCGCCCCAGGCGTCCGCCGTCGCCGCGGGCGCCGGACGACGGGCCGCGGTCCGGCCCGAGCGGGACGGCGGCCGGCGGCCGGCGGGCCAGGGGCGCGCGCGCCGCAGCGGATCCGCGCGACCGTGAGGGCCCACCTCCGTTATCATCGGCGCCCCATGACGACGACCAAGCGCCCTCCCTCACCCTACGATTTCCTCCCCGCCGTCCCGTCCTTCACCGTCACGAGCACCGACGTGGCCGACGGCCAGCCGCTCGCGAAGCCGCAGGTCTCGGGCATCTTCGGCGCCGGCGGCGAGGACGTCTCGCCGCAGCTCTCGTGGTCGGGCTTCCCGAAGGAGACGAAGAGCTTCGTCGTCACCGTCTACGATCCCGACGCGCCCACCGCGAGCGGCTTCTGGCACTGGGCCGTCCTCGACATCCCGGCCAGCGTCACCGAGCTGCCGTCGGACGCGGGCAACCCCGAGAAGAAGAAGCTGCCCGAGAAGGCGATCACGCTGAAGAACGACGGAGGCGGCGCGCGTTTCATCGGCGCGGCGCCGCCCGCCGGTCACGGACCGCACCGCTACTTCGTCGTCGTCCACGCCGTCGACGTGGAGAGCCTCGGCGTCGGCCCGGACGCCTCGCCCGCGTTCCTCGGCTTCAACCTGTTCACCCACACGCTCGCGCGGGCGATCCTCGTCCCGACGTACGAGGTCCCGAGCCCGAAGGGCTGAGGCCCCGCGCGCCCGTCGTCCACCGCGCGGGGCGCCGCCCTCGGGCGACCTTCGCGGGCCCGTGCGCGCGATTCCGCGCTTGGAGACGCCGCGGCGTGTCCGAGCGCGCGGAGATGCTCTACGCTGGCGTGCGATGAGCCTCGTGTCCTCGACCCCGGAGCTGCGCGCGGCGTCGGAGCGCTTTCGCGGATTCTTCAACGAGCTCGGGCGGACGTTCGTCGAGCGCGACGATCTGCTCGCGCAGATCGCGCTGGCGCTCCTGTCGCGGGAGCACGTCCTCATGACCGGGCCGCCCGGGACCGCGAAGAGCGGCGTCGCGGCGTCGGTCCTCGGGCGCATCGTCGACGAGCGCACGGGGCAGCCGAGCGTCTTCTCGCGTCAGTTCACCGAGAGCACCGTCCAGACGGACCTCGTCGGGCCGATCGACTTCAAGACGCTGATGCAGACGGGAAGGACCGAGCATTTCACCGACGAGGGGATGCTCGGCGCCGTGCACGCGTTCCTCGACGAGGTCCTCGACGGGCGCGACATGCTCCTCCGGACGACGCTCAACGTGCTGCACGAGCGCGAGCTCAAGCAGGGATCGAAGACGACGACGGGGCAGATCGAGTGCGCGCTCATGACGACGAACCGCTACCTCGCCGAGGTCCTCGACGGATCGCGCGAGACGCTGCTCGCCTTCGTCGACCGCATCGCGTTCGTCTCGTTCGTGCCGAAGGGGTTCTGCGAGCCCGCGAGCCTCGGGCGCGTGGTGCGCTCGCAGATCGGCGGCGTGCGACCGAGGGGCTTCGCCTCGCTCCTCACGATCCAGGACCTCGACGTCCTTCAGGCGGCCGCCGACCGGGTCGTCGTCTCCGACGAGATTTGCTCGGCGCTCTGCGCTTTGTGCGAGCAGCTCGACGCGGACCTCGCGACGGCGGCGAAGCACGACCCGACGTTCCAGCCGACGCGCTACCTCTCGACGCGCACGGCGGTGCGCCTCGGCCGCATCCTGCGCGCGGTCTGCGTCTACGACGCCGTCATGCACGACGCGCCGCGGGCGCTCGAGGTCGAGCACGAGGACCTCGCCATGCTGCGCCTGAGCCTGCTCCTCTCCGGTCCGGACCACGGGAAGGTCGGACGCCTGCTCGAGCGGGAGACGGACCCGCGCGAAAGGCGGCAGCTCTCGATCCTCCGCACCGAGCGCGAGATCTTCGACCGCGCCCTCGCGCGGATCCCGAAGCCCGCGCGCCGGCCCCCGCAGCCGGCCGCCGACGTCGCCCTGCTCGAGCGCGAGGTCGCGGCGGTGATCGCCGAGAGCGAGGGTGGGCCCGACGGGCGCGAGGACCCGGCGGCGCTGATCCAGACGGCGGCGAAGCTGGCCGCGGTGAGCGACGGCGGCGGCGAGGGCTCGCTGAAGGCCGCGAGCCTCCTCGACGCGACGCTCGCGCGACTCGCCGAGCGCGCGCTGCGCCTCGGCACGACGGCGGGAGCGGGCCCGGAGGCGGGCTCGACCGACGACGTCGTCGCGGAGCTCGCGGATCTCGCCGACGGTCTCGAGCGGGCGAGCGGATCGACCCGGCCCGTCGCGCGCTGGCTCCGCGGCCGCGCGATCCGGATCCTGCTCGACGCCGCCGCGCTCTCGAGCGCGGACGTGGGGGCGTCGCTCGACGCGCGCGCGCACGAGGTCTCCTCGCTGGAGGGCGCGGCGAAGCACGCGGACGAGCGGCTCCGCCGCCTGGAGCGCTTGCTCGACACGTGCGCGACGCTGCGCGCGGACGGCGCCGACGAGCCGGACGCCGACTCGTTCGATCGCGCGATCGGCCTCGCGGTCGCTCGCGTCGAGGACGAGCTCGCCGAGGCGTGGGACGCGGCCTTCCGCGGCAGCGTCGCCCACGCGCTCGCCCGCCTCGGGCCGGAGCAGCTCGGGGTGCTGCTCGCCGCGCTCGGCCCGGCGCTCGCGGACATCGACGCCGCGGGGGCGCGCCTCGCCGAGCGGGGCGGGCGCGCCGACTCGCTCAAGGCGCGCGTCGTCGCGCCGCGGATCGAGCCGCTGGTGCGCGCCGCCTTCGAGCGCGTCGACACCGGCGACCGCGTCGAGCTGGTCGCGGCGGTGGGCGCCCTCGTCGAGCACCTCCGCGAGAGCGGCCTCCAGCACGTCATCCCGAAGGCGACCGTCCTGCGCTTCGCGGTGGCGGCGCTCGCGCGGAGCGAGAAGAAGCTGCCGGCCGCCGCGCTGCCCGCCGGCGAGCGGGGCTTCGCCGCGTACCGCAGGCTCCGGGCCTCCGAGCAGCGCGTGTCGCTCGCCTACACGACGATCGAGCTCGCGCTGCGGATCGCGCCCGACAAGCCCGTCGCGACCGGCGCCGCGGAGGAGCTCGTCGGCGGCGTCGCGTCGTTCATCGGCGCGCTCCCGGACGATCTCCGCAAGGAGATCGTCGCGCTCGATCTGGCGCGCGTCGAGCGCGCGGTGTCGTTCGTCGAGGCGTGGTGGCGCGTCCTCGTCGAGGACACGGGCGCGGCCGCGGTCGCTCCGTCGCGGGTCGAGGCGGCCCTCGCGGCGCTCGCGGAGAGCAAGTTCTTCCACGTCACGCGCGACGAGCGGGCGCTCCTCCGCTTCGCGCTCGAGTGCCGCGTCGTCGGCGACGTCTTCCCGGAGGCCGCCGAGCGCGCCTCGGCGCTGCGGGAGCGGATCGACGCGCTCGAGGCCGAGTCGAGCCGCGTGCTCGGCGCGCTCCGCCGGGGGCGCGCCGACACCGCGTGGACGGAGCTCCTCGGCCCGAGCTCGACGCGCCCGGCCGGCTCGTGAGCGCGCGGCTCGACGACGTCGGCGAGCGCCTCGCGCGCGCGCTCCGCGGGCCGGCGGCGATCGAGTCCCAGCGGCTCTTCCGGATGGCGCGGCCGCTGCTCGCGATGGCCGGATGGCGGGCGAGCATCGAGGCCACGGCCCTCCCGGCGCTGATCGCGCTCCTCCGGGCGGACGGCGCGTCGTCCGATCCGGCGGCCGCGAGGACGAGGCTCGACGCGGCGATCGACGAGCTCGAGCGGAACGTGCTCGCCGTCGAGCGCGTCGCGATCGTGAGGAGGCGCGCGCCGGTCGCGCACGCGCTCTGGCTGCGCCGGGTGCTCGGCCTGCTCGATCTGGCCGAGTCGGCGATCGAGCTCGCCGCCGCCGGGAGGCCGGACGCGAGCCGCGCCCGCGCGGCGGCGCGAGCGGACGACGGCGCGCTCTTCCCGCCGCTCGTCCCGCTGCGGCCGGAGCAGACGGCGCTCGACGTCCCGTTGAGCGATCACCCGGACGTCGACGACGCTCGGCTCGTGGACCTCGAGCTCGCGGCGATCGATCACCTGATGGCCGCGGCGCGCGCGGAGACGATCGTCCTCGGGCGCAAGCGCCGGCTGCTCGTCGCGGCGCGGCAGCGCCTCCTCGAGGCCGCGGCGGCGCTGCCGCTCGCGCGCGAGGGCGTCCGCGAGCGCACGCGCTACCTCGCGCGCGAGATCACCCGCATCGATCGGCTCGAGGCCGCCGGGCTCGACGCGGACGTGTCGCTCGTCCACCAGGCGCGCCAGGCGCTCGTCCGGCGCGACCCCGATCGCGTCGTCGCGGCGCTCTCGGCGCTCGACGCCGGCGCGCTCGCCGCGGTCGATCTCGCGGTCTCGGCGAGGACCGGCGTCGCGCTCGCGCGGATCCACGGCCGCGGCGGAGGCGCTTCCCCGCTCGCGCGGTCGGCGCGTCAGGTCCTCGGCGAGGCCGCCGAGGTCGTCGCGAGCGCGGTGGACGACGCGCGCGGCGGGGCGCTCCATCAGCTCAGCCTCGGCGGAGTCCCGAGCGATCGACTGGCGGCCGAGAGCTTCCTCGACTACCTCCCGGACGGCAGCGAGCGCGCGCTCCTCCGCGCCGCGCTGGCCGCCGACGGGCTCTTCGAGGTGGGCGGGGCGCTCTCGCCCGTGCGGATCGCCGAGGAGCGCCGCGTCCTCCGGATGGTCCGCCACCCGACGCAGGACCTCCAGCTCATGCCGGCCGAGGACGTGCACGATCTCCGCGACGCGGTCATCGGCGATCCGCGCAGCGTCTTGCTCGATCTCGCCACGGGCCGCCTCTTCACCCGGCGCTTCGTCGAGGAGGTCGTGCAGCGGCGGACGCGCGTGGTGATGCGCGGCGAGGTCCGCGTCTACGTGCTCGACGGCTCCGGTTCGATGAGGGGGCCGCGCGCGCGCGTGCGGGACGCGATCCTCGTCGCGGAGCTGTCGACCTTGATGGGGCGCCTCGCGGATCCCGGCGACACGCGGTGTACGCTCTTCTTCCGCTACTTCGACGAAGAGCTCGGCCGCGTGACGCGCGTCGACACGATCGCCGGCGCGCGCGACGCGATCCGCGAGATCGTCGGGACCGAGCGGTCCGGCGGCACCGACATCCAGCGCGCGCTCATGGCGAGCCTCGAGCAGATCGCCGAGGCGCGGGCCCTCGACGCGGAGCTCGCGCGCGCGCAGATCGTCCTCGTGACGGACGGGGAGGCGGCGGTCGACGAGCCGGCGATCGTCGCCGCGCGCGACGCGCTGGGGGGCCTGCCGATCGGCGTCAGCGTCATCGCCCTCGGCGAGGAGAACCCTGCGCTCCGCGGCCTCGTGGCGCGCCAGCGCGCCAAGGGCGAGGCGGCCTTCTACCACTTCCTCGACGACGCCGAGCTCCGCGAGATCACCCAGGACGATCTCGCCGGGCAGATCGCGATCCACGCCCCCGATCGCTGGGCCGCGCTCGCGCGGGATCCCGACGCGCTCGCGCGCGTGCTCGACGACGAGGTCGGCGGGCTCTTCGACGAGCTCGAGCAGATCGAGCGAGAGCGCGACGTCGCCGCGATGGAGCGCCTCGAGGAGGAGGCGCAGGCGCGCCGCGAGGTCGGGCTCCCGGACGAGCACGACGGCGGGGACGGCGAGCGGGCGCGCCTGGAGGCGTCGCGGCGGGATCGCGTCGCGCTCGCGGCGCGCTACGCGCGCTGGTTCCCGGAGCCGAGCGCCGCGGCCTCGCCGTCGCCGCTCCCCAAGGCCAAGACCCAGGAGCGGGACGACGTCGATGCCGCGTGCTGCGCGCTGGCCTCGGTCGCGGAGGTCGTGGCGCTCCTCGGCGGCTCGCCCGCGGCCCGCCAGGCCGACGCGATCGATCTCCTCGAGCGCCTCCTCCCGGACGCGCGCCTGACGCCGACGCGCTACCGCGCCGTCCTCCGCGACTACCCCGACGCCCTCGCGCCGTCGCTCCGCGCGGTCCGCGCCGCGGTCGCGGGCCCACCCCCCTGACGCGCGTGCGCCGCGAGCGCGAAGGAGCGGAGCCCTCGCGCCGTCGCTCCACGTGGTCGCGGGCCCACCCCTGACGCGCGCGCGCGGGTCGTGCCCGCGAAGGCGGAGCCACCGCTCCTCCCTGGAGAACGGACGCGACGTCGTGAGTTTGGTGACGGCGCCTCCGCCGAGCGAACGCGCGAAGCGCCGCCATAGGCTCATGCTTCCCGCACCTTAGGACGAGACGCGCGGCCGGACGCGTCCCCGCCTCGCGCGCCTCACGCACCTTTGGCGTTTTCGTCGTTGACGTCGGAGGTCGATCATGAAAGAAGCAATTCAATGGGGGAGCCTAAACGCGACCAAGTTTTTCCGCCGATGGTCGCTGTCGGTATACGTGGATCGCCGATGGTCGGCGGTGCCCGTCCTCTCGCGGTACGGAAAGCAGCATGCATGGACACGCTAATCGGTTGTTAATTTACCGTTTAGTGCGTGTGTAAAAGGACTTTGGGCCCACGGGCAACGTGATCATGTGGTCGCGGTCGTCGCCGTGTACCTCGCGCAGCAGGTGACGAGACGAGCGCGTCGCCGCGGATGCGCATCGCTTTGGAAGACGGTCAGGTCAGGAACGGAAGCGATCGCGCCACGCCGACGATGTCGCCGCGGATGCGCATCGCTTGGAAGACGGTCAGGCTCGTCCTCGGGCGCTGATCATCGTGGACTCCGGCGTGGTTGCATGGGGTGCAAAGAGCCGCTTCGACGATCTTCGTAGAATCGGCTTCGACGGATCGAACGAACCGCGGCCATGACAAGCTCATCCCGATCGGACTTCTCATCCCGATCGGGCCTCTACGACTCCACGACCTTCGGACCGCCATGCTCTCTTCGTGAGGCGGGTCGCGATTTTATTTCGATTCACACGAATTCATGAAGGAAGGTATCGCCCATGGATTCGGAATTTATACTAAAACAATATTTGTATCGATTTTGGTTGAAATGATTTTTGGCGACAACTAGGTTCCGCGCGCGTCATTAGGCGACAAACGTCGTGGGCGGTCGCGTACGAGCTTGTCGGTCCAACGCGGATTCAAATGGGGACGTCGGGTGTCGGCGGCGTCTCATCGCTGTCGCGGGTGCGTCGTGATCGACGTGCGTTCTCGCGAATAGCGGACCAGGGCGACCCACACGACGGAGTCTTCGATGCGCGTGTCTCTCAACGTTGACGGTCTCGTCCCTTCTGCTTACGTGCTCGCCGCGGCGTTGGCCGTGTCGGCCGCCGGTTGCACCGAAGACGTGCAAGCGCCGATGAGCCATGAGATCGTCAACGTGGAGGCGGTCGCGGACCCCGTCGGCAGCGACTGCTGCGGCGTCCCGGTGGCGGACCCCGCCACGAACGGTCTTCGCCTCTCGCTCGTCTCCGACGTCGCGGTGCCGAGGACCGATACGCTCAGCGCCTCGACGGCGTATTTCGTGCCCTTCGAATCGAACACCATCTCGCTGTACGACGGCGGCGCGTGGGTCGCCCGCACGATGAGCGCCACCGCGGAGCTCGAGACGACGAGCGTCGCGAACACGAGCTACGACGTGTACGCGTACTGGAGCGGCACGGACGTTCTGCTGGAAATGGAGGCGACTCCGGTCACGCCGACGCTGGAGCTCCAGGACGGTGTTCAGGTGAAGTCCGGCGCCGCGTCGCACCGGTACGTAGGCGTGCTGGTGACGAACGCTTCCGGGGTGTTCGAGGACTCGCAGAAGAACCGTCTCGTGTGGAACCGCAACAACCAGGTCCCGCGGGCCGTCAACGGCGTCGATCTCACGAGCTGGTACTACACGGGCAATCAGTCCACGTGGCGTGAGGTTCGGGCCAACGCGGCGAGCCGCGTCAGGGTCGCCGCGGGCATCTTGGACGGGAGCGCCGGCGTCGCCGGCGCGTACGCGTCGGTGCAGGCCGTCGAGATGTGCCTCGTGAGCTCCGGTACCAACGGGGCCTTCGTGGCGACAGGCATCGGCGTCGACTCGACGACCAGCAACTCGGCGCAGACGGTCGAGCTCGCCTCCGCGACCACGAGCGTCTACGCACACGCCTTCGCGTCGTACGAAGGCTATCTCGCGCCGGGGATCCACACGCTCCACTGGCTCGAGATCGGTCAGACCGGCACCACCTTCTACTGCATCGGGAGCTCGAGCTCGCCGCCTTTTGGCCGCCTCGGGCTCAGCGGCACGGTCGTGATGTGAGGCAGGTGACGCGCGCGCGTCGGACCGCGTTCGACGACGCGAACGAGATGACATTGATGTCTGTGTCCTTCCAGGGGGAGGCTCGCGACGATCGAGACGTCGCGTCGAACGTCGTCCCCGCCGTAGGCACGACTCGAGAGGTTTAACATGTCTTCGTACTGGCAAACGGTGTTGAGCGGATGCCGCGTTGGGGCTCGCAAAGCGCGCGCGCGATTCGTCGGACGCGCGCTCCCGGCGATGGCCGCCCTGGCGGCGTCGCTCTCGGGTTGCGTCGCCGAGAGCGAGCCGGCCACGGAGGAGGCGCCGGCCGAGGACTCCGTCGGCCTGCTTCTCGGCAGCGGTTGCTGCGGCGTGCCGCCGGCGAGCCCGTCGCTGAACGGGCTTCGGCTGTCCCTCACGAGCGGCCTCGCGATACCCACGGCCGACGTCACGAGCGCGGCGACCGCGTACCTCGTGCCGTACGACTCGAACACGATCGCGCTCTACGACGGTGTCGCGTGGATCTCGCGCGCGATGACGGACGAGGCGTCGGTCTCCAACCTGAGCACCAGCGCGAATAAGAGCTACGACGTGTTCGCGTACTGGGACGGCACGAAGGTGGTGCTCGAAAAGCACGAGACTCCGGTGACGCCGACGGTGGCGCTTCAGGACGGCGTGCCCGTGAAGGGGAACGACCCGCGGCGCCGCTACGTGGGCGTCGTGGCGACGAACGCGTCCGGATACTTCGAGGACTCGGCGAAGAACCGGCTCGTGTGGAATCGGAACAACCAGGTGCGACGACCGATCAACGGCGTCGACCTGAGCTCGTGGGGCTTGTCCGGCAACAACGCGTGGCGAGAAGTGCGGAACAACGCGGCGAACCGCGTGAAGATCGCCTCCGGCGTCCTGAGCGGCGGGGTGTCGGGGGCGTCAGGGACGTACCTCTCGGCGGAGGCCGTCGGGATGTGCGTGCCCGCAACGAGCGGCGCGAACGGCGCGTACTTCGCGACGGGCATCGGCATCGACTCGACCAGCACGAACTCGGCGCAGATCGTCGAGCTCGCCGCCGGGACGTATCCGTCCACGTACGCACACGGCTACGCCGCCTACCACGGTTACCTCGCTCCGGGGGTCCACACCGTCCACTGGCTCGAGATCGCCATGCCCGGGTCGTTCACGTGCATCGGTTACGCCTACAGCCCGCCCTTCGGAAGGCTCGGCCTCAACGGATCGGTGCTGATGTGAGCGCGCGAGCGGAGGATCGAGGTTCGACATGAGCGCGAAGCGTGCACGAGGACGAAGCCTGCGATGGTTCGCGGCGATCGGGGGAGCGCCCGTGGCGATGGCGCTCGCGGCGGTGGCGTGCGGAGGCAGCACGGCGGACGCGACGCTGTTCGGCGACGGCGGCCAGACTGCGCCCGACCCGTCCGACGGAGCGTCCGAGCTGGACGTGGTCAGCGCGCCACCCGAAGAGCGTCCGCCTCCAGCTTCGCCGAACGACGCAGGCGTTTCGGACGCCGCCGAGGCGGGGATGGATGCGGAGCCTGCCCCGGCTCCGGCAGGGTTCGTCCAATGCGGCGCGACGCCGTGCGATGTGCGTTCGCATTCCTGCTGCGGGCGGCCGGAAGGGACGCGCGCGTGCGTGCTCCTCGACGCTGGATTTGGAGCGTGCCTTGGCGGCGACCGGGTCAGGTGCGACGCCCCGAGTGATTGCACCGGTCTCGACCACTGCCGGCTCAGCGGGTACGGGCCATGGTTTGCTGCCTCGTGCATTCAGGGAAACGTGGGGTTCCCCAAGGTGCACCCCAACGGAGGATTCGAGATCCTGATGTGCGATCCCAATCCCACTCCGCCCTACCCAAGCTGCCCCGGCGCCGCGCCGTGCACTCGTCAGAGTTGCCGAGGCTTCGTATTCGACCTCTGCGGTGAAATCCCTGACGGCGGTTGCGACCCGTGATCGAAGGACTGCGAAGGATACTCATGAGACGCCGAGAATCGACGATGTCGCGAGCGCTGACCTTGGGCGCCGTTGGAATGATGACCGCGAGCGCTGCCGTCGCCACCGGTTGCGACGACGACCGCGGTGCGCGGCCGCCCCGGCCCGACGAGATCCCCGTCCTCGCGTCGATCCCCGCTGGGAAGGCGACGATTGGCCTCGAGCTCGGCACGCAACGAGACGAGCGGTCGCTCGAAGCGTTTCACATCACGAAGTTTCCGATTACCGTGAAGCACTATCGCCAGTGCGTAGCGGCGGGCGCATGCGATGCGCCTGCCCTTGCGAGCTATGAATGCGGCGGCGCGGGCGAGTTTACGCGCCTCCGCGGACCGACGTTCAACGTGCCGGGCGGCGACGAGCTCCCGGTCACGTGCGTGACGCCGGAGCAAGCGATCGGGTACTGTCGATGGCTCGGCGGCACGCTGCCGGATCCGTCCCAGTGGCTCGTCGCGGCGCGGGGCACGTCGGTCCGAAGGTACGCGTGG
>JAHBWF010000055.1 GCA_019637105.1 Labilithrix sp.
GCTCTTCGACGCACATGGCTCGCGGCTTTCGGTGCTGCGCGCCGTGAGCCGAGCTCGGTCGACGCCGGCCGGCGCCTGACGTCCGCGGGAAGTCGGCCACGGTCGCGGGCGGGCCTCGTCGGCGCTCTCCGCGGCGCCGCGGCCGTCCTCGGCGCGCGTCCGTGCCTGATTTCCAGGGGGCGCGGAAAATCGACGGCGTTAAGTGGACGGACGTTCAGTGCTGAACGTAAGCTCACTCCATGAGCCTCGAGATCGACGTCCTCCGCGCCCTCCTCCGTCTCGCTCGCCGCCGCACGCCGCCCACGCTCGAACAGCTCGTCGTTCGCGTGGGCGGTGAAGAGGCCGATGTCCGCCGCGCCCTCGGCTCGCTCGCGAAGAGCGGGCTCGTCCAGCGCACCCCCGCCGGGCTGCGCCTCTCGCTCGCCGGCCTCGCGGTCGCGGTCGCGTGCGCGCAGCGCCCGGCGACGCGCCCGGCTCGACCGGCGACCCGGCCGCCGGTCGTCCCGCTCGTCCGTCGTCGCCGCGCGGCGTGAGCGCAGGCTCGGCGTCGTCCGTCGCCGCGCGCCTCGAGCGCCGCGTGCGTCGTCGCCGCGCGCCTCGAGCGCGGCGGGCGACCGGCGGAGCTCTCAGGCGCGCCCCGGCGCTCAGCGCCCCGGCGGGCGGGCAGGCGGCGGGCAGGCGTGATAAGGGTCCCGTCCCGTGACGGGTCCGCGAGAGAAACACGAGGCCGCGCTCGCCGCGCGGAGAGCAGGGGCCGAGGCCCTCGAGTCCAAGGCTCGCGCGATCGGAAACGGCCGCCTCGTCGCCGCGCTCGGCGCCATCGGCTTGATCGGCGCGATCGCCTTCGCCGACATGCCGCGCCAGGCGTGGCTCGGCGTCGTCGCGCTCGTCTTGACGTTCGCGACGCTCGTGGTCGTCCACGCCCGCGTCCACGCGCAGAAGGACAAGGCGACCGCCGCGATGCGCTTCCACGAGCGCGCGCTCGCGCGCATGGACGGCAAGTGGCGTTCGTTCCCGTCCACCGGCGAGCGGTGGGCGGTCGCGACGCATCCTTACGCGGGCGACCTCGACGTGTTCGGTCGGGCTTCGCTCTTCCAGCGCCTCGACGCGACCTCCACGCGCTACGGCGAAGAGGTCCTCGCGCGCTGGCTCTCGGGCGAGGGCGCGCCGTCGGGGATCGCCGAGTTCGCCGACGCCGTGCGGCAGCGGCAGGCCGCCGTGCGCGACCTCGCGCCCCGGCTGACCCTCCGCGAAGAGCTCGCCGCCCTCGGCTCGCTGCTCGAGGATCAGGACGACAAACCCGACCCGCGCCCGTTCGTCATGTGGGCCGGGCAGGCGCAGACGAGCGCCGGAGGCGGGCGGCTCCCCGGAGCGCTCCGCGTCGTCGCGCTGGTCGTCCCGCTGGCGACGGTCGGCGCGCTGATCGCGGGCGGCATGGGCCTCGTCCACCGGATGCTCTTCCTCCTGCCGTTCGCGGTGAGCGTCTCGATCCTCGCGGCGCTGCGCGCGCGGATCCAGCCGTCGCTCGAGGCGGCGTCGTCGAAGGAGAGCGCGCTCTCGCGCTACGGTGGGATGCTCCGCCTCCTCGAAGACGAGGAGCTCGAGGCGCCGCTGCTCGTCGGGCTGCAGAAGCGCTTGAAGGAGAGCGGCGCGTCGGCCACGCGCGAGATGGCGGCGCTCTCGCGGATCGTCGGCTTCGTCGACGCGCGGCACAACGAGGTCTTCCGCTTCTTCATCGGGCCCGCGCTGATGTGGGACCTCTGGTGCGCGCTCGCGCTCGAGGGCTGGCGCGCGCGGGCCGGCAAGGCCGCGTTCGGTTGGTTCCGCGCGCTCGCCGAGCTCGAGGCGCTCGCGTCGATCGCCGGCTTCGCGTTCGAGAACCCGGACCACGCCTTCCCCGAGATCGTCACCGACCGCGCGCTCTTCGAGGCCGAGGCGCTCGGGCACCCGCTCATCGACGGCGACAAGCGCGTCTCGAACGACGTCACCGTCGCCGGGCCCGGACACGCGCTCGTGGTCACGGGCTCGAACATGTCGGGGAAGAGCACGCTCCTCCGCGCGATCGGGATCAACACGGTGCTGACGAACGCGGGCGGCCCCGTCTGCGCGAAGTCGCTCCGCGCGTCGCGGCTCGCGGTGGCCACGAGCATGCGCGTGTCCGACTCCCTCGAGGAGGGCACGAGCCGGTTCTACGCGGAGCTGAAGAAGCTCAAGCTCGTCCTCGACCTCGCGCGCAAGGTGCACAAGGACCCGGCGGAGGGCACGCTGCTCTTCCTCCTCGACGAGATCCTCCACGGCACCAACACGCGCGAGCGGCTCATCGGGGCCCGCGCGATCCTGATGGAGCTGCTCGCGCAAGGCGCGATGGGCGCGGTCTCGACGCACGATCTCGGGCTGGGGGACCTCGAGAAGGAGAAGCCAGACCACGTCGAGAACGTCCACTTCGAGGAGCAGGTCGAAGGCGACGTGATGAGCTTCGACTACCTCTTGCGGCGCGGCGTCGTTCAGAGCTCGAACGCGCTCCGGCTCATGAAGATCGTCGGGCTCGACGTGATGGCGGCGAGCGAGACGACCTGACTCAGCCGCCGATGCCGCGCATCGAGACGGAGGCGGCGTCGGGCTCCGTGCAGCCCTTCCAGACGTCGCCGTCGGGCTTGAGGCGCCAGGCGTCGTCGACGGCGCCGGCGATCTTCGCGGGGTCGCCGCGCCGCGCGATGTGGCCGGCGGCGAGCCCGTCGTTCGTCGCGAGGCACGGGCGGAGGGTGCCGTCGGCGGCGACGCGGAGGCGGTCGCAGCCCTTGCAGTAGGTGTCGCTCGTGCCCGTGATGAAGCCGACTTTGCGGCCGTCGCCGCGCCGCGCGAAGAGGTACTTCGCCGGGCCGCGGTCGGCCTCGGCGAGCGCCTCGCCGCCGTGCAGGAGGTGGGCGAGCCGCGCGCGCATCTCGCTCGCGCGGACGACGCGGTCCTTCAGCTTGGCGCCCTCGCCGATGTGCATCACCTCGAGGAAGCGCGGGACGATGCCGCGCTCCCACGACCAGCGCACGATGTCCTCGAGCTCGCCGTCGTTCTCGCCGCGCACGACGACGGCGTTCAGCTTGATCTCGTCGAAGCCGGCGGCGAGCGCGGCGTCGACGCCGCGGAGGACGACGTCGAGCCGCCCGCCCCGCGTCATCCGGCGGAAGCGCGCGGGATCGAGCGTGTCGAGCGAGACGTTGATCCGCATGAGGCCGGCGTCGCGGAGCGCGCGCGCGTGGCGCGCGAGGCGCGTGGCGTTGGTCGTCAGCGCGAGGTCGTCGAGGCCGAGCGCGCCGAGGAAGGCCACGACCTCGACGACCGCCGGGTGCAGCAGAGGCTCGCCGCCGGTCAACCGGACGCGGCGGACGCCCGCGCGGACGAGGCCCTCGGCCATCGTCTTCCAGGCGTCGATCTCGAGCCGGTCCTCGAGGTAGCCGTCGCGCTTGTCCGGCCGGCAGTAGACGCAGGCGAGATCGCAGCGGTCCGTCAGCGACAGGCGCACCGAGCGCGGCGGCGTGGCGGGCGCGGGGCGCGGCTGGAGGACGGGGAGGGCGACCATCGTGAAAGGTGAAGTGTACGCCGCGCCGCTCGGCCGAACGAGCGCCGGGCAGAGCGTATCGCGCATCGGAGGTGAGGGGGCAAGGCGGAGCCCGCGAGCGCGGCGCGTCCGGCCGGCGCCGGGGACGCTCGGGGCGGAGCTCCAGCTCGCGGCGACGGTCGCGCTACGTCCCCCAGGCCTCCGCGCCGTGACGCGCCGACCGCCAGCGAGCACGGCGCGCACGAACGCGAGCGCGCGAAGCGGGATGCCCACGGCGACGTCGAGCTCGGACGCCGCGGCAGCTCGCCGGTCCGCCGGACCATCCGACGTACGTGAGGTCGCGCTCGGTGTAGGATCGCGCCGATCCATGAGCCCGCCGGCACGCGTCATCACCGTCACCGTCAGCGACACCCGCACCGCCGCGGACGACGCCTCGGGCGAGGCCCTCGTGGAGGAGCTCGCCGCGTTCACGCACGTGCGTCACGTCATCGTCGCCGACGAGCCTCGGGCGATCGCCGGCGTCGTCACGGACGCGGTCGCGAGCGGGGAGGCGGACGCGATCGTCTTCACCGGCGGTACGGGCATCGCGCCTCGCGACGTCACGCTCGAGGCGGTCTCCGCGCTCTTCGACAAGTCGCTCGACGGCTTCGGCGAGGCGTTCCGCCGGCTCTCGTGGGACGAGATCGGCCCGCGCGCCGTCCTGTCGCGGGCGGCCGCCGGGACGGTCGGGACGTGCCTCGTCTTCTTGCTCCCGGGGAGCGAGAAGGCGGCGAGGCTCGGCGCCCGCGCGCTCATCGCGCCGGTGCTCGCGCACGCGGTCGATCTCGTGAACGGGCGGACGAAGCACCACGCCCACGGAGGCGCGCGGTGACGATCACGCTCCTCTACTTCGCCGCCGTTCGGGAGCTGGTCGGGCGGGACGAGGAGCGCGTGACGCTCCCGCCGGACGTCGGGTCGATCGCCGAGCTCGCCGCCTTCCTCGAGCGGCGCCACGCGGCGCTCGCGGGGCGTCTCGCGTCGGTGCGCTTCGCGCGCAACGAGACGTTCGCGACCCGCGACGAGGCGCTCGCGGAGGGCGACGTCGTCGCGCTGATCCCGCCGGTCGCCGGCGGCTGAGCGTCGCGTAGGAACGGAAGGCGGCTCGGACTCCGGGAATCGAGCCGCACCGGGCCGCCTCGCCCATCGGGGCGAGCCCGATATGGGCGTCCCGTCTTGGCGAGGTGCGCTCGACGGGCGGTCCGAGCGAGCGGCCTCGCCCGGATCGAGCCGCCGCCCTTCACGGCTCGCGCGGCTCGCGCCTCGCCGCGTCGTGCTCGCGCCTCGCCGCGTCGTGCTCGTGCCCCGCCGCGTCGTGCTCGTGGCCGGGGCCGCAGCGCGCGTCCTCCCAGCCGACCCACGCCGCTCCGTCGGGGCCGATCTCGCGCTTCCAGATCGGCACGCGCGACTTGATGCGGTCGATGAGCGCGCGGCACGCCTCGAACGCTTCACCGCGATGAGGCGCGCTGGCCGCGCAGACGACCGCGGCCTCGCCGACCTCGAGCGATCCGGTGCGATGCATCGCCGCGACGCGGACGCCGGGGAGCTCCGCCTCGATCTCGACGGCGACGCGCTCCATCTCGCGCCTCGCCATCGAGGCGTAGGCGGAGTACTCGAGGCGCGTCACGGCGCGTCCGGCGCTCTCGTCCCGCACGACGCCGACGAAGACCGCGAGCCCGCCGGCGCCCGGGCGCCGGACGCGCGCGAGCGCCTCGTCCACCGAGAGCGGCGCCTCGCGGACGTCCGTACGCGGGGCGTCGTCGTCCGGCGTCGTCCCGCGGGCGCCCGCGCGCTCCGGGGCGCTCGTCACGGCGCCCCGCCGGCGTCGGCAGGACGTGTCCAGTGCCCGCTCCGTCCTCCGGCCTTCTCGAGCAGCGCGACGTCGAACGACATGCCGCGATCGGCGGCCTTGAGCATGTCGTAGAGGGTCAGCGCCGCGGCGCTCGCCGCGACCATCGCCTCCATCTCGACGCCGGTGCGGTCGCGCGCCTCGGCGGTGGCGTCGACGACGACGTCGCCGTCTTCCAGGCGGATCGCCACCTCCACGCGCGTGAGGTGCACGGAGTGGCAGAGCGGGATCAGCTGAGGCGTGAGCTTCGAGGCCTGGATGCCGGCGATGCGCGCCGCCGCGAGGACGTCGCCCTTCGGCGTCGCGCCGGCCTCGAGCGCGCGGTACGTCGCCTCGCTCATGCGCACGCGCGCGCGCGCCGTCGCCCTCCGCGTGGTGACGTCCTTGGCGCCGACGTCGACCATGTGCGCGTGCCCCTCGGCGTCGAGGTGCGTCAGCGCGATGCGGGGGTCGTCGTCGTTCGTCATGGTGCTCGAGCCTCCGATCCGCCGGACAGATCGCTCCAGAGGAGGACGTCGACCTCGGCGCCCGCGGGGACGCCGTTCGACTCGGCCGGGATGAACACGAGCGCGTCCGACTGCGCCATCGTCGTCACCGCGCCGCTCGCCTGGTTGCCGAGCGTCGTCACGCCGAGCTGCGAGTCCTCGCCGTACGTCACCGTCGCCCGCGCGAGCTCGAGCCGGCCGGGATCGTGCGCGTGCGCGCGCGTCATCCTCGCGCGCCGTCGGGCGGGGAACGGCCGGAGATCGCCCTGCATCGCGCGGAGGAGCGGCACGCCGAAGAGCGCGAAGGTGACGGCCGCGCTCGCCGGGTTGCCCGGGAGGCCCAGCACGATCGCGTCGCGACGGCCGCTCCGCGCGAAGCGCCCGACGACGAGCGGCTTGCCGGGCTTCATCGCCACGCGCCAGAAATCGAGCGCGACGCCCACCGCCTCGAGCGCGGGCCGCACGAGATCGTGATCGCCGACGCTCACCCCGCCGACCGTGACCACGACGTCGGCGGCGGCGAGCGCGGCGGCGAACGCGCGCTCGGTCGCGGCGCGCTCGTCGCGGACGAACGGCAGGGCGCGCGCCCGCGCGCCCGCGCGCCGCGCCATCGCGCGGAGGACGACGGTGTTCGACTCCGGGATGGTGCCCGGGACGGCGTCGGTGCCCGGGCGCCTGGGCTCGTCGCCGGTCGCGAGGATCGCGACCTCGGGCCGGCGGGTCACCGGCGCGTCGGCGTCGTCGAGCGCCGCCGCGACGGCGAGGTGGGCCGGCCCGAGCCGCGTCCCGCGCGCGATCGCGATCGCGCCCGCCGCGAGATCGGCGCCGCGCTTGCGGACGCCCTGCCCGGGACGAGGCAGCGCCGTCAGGACGGCGAAGTCGCCGTCGCGGGTGACGTTCTCCTGCATGACGACGGCGTCGGCGCCCGCGGGCAGCGCGCCGCCCGTGAAGATGCGCATCGCGGCGCCCGGCTCGAGCGCGTCCGGGACGGCGCCGGTTCGGCTCTCGCCGCGGACCGGCAGGCGGAGCGGGAGCTCGCCCTGGAGGTCGCGCGCGCGAACCGCGTAGCCGTCCATCGCGCTGTAGTCGAAGCCCGGGAGATCCGCGCGCGCGACGAGGTCCTCCGCGAGCACGCGACCGTCGAGCTCTTCGATCGCCACGCGCTCGATCGGGAGCACGGGCGCCCCGAGGGCGAGGACGCGCGCGAGGGCCTCTTCGAAGCGGAGCACGGGGAACGCGTACCACACGGCGGGGGCGCCCTCGAACGCATTTCACGGCCCATGGCGGGCCGAAATCGAGCTCGCCCGGCGGTCGCGCGGGCCCGTCCCGGCTCGATCCCGGCGTCCGCTCGGGGGCCTCGGCCTCCCGGTGAGCGCGTCTCGGCGTCGAAAATGCGCTTAGAGCTCCTCCTCGGAGAACGCGAGCACCTCTCGGATCGCCCGCGTCCCGCACGCCAGCGCGACCATTCGGTCGAAGCCGATCGCGTTCCCGCCCGCCGCCGGCATCCCCCGCGCGAGCGCCTCGAGGAAGCGCTCGTCGATCGGGTACACCGGCTTGCCCCGCGCCGCGCGCGTGGCCTGGTCCCGCTCGAAGCGCGCGCGCTGCTCCGCGGCGTCGGTGAGCTCGCCGAAGCCGTTGCACAGCTCGACCCCGGCGACGTAGAGCTCGAACCGCTCCGCGACGCGCGGATCGTCCGCCTTCCTCCGCGCGAGCGAGGCCTGCGAGGCGGGGTACTCCGTGACGAAGACGCCGCGATCGAGCGCCGCGAGCGCGGGCTCGACCTCGAACGCGAGCTTCTCGAAGAACGCGTCCTCGTCGTGCTCGGCGAGGCGCAGCGTCTCGTCGGCGGGCGTCGCGGCCCAGCGCTCGAACGCCTCGATCAGGGTGACGCGCGGCAGGGGAGGGCGGACGTCGATCTCGCGCCCGTCGATCGTCACGGACCCGCCGGTCACGCGCGCGAGGAGCTGCTCGGTGTCGCGCATCACGGCCTCCACCCCGGCGCCGGGGCGATAGAACTCGAGGATGGTGAACTCCGGGTTGTGCCGCTCGCCGAGCTCGCCCGCGCGGAACGCCCGCGTGATCTGGAAGATCCGACCGTGCCCCGCCGCGAGGAGGCGCTTCATCTGGTACTCGGGCGACGTCGACAGGAAGCGCTTCGTCGCCGCGGCCGTCGTCACGACGCCGGTGGGGGCGACCTCGAACGCGTCGAGGTGGAGATCGAGCCCGGGCGAAGGGATCGCGATCGGCGTCTCGACCTCGAGGTAGCCGCGCGACGCGAAGAAGGCGCGCGTCGACTCGAGCGCTCGGGCGCGCGCCGCGAGCCGCTTGGCGTAGCCCGACGGCGCCGTCACGGCGCGAGGCCGCGGAGGAGCACGTCGGCGAGCTGGCCCGCGGCGCGTCCGAGCGCGCCTTGCTCCGCCCGCCCGAGCGCCCAGGTGAGCGTGATCCCGTCGAGCGCGCCGAAGATGGCGCGCGCGGCGATGTGCGGGGAGACGTCCTGGCGGAACGCGCCGGTCGCCTGGCCCTCGGCGATGATCTTCGCGATCGCGTCGAGGTACGCGTTGAAGTGAGGAGCGGCGAACTCCTTCATCAGGCGCGTCGACTGACGGAGGATGACGGTGATGACCTCCGCGAGGTCGCGCTCGCCCTCGAGGAGCCCGAGCTGCATGTCGATGATCGCGCGGAGACGCGCCGGCGCGTCGGGCTTCTTCGGCAGCTCGTCGCGCATGAACGAGAGCAGCTTGCCCACGCGATCCTCGAAGAGGGAGAACAACAGCTCCTCCTTCGACTCGAAGTACAGGTAGATCGTCCCGTCGGCGACGCCGGCCGCCTTCGCGACCTCGCTCACGCGCGTCGCGTGGAAGCCGTTCCGCGCGAAGACCTTCACGGCCGCCTTCAGGATGCGATCGCGCTTGTCCCCGAGCCGCCGGCGCTTGTCGCTGCCCTGGCGGTTCGTCGCGCGCGCGCCGTTCTCCGGCCGCTCGCGCGCGGCGGGTCGGCCCGCGGCGCGGTCTTGCGGCGACCGGGGCTCTTCCCGCCCGCGGCCGGCGCGGCGCCGGCGCAAACTGAGTGAGGATTCACTCATTGAGTGGCCGAGGTATCAAACGGCCGAGCCGGGGTCAACCTCGGCTCCCGAGGACCGACCGGTGCCCCACGCCGGGCTCAGCGCGCGGCGGCCATCTCGAGCATGCGCTCGGCGAACGAGCCGATCTGGCTGCCCATCCACGGACCGAGCACGACGAGCGCCGCGACGACGGCGAGCAGCCGCGGGAGGTGCGCGATCGTCGGGTCCTGGATCTGCGAGGCCGCCTGGAACGCGGCCACGACGAGCCCGACGAGCGCCGCCACCGCGAGCACGGGCAGGGCGACCGCCACCGACAGCAAGAGGGCGCTCTGCGCTTGCTCGAGCAGGGCGGCGGGCGACAACGTCGTTCCCTATTGGTTCGCGTCCGCGTCCGCGTCGGACGACGCGTCGGAAGACGCGTCCGAGGCGTCGCCGGTCGAGGCGTCCTCGGACGGCGCCGGCCCGGTGTCCGCGGGGGTCGTCGCGTCGCCGATGACGGTCGTGGGCGTCACGCAGACGGGGTGCGTCGCCTTGGAGCGATCCGCCGGGCAGCAGCGATCCGAGCTGGCGTTCCGAAGCTGGTCCATCGGATAGCAGACGAGCCCCTCGTCGGTCTTGCAGTCGTCGTCGCCGTTCAAGACCTCGCAGCGCTCGCCTTCGCCCTGGTTCGAGCACGCAGCGACGAAGGCGACGAAGGTGCCGACGGCGAGGAGGATCACGACGCCCGCGCGGCGCATCGAGCCTCCGCGAGCGCGCGGAGCGGGAGACTGAGAGCGTTTCACGCCACCTTGATGGCACGGAAGCTCGCGGCCTGGCAAGCGGCAACTCGGCGGCGCCCGGGAGGGGCCGAACGGCCCGCGCCCCGCCGCGCCCCTGCGCCGCTCAGAGTGACGGCGTGCTCTCGTCCGAGCGGAGCTTCTCCTTCTTCGCCTCGACCGTGTCGGAGAACAGCGAGAGGTATTGCGCCGCGCTCGCCACGGAGAAGACGAGCGAGAGGTACACGAGCACGCGTCCGACGGCGGCCAGATCGACGACGCCGAGATCGAGCCCGAGGTACGAGAGGTGGTACGGGTAGCCCGAGAGGAGCACGATGATGCCGAGCATCTGCAGCGCGGTCTTCGTCTTGCCTTCCTGACCGGCGGAGATGATGACGCCCTCGCTCGCGGCGACGCTGCGGAGCGAGGTGACGCTGAACTCGCGCGCGAGCAGGACGATCACCGCCCAGGCCGGGATGCGGTCCATCTTCACCATCCAGACGAGGCACGCCATGACGATGAGCTTGTCCGCGAGCGGATCGATGAGCTTGCCGAGCACGCTCACGACGCCGAGCTTGCGCGCGAGGTAGCCGTCGAGCACGTCGGTGAGCGCGGCGGCCGTGAAGACGAGCGCCGCCCAGAACCCCGACCTCGGGGTGTCCTGATCGAGGAACCACAGGCAGAGCGGGATCATCGCGATCCGCCCCATCGTCAGGACATTCGGGATGTTGAACGCGTCCTGCCGGAGCGACTGGCGACGCTCTCTACGCGCTCGGCCCGCGTCCTCGTTCACGCGGCCTGCTTTAGCCCTCCCTCCGGCCGGCGTCACCCTCCATCTCGTCCCGCGCGCGGCGGTCAGGCGGTCGTGACGAGGACGCGACCTTCTCCGGCGAAGCTCACGAGGCCGCGCTGACCGCACGGCGCGTCGCTCGGCGTCAGGGCGCGAGGGACGAGGCGGCCGAACCAGCCGAGGATGACCTCCCTCCGCACGCTCAAGCTGCGATCGGGGCGCACGGCGAGCGTGAGGACGTCGCCGATCGCCTCGAGCAGCACCGAGCCCTCGCCGCGGAGCTGGACGACGGGGACGGACTCGCCCTCGCCGGTCGAGAGGCGGCCGTTCTCGAACGCGAGGCCGCCGCCGAACCCGAGGAGGACGTCCTCGCGCGCGAAGCACATGGCGCCGTCGACGGCGAAGGCGGCGAGCTTTCGCCCGGGCCGCGCCGCCAGGACGAGCTGGCCCTCTCCCGCGGCGAGCACCATCGGGCTCGTGACGCCGCCGAACGACTCGCCGCTCGGCTTGCCCTTCACGCGGCGCTCGAGGAGCCGCATCTCGAGGCCGCTCTGCTGCGCGCGGATCGACTCGAGGCGCGCGGCGAAGCCGACCTCCGCGGTCGTGCGCACGAGCGCGACGCCGGACGTGTGGAGCGCGACCCCTGCGTCGGGGAACCGCACCGCGGTCGGCGCCGGCCGCAGCAGGCGCGCGGCGGGTCGGGCTCGCCGCGACGAACAGCAGGGCAGGGGCCAGCGGCGCCGGCGAGGCCGACCGGCGCGCGCCCGGCGTTCGACGCCGCCTCGGCCGCAGACCGCGGCAGGGCGCTCTCGACCGGCGCTGGCGGCGGCGGCGCGCCGCTGCCCGGCGCGCCGAGCGGCGGGAGCAGCGTCCGTGTGCCCTGCGCGGCCGGCTGGACGTCGTGGGACTTCGGCGGACCGAAGGGGCTCGGCACGGCCACGACCGGGTGCCGCAGCGACGGCGGCGCGGACACCGCCACGTCGTCGAGGCCGATCGACGGCGGGCGCTGGGACGGGATGCGCTCGAGCGCGGCGTAGTCGACCGCGCCGACCCCTTGCGCCGGCGGCGCGCCGACGGGCGCGATCAAGGTCGGCCTGCGGTTCAACGACTGGCTGTGGCCGAGCTGGGGGACCGAGGACACGATCGGCGGTCCGCCGCGCGCCTCGGGCCGGCGCGTGTCGCGCCGCTCGGGCGCGTGGTCGAGCGACGCCCGATCGCCCGGGCGGACCTGGCCGAGCTCGTGCGGGCGCCAGCTCTGGGCCGCGCCGTCGCCGCCCTGCTCGCCCGTCGGCTCGGCCAGCGCGAACGACAGCTCGCCGGCGTCGAGCTCCTGGTACGCGGCGCCCGCGACCTCGCGGACCTCGCGCGTCGGCTGGGACTCCGCGGGCGCGCCCGGGATGACCGACGCGCCTTCGATGCGCGCGGACATCCGCTTCGCCATCTGGTGGTGGCCGCCTTGGGCGAAGGCGCGCTCGGCCTGGACGAGGTCGCCGAGCCGCTCGCACGCGAGCCCGAGGTACCCCCAGGCCCGCGAATGAGACGGGTTGAGCTCGAGCAGCTGCTCGAGATCCCGCCGCGCGAGCTGGGGCTGACCGGTCTTCAGGTAGCAGAGCGCGAGGTTCAGGAGCAGCGCAGGATCGTTCGCGTTCTTGCGACGAAGCTGCTCGTAGATCTGGATCGCGCGCGGGTAGAGGCCGAGGCGGAAGTAGACGACCGCGATGAGGTCCTGGCCCTTCGAGTCGCGCGGCTGCAGGTGGAGCGCCCGCTCGAGCTCCTCCTTCGCCTCGTGGACCCGGTTGTCCTGGAGCAGCTCGCTCCCCCGATACAGGTGGAAGAGGAAGTCCTCGTTGGAAGAGTCGGTCGGCTTGTCGGAGTCGCGCATCAGCCCGATCGACGGCGTCAGCCGTCGCGACTCGTTCTCGATCGGCTCGTCGTACGACGTGCCCGGCCCGTGACTCTGACGCATCCTTCGGGACGGGATCCTATCCGACTCCGGCGGATCGTGGCGACAATCGCCGAGCGATCCACGCGAGGGCGCCGAGGCTCACCGGGAGGAGCGCGACGGCGGCCGCGGTCCCGCCGATCCATCCGGTGCTCCCGCCCGCCCACGCGTCGTCCGCGAGCTCCGCGTGCACGAGGCCGCCCGAGAGCAGCGTGCCGGTCGTCCACCGGAACGCGGCGTGCGCCGCCCACGGCTGCCACGCGCCCCGGTCGCGGATCCAGAGGGCGCCGAAGAGCACGCCGAGGAGGAGCGCGACGAACACCGTGCGCGCGGTGGCGTCGCTCCGGCCGAGCGCGGCGCCCGCCGAGGTCACGCCGCAGGCGACGACGCGGGCGACGTCGGGGACGGAGCGGGCGCCGAGCGCGCGCAGCGTGATGCCGTGGAGCAAGAGCTCGTCGCGCCACGCGTGGAGCCCCGCCGTGGCGAAGCCGAGCACGAGGACCGACGCTTCGACGCGCGAGACCGCGGGGCCGAGGGTCACGCCGCGCGTCGCCGCGAGGGTCGCGAAGACGAGCCCCGCGACGCCCAGGCCGATCGCCGCGCCGACGAGCGCACGCCGCGCGATGGCGGCGGCGGTGGTCGGCTCGGCGGGATCGCTCCACGCGACGCCGAGGCGCGAGCTGCCCCACTCGACGAGCACCGCCTGGCCCACGGCTCCGGCCATCGACTGCGCCTCGAGGAAGATCTCGACGGCGCGGCACCCGGCGGCGAGGGCGAGGCCCCAGGCGGCCACGTCGAGGCGGACGCCCTGGGCGTCGCTGGGGGGCGTCTCGGCCGTGTCCTTCGGCTTGCTCATCGCAGCGCGGAAACCTACCGCTCCTCGAGCGCTTCGCGAAGCTCTTCACCCTGCGCCAGCAGGCCGGGGAGGCCGCCGGTGTGGACGAAGAGGACGTCCGCGTCGGCGGAGACGTCGCCGCGCTCGACGGCGCGCGCCAGGCCCCAGAGCGCCTTGCCCGTGTAGACCGGATCGAGCACGAGCCCCGTCCGGCGGGCGACGCGCGCGAGGAAGCGCTTCTGCTCGAGGTCCATCACGGCGTACGCGGGGCCCTTCGCCCGGTCGTCGACGACGAGCGCCGCGGCGCCGTCCGGCGCGGCCGCGACGCGGGCGCCCGCGCTCGGGTCGAGCAGCGCGAGCGGCGGGAGCGACGGATCGTAGCCGCGCGCTTCGGCGGCGACGCGGGAGATCGCCGTCTCGAAGTAGGCGCGGTCGTCGCAGACCGCGAAGGCCCACGCCTCGCGGGCGACGCCCGCCTGCGCCGCGCCCAGCGCCACGCCCGCGGCGGTCCCGCCCGAGCCGCACGCGTGCGCCACGACGTCGAAGCGCGCGCCGCCGGGCTCCGGCCGGAGGCCCTCGCAGAGGCCGAGATCGAGCTGGCGTCGCACCTCGCGCATCGCCTCGACGTAGCCGAGCGAGCCGAGACCGTTCGATCCGCCCTCGGGGACGACGTACGCCGGCGCGCCCTCAGCCTCGGGCTCGCCCCGGGCGTGCTCCATGATCGCGCCGCGCTCGCGGTACTCGGCCGGGGAGACGAAGCAGACCTCCGCGCCGGCGAGCCGGTCGAGCAGCACGTTGCCGGAGAGCTCGAGCTCGCGCGCGGCGCGCGCAGGATCCGGCACGCGGAGGTAGAGCACCGCGCGCAGCCCGAGCCGCGCGCAGACGAGCGCGGTCGCGCGCGCGTGGTTCGACTGGAGCCCGCCGCAGGTGATGACGACCTCGGCCCCGCGATCGAGCGCGTCGGCGAGGAGGAACTCCAGCTTGCGGATTTTGTTGCCCGCCTCCGCGCCGCCCGTCGCGTCGTCGCGCTTGATCCACACCTTGGCGCCGACGATCTCGTCGAGCGCGGGCCGGCGCTCGATCGGCGTCGGCGCGTGCACGAGGAACAGACGCCTCCGGGACGCGTCCATCGATCGTCAGCCGAACGTGAAGAGCTTGGCGCTGCCCTCGACCGTCGCGCCCTCGGTGACGTGCACCTCGGCGATCGTGCCGGCGCCCTTCGCCTTGACCTCGTTCTCCATCTTCATCGCTTCGATCACGCAGAGCGTGGCGCCGGCCTCCACCTCGGCGCCGGCGTTCACGAGGAGGCGGACGACGCGGCCCGGCATCGGCGCCTTCACGATCTTCTCGCCGCCGCCGCCGCTGCCCTTCCGCGCCGCGGCCGCGGCGCGCTGGCGCTCGCTCTCGACGCGCACGTAGGAGCGGTGGCCGCTCGCGACGGCGCCGATCTCCGGCGGCTGACCCTCCACGGTGAGGTCGACCACGCGCCCGCCGACGCGGATCGAGGCGGCGCCGTCGAGCCACACGACGTCGACCGGCACGATCTCGCCGCCGAGCGTGACCTCGAGCTGTCCCGTCGGCAGCTCGTTCACCTCGACGACCGTGGGATCGGGCGTGGCCGCGGGGTCGAGCGACACGTAGTAGCGCATGCGGAGGATCTATCGCCCCAGCCCGGGCGCAGCGTCAATGTCCTTCTGCGGACGCGGTCCCCGCCGCGCACGTCACTCCGGCGGGATCTCGAACGCGACGTCGAAGGCGCGGTCCTCGCTGTCCTTGAACGCGACGTGCCCGGTGCGGCCGAGGTCGAGCCCGAAGACGAGCGTCTCGCGCGCGGCGCCGGCGTCGAGCGCGCTCTCCATCAGCGTCCGGCGGAAGCAGTTCGGGCCTCCGAGCGCCGCGGCGTCGACCCAGCCGATCGCCCGGCGGAGGCGCGCGCGCCCGATCGGTCCCCGCGCGGCCTCGCGACGGCCGCGCTCGCGCATCGCCCGCACCGCCTGCTCGGGGCTGCGCGATCGCCGCAGGCGCTCCGCTTCGCGCGCCACGGCGAGGGCGCGCGCGAGCTCGCGCCGGAAGGGCGCGGCGCGCTCGAGGTCGGCGTCTCGGCGCTCCCGGTCGCGGTCGCCGCGCGCCTCGAGGAGGATCCACGCGCCGCGGCGGGCGACGAAGGCGAGCCCGGCGCGCGCGGCCTCCTCGACGAGCGCCTCGTCGTCGAAGAACGCGTGCACGAAGCGCCCCGAGAAGCGGTCTCCCGGCTCGGCGGCGGCGAGCCCGAGCGCGCGCGCGGCGCGCCGCGGCAGATCGATCGCCAGGCGGCCTCGGTAGGTCCCGTCGGCGGCGGCCGGCGCGTGGACCTCGACGCGACGCGCGAGGCAGGCGGCCGCCTCGAGCACGCGGACGCGCGCCTCGGACGTCGGCGTCTCCGGGTACGCTCCCGGCGCCACGCGCGCGACGCTCACCGCCTCCTGCGCGCCGCCACGCGCCGCCCCGAACAGGGGCGAGCCCGCGGCCCGCGTCGCGTCCGGCTCCCGCGTGACGACGATCGCGTCACCCTCGCGGCGGACGCGGAGCGCGGCGAGCGCCGCGTCCACGCGGGCGGGCGCGTGGCGCCCGGCGAGCTCCGCGAGGTGCCTCCTCACCGGAAGAACGGACAGAGCGCCCGCTCGAGGCAGCGATGCGAGGAGGGGTGGCTGAAGTAGTAGAGGTCCTTGCCCTGGGTGGCGAGGAAGCGCACGAGCAGGTTCGAGTAGTAGACGACGTCGTCGTACTTCTTGCACGGGTCGCCGGTCACGAAGACGTGCTGGCCCCCGGGCTGGATCCACGTGTTGACGACGCCCGAGAGCGGCTGCGTCCCCGTCCAGGCCGTCGCGTCGGAGGCGAACGGGGCGCCCGTCGTGCGCGGCTCCCACGTGCGCGCGAGCGACAGCGCGTCGTTGGCGCGGACGTCGATCGAGCGCGCGAGGCGGAGCGGGATCGCGGGGCGCGGCGCGGCCCAGGGGTTCTCGCCCTCCGAGAGCCAGTCGACGTCGAAGACCGCGCGGGCGCACTCCGCGCTCGAGGGCGGGCTCGTGCACGAGTCGCTCGCCACGTAGTTCGGCGCGCAGGCGGCGCCGGCGCGCGTGCGCTCGAGCCGCGCGACGCCCTCGAGGACGTGGCTCTCCACCAGCACGTCGTTCGGCGTCTTGCCGCCGAGCTGGTCCCAGAGCGCCGGCGGCGTCGCGTACTCGGCCCACTCCGGGTGGGTGTCGGCGAACGACGGCGGCAGGAACGGGACGGCGCCGGCGGCGCGCGCGAAGGCGTAGCCGGTGCTCACCGGCACCATCGGATCGCCGGCCGTGTTGAGCTCCAGGATCGCGCGCGGAGGCATCGGCCTGCCGTCCGGCCCGGGCGCGGCGCGCAGGCCGTAGTACGGCGCGAAGTTGATCGGATCGCTCGGATCGACGGCGGTCTGCGTGAGGTTGAGGAGCCGCCGCGCCTCGGGCGACTGCCGGTAGAGGCCGAGCCCCTCCTGCGGCGCGACGAGCGGCGAGCCCACCGGGTAGAAGCGATCGCGGAACTGCTGGCAGCCCGCCGCCGGATCGAGGTCCGTGCCGGCGTAGGCGGCCTCGCACGTCTTGGTCGCGTCGCCGACCTGCGCGATCCCGATCGACGCCTGCTCGAACGTCCGGATGCGCCGCCCGAGCGGCGCCCCCTCGAGCGCGTCGCAGCCCTTGTACGAGCGGACGGCGTCGGGCGCGTCGTAGACCTGGACGTCGAGGCGGTCTCCGACGTTCGCCGGGATCGGGATGCGGAAGCGGCCGTCGGGGCCGGTGCGGGCGCAGTGGCGCTCCTGGTTGCGCACGTTGGTGAGCACCACCGTCTTGCCCTCGTCGAGCTCGGCCGGCGTGAGGCACGCGATCTCGAGCTCGCGGGAGACCGTGAGGTCGTTGACGACGAGGCGCACCGAGCGCTGATCCCCGGCGCAGCGCGTCTGCTCGCGGTCGTCCTTCTCCGGGAGCGCGCTCGCGGGCACGCCGACGACGAGCGGGCTCAGGACCTGCTGCAGGACCGAGTCGGGGACGAGCGACGAGCGCGTCGCGACGTCCATCAGCCCGCCGCCGCCGGAGATCGGCGCCGCCGCGACGACGTTGGGATCGAGCGCGCCGTGCACCATCGCGAGGACGCCGCCGAAGGAGTTGCCCGACGTCGTGATCGCCACGTTCGGTCCGCCGACGTCCGGCACCCCGTCGCCGTCGAAGTCGCCGGCCAGATCGGGGACGCCGTCGCCGTCGTAGTCCTGGGTCGAGCGGCGTACGCCGTCCCACGCGCGGAGCACGCGGGTCGCCTGCATCTCGTCGACCACCGCCTGGCGGATGTTGTCGCGCGAGTGGAAGACGTGCGCCGACCAGAGGAGCCCGCCGGAGTCGGGCTCGCCGTCGCCGTTCAGATCGGTGTGGCGCCCGCTGCCGAGCGCCCTCACCCACGGCGAGAGGCACTCCCCGCGGAAGACGACGTTCGCCACGGCCTCGAGGCCGGGATCGAGGTAGAGCCCGTGGCCGGGCATGTTGATCCCCATCATCGCGAGGCCCTGCTTCGCGAAGTACCCCGCGCGCACGATGATCTCGTCCGCGTGGAGCGTCGTGCCGTGCGCCCAGACGGTGACGGGGAAGGGCGCCTCGTGCGCCTGCGTGAACGTGCCGTCCGGCGCCTCCTTCGCCTCGGTCGCCTTGGGGACGCTGAGCCAGAACTGCACGGTGTCGCGCCCGACGCGCCCGGCGCCGCTCCTGAAGTCGAGCTCGAACTTGCCGTCCGGATCCTCGTTCTTCGGATCGCCGAGGAAGTACGGCGACTCGAAGCTTCCGATGACGAGGTGGTCGACGCTGTCGAGGCTGTCGATGAGCCGGTCGAGCTCGCCGCCCGAGAGGCCGAGCGCGCGCTCCAAGAGCTGGCGCATCGCGTCCTTCGAGTCGGCGACCTTCACGACGAACGGCGTCTTCTTCCGCGGGGCGCACGCCGGCGTCCGGTCGATCGCGCCGGGCGGCTCGTCGATCTCCTCGAGCGCCGTGCCGACCGCGCGGAACGCCCGCGCGTCCGGCGGGAACTCCGTCGCGAGGCGCGCGAAGGGCCCCACCCCGTGGAGGCCGTCGCGGAGGATCCGCATGTCCTCGTAGACGGGCTGCGTCGTGAACGTCCAGACGAACGCGACGTGCTCGAGGCCGGTCCCGGCGACGTCGCCGAACCAGGCGCGCTTGCTCGGATCGCCGAGGATCTCGCGCACGCGCTCGGCGCCGCGCCGCTGCTGCGCGTGGTGGACGTGCTCGAACGGCGAACGCACCGGCGCGCCGTCCGGGCCGCGCAGGCGGTCCGTCAGGACCACGGCGTACTCGCGCTTCTCCTCGAGGGGCACGACGGGCCGCAGGAGGAGCGTGTCGGTCTGCCGCTCGTACCAGTCGATGACCTCCTCGATCCGCGCGCTCCGTCCGGCCTGGTCTCCGCGGAACGGCACGAGGACGTTCGGGTGATCGAGGACGCCGTCGAAGTCGGTGTCGAGCTCGGGGCGGTACGCGCTCTGGGGGAGCCCGGCGCCCTCCTCGTAGGTCTCGAAGAGGAGCGAGTCCTCGTTCACGCGCGGATCGTTCGCCCAGTACTTGTCGCGATCGACGAGGGCGAGCGGGAAGTTGCCCTTGCCGAGATCGAGCGGCACCGGGACGCCCGTCGTGAGATCGATGACGTAGAACGGGTCGTCGGTCGGATCGTACGTGCGCGTGCGCGCGGCGACGTCCTCGAGATCGAGCGCGGCGTCGGTCTCCGGCGTCGCGGCGCTCCTGGCGAACGCCACGCTGATTGGCGCGAACGTGCCCCACCCCTCGAGGCTGTCGAAGCCCTGACGCGCGACGGTCTCGAAGCTCGTCGGCGCGACGAGGCTCACGTTGATGCGCCGGCCGGTGCGGCTCGTCGGATCGGCGAAGGTCGCGACGTCGTTCGGCTGCGGGATCTCCGGCAGCGGACGGCGGAGCGTGTCGAAGACGATCTCGGGCCCGGTCCCGGGGGGCGTCCGGCGCGCGCCGTCGGGGGCGGTGTCGACGGCGCAGGCGGAGAGCGCCGTCGCGAGCGCCAGCGCGAACGTGGATGCCTTGGCGAGCCAGCCGGGCTTCATCGTGCCCCGATCTACCACGGCGCGCCGGCGGGGCATGCTTCGACCGGCGCGCGCCGCGCGAGAGCGTATGGCGCGCCGCGGCGCGAAAAGCGCGAGCTGCGCCGGCGTTCGCTTCCGCGTACCGTAGCGAGATGCGTTTGGGTCGGGGCCGGTGGACGCGCGCGCTCGCCGCGGCGCTCGCGGCGGCGTGGGTGCGCGAAGCCGGGGCGTCCCCGAAGCAGGGGCGCGACTACTTCCTCGATCCGCCGCAAAAGGGGCTCTGGGCGCACGGCGACGCCTTCACGCTCGGCGCGCAGGCGTCCCTCGAGTCGCGTACGCCCATCGAGGACGAGACGTTCGGCACCCTCGCGCTCCGCGCCAGCGCGCTCGCGAGCATCGGCTTCTCCGAGGCCGCCGCCCACGTCGACGTGCGCTACCTGCTCTTCACGTTCGGCGCGTCGGCCGGCTACCGCAACGTCTGGCGGACGTACCAGGGCGCGCCGGGCGCGGCGGTGTCGCGAGAGCTCCGCCTCGACACCGATCGCGACTCGAGCTTCGAGACCCGCGCGTGGGGATGGGGCGAGGGGCGCGGGCGCCTCGTGATCCCGCTCGACCGGCTCTGGTTCGTCACCAACCACGCCGTACGCTGGGAGGGCTCGCCGAGCAACGCGTTCGACTGGTTCCACACCAACGTCCACGACGGCGGCGTCCTCTACCGCGGCGACGCCGTGCTCTTCGTCCGGAGCGCGTCGCTCGGGGCGCTCGGTCCGTACGCGCGGTACATGGACATGCCGCGCGGCGATCGGCGCCGCGGCGAGCTCGCGGCCGGGATCTTCTACGGCGTCCGCCTCGGGCTCAAGCAGCGCGACGACCTCCTCAGCGTGGTCGTCCTCGCGCGGCCCGGCGACGACGAGTTCGGCTTCCACGTCCTCAGGCTGCCGCTCTGGACGATGGTCCTCTACCGCGCGAGCTTCCGCCTGCTCGACTACGGACCCTGAGGCGGGCGCGCCGCGCCTCGGATCAGCGGAAGAAGTCGCAGCTGCCGTCGACGAGGCAGCCGTGCGTCTTGGGGTGGCTCAGGTAGTAGACGTCGCGCCCGCCGGACGCGAAGAAGCGCGCGGTGAGCGCGTTGCCGTAGACCGCGAAGTCCCAGGCGCGGCACGCGTCTCCGGTGCTCCACGTGTGCTGGCCCTTCGGGACGAGGTAGTGGTTGAACAGGGCGACGACGCGCTCGGTCGCCGCCCAGCTCGACTCGTCCGGTCCGAACGGGACGCCGCGGAGCCGCGGCTCCCACGCGGCGGCGAGCGAGGTCGAGTCGGCGACGCGCACCCCCGCGACCCGCGCGAGCCGGAGCGGGACGTCGGGGTGCGGCTGGTCGTACGGGAGGCGCCCCTCGCTGACCCAGTCGGCGTCGTAGAGCGCCGTCATGCACTCGTAAGGCTCGATGGTCGGCGCGCGCGTGCAGAGCTCGGCGTCCGCGGTCGAGTAGTTCGCCTCGCAGCCGGGGCCCGCGCTCGTCCGTCCGAGGCGGGCGATCCCCTCGACGACGCCGTTGTCGACGAGGAACTTCATCGGCGTCCGCCGCCCGAGGCGATCGTAGAGCTCGCGCGGCGTCGCGTAGTCCGCCCACGCGGGCAGTCGCGCGGCCGCGCTCGGCGGCAAGAACGGGAGCGCCCCGGCCGCGCGCGCGAACGCGAGGTGCGACGAGACCTGGACGAAGTTGTCTCCCACGGTGTTGATCGCCAGGAGCGCGTGCGGCGGGACGCGCTGGCCGTCCTCGTCGAACAGCGGCTTCAGCATGTAGTAAGGCGCGAACGCGATCGGGTCGCCCGGATCGAGCGCGGCCTGCGCGAGGTCGCGGAAGCGGCGCATCGCCGGCGTCTGCCGCTGGATGCCGAGGCCCTCGTTCGGCGCGACGAGCGGCGTGCCGACGGGGAAGAAGCGATCGCGGAACTGCTGGCACCCCTCCGCGACGTCGCACCTGTCGCGCTCGGAGTCGGCGACGGGGAACACCTTGAGCGCGGCCTGCTCGAAGTCGCGGACGCGGCGCCCGACGGGCGCGCCCTCCTTCACGTTGCAGCCGTCGTACGACGCCACGACGTCGGGCGCGGTGTAGACCTGGACGTCCAGCCTGTCGCCCGTGCTCGTCGGGATCGGGACGCGGAAGCGGCCGTCCTTGCCGGTCCGCGCGCAGCGCACCTCCCGCGAGGTCACGTTGGTCACCACCACGGTCATCCCGGCGGAGAGCTCCTCGGCGCCGAGGCACGCGAGCTCGAGCTCCTGGTTCCGCACGCCCTCGTTGACCTGGAGGCGCAGCGTGCGCTCGGACGGGCCGCAGCGCGAGCCGACGCTCTCGATCCGCTCGTCGTCGCCGCGCGGCGGTCGCTCGCTCGCCGGGACGGAGAACACCACCGGCCCCATGAGCTGCGCGGTGACCGACTCGACGACGCCGTAGGAGCGGAGCGCGACGTCCATGGCGAGCCCGCCGCCGCCGGACATCGGCGCCGACGCGATCATGTACGGCTCGATCCCGCCCTGGATGTCGCTCATGATCCCCCCGAGCGACTCGCCCGCGGCGAAATACGAGACGTTCGGCCCGCCGACGTCGGGCACGCCGTCGCCGTCGAAGTCGCCCGCGATCTCCGGCGCGCCGTCGCCGGTGAGGTCCTGCGTCCCCCTGCGCCCGTCGAACGACCGCAAGATCCGGACGAGGTTCATCCCGTCGAGGATCCCTTGGCGGACGTTGTCGCGCGTGTGGAAGATGTGCGACGTCCACCAGAACCAGCCGCTGTCGCCGACGCCGTCCCCGTTGAGGTCGTGCGCCCGCCCGCCGAGGACGCCGTCGAAGAACGGGACGACGCAGTTCGGCCCGAGCAGCGCCTTGGCGAGCCGCTGATCGCCCTCGCCCAGCACGAGCCCGTGGCCCGGGTTGTTGTATCCGATGAGCGCGATCCCCTGCCGGGCGAAGTCTCCGCCGTAGAGGAGCGTCTCGTCGGCGTGCCCGGTGACGCCGTGGCCGAAGAAGGCGACCGGGAACGGCTGCCGCCGCTCGCCCTTGGCCTTCGGCACGACGAGCACCCACTGCACGTCGTCGGTCCGGACGTCGCCCTCGCCGGTGCGGAAGCTCACGTTGAAGCGCGCGTCGGGATCGCGCGAGGCCGGATCGCCCATCAAGAAGGGCGACTTGAACGAGCCGAGCACGACGTGGTCGATGTGCTGGAGCGCGTCCTCGACGGCCTCGAGCCCGCCCTTGTCGAGGCCGAAGACCTGCTCGAAGATCAGGCGGAACGACCCCCGGAGGTCCTCGTCGTTCAGCTTGAGGACGAACGGCGTCTTCGCGCGCGCGCTGCACGCGGCGCTCGACGCCTCCCAGCCGGCGGGCTGCTCCTCGTCGGCCGGGCCGTTGCCGGCGATCCGCGCGACCGTGACGTCGGGAGGGTACTGATCCTTCCAGCGCGCGAACGGGCCCTTGCCGTAGAGCCCGTCGCGGAGCAGGCGCATGTCCTCGTGCGTCGGCTGCGTCGTGAAGGTCCACGCGAAGGCCACGTGATCGAGCCCGGTCCCGGCGATGTCGCCGTAGTAGCTCGCGAGGCGCCTGTCGGTGAGCCAGTCCTTGAGGCGCGCGACGCCGGCGCGCTGGGTCGGGTGGTGGATCGCCTCGAAGGGCGAGCGGACCGGCTGGCCGTCCGGGCCGCGCAGGCGGTCGGTGAGGACGACGGCGTACTCGGTCTTCTCGTCGAGGGGGACGATCGGCCGGAGGACGAGCGTGTCGCTCTCGCGCTCGTACCACGTGATGACGTCGTCGACGCCGGGGACGCCGCTCCGGCGCCCGGGCCGGGTGTTCGGGTGATCGAGGACGCCGTCGAAGTCGCGATCGAGCTCGGGCCGGTAGGCGCTCTGCGGGAGCCCGGCGCCCTCCTCGACGGTCTCGAAGACCAGGTTCGACTCGCTCGCCTTCGGATCGTTCGGCCCGTAGCGGAACGGATCGCGCAGCACGACGGGGTAGTAGCCGCTCTCGACGTCGACGGGGACGGGGATGCCGGTCGTGAGGTTGACGACGTAGAACGGGTCGTCGGCCGGGTCGTGCTCGTCGTCGGTCATCCGATCGGCGACGGCGTCGAGATCGAGCGCCGGCTCGAGGGGGCCCGTCGCCGCGCCGCGCTCGAACGCGACGGTGATCGGCGAGGAGACGCCCCAGCCTTCCATCGAGGCGAAGTCCTCGCGCGCGCGCCGCTCCATGTGCGTCGGCGCGATCAAGCTCACGTTCACGCGGACGCCGGTGCGGCTCGTCGGGTCCGCGAAGGTCGCGACGTCGTTCGGCAGCGGCACCTCGGGCAGCGGCCGATGCGCCGTGTCGAACTTCACGAGCGGGCCGGTGCCGGCCGGCGTACGCCTGAGCCCCTCGGGCGCGGTGTCGATCTCGCAACCGACGACGAGCCCGAGGCCGAGCAAGAAGGGGAGGGGGACGAGCCGCATGCCTGCTCGGTTACGTATATATCGGGACGGGACGCGCGGGGATCGCCGAGCGCGAGCGGGCGGCCCTCGCCCGGGGGCGCGGCCACCGCCGAGCTCGCGGGGCGTTCGCGGAGCGGCGCGCGCCGGCCTAGATCCAGGTGTGATGGCGGCGACCGCGTCTCACCCTCGCATCGCTCAGGAGCGCGCCGGCGCCGGCCGTCGCGCGCCTCTCCCGAGGGGAGGATGCTCGGCGCGCCCGTAGACCTCCGGACCGTCTCGCCGAGCGCCGCCGTCGAGCGCCTGCGGGCGGCGCGCCGCTCCGCCGTCGAGGCGGGCGACCTCACCTCGGCGTCGGCCGACGCGGCGCTCTGCGTCGCGGAGCGGCTCCAGCTCGGCGACGCGCTCGTCGAGGTCGAAGGCGAGGCCCGCGCGTCGCTCGCGCTGGCGGAGCGAGCCGGCGCCGCGGCCGCGGCGGCGCTCCTGCGCTGGCAGCTCGGCTTCATCGCCGCGCTCGGCGCGGGCGCGGCGCCGTCCTCGGCGCGCGGGCGCGGCCTCGACGAAGACGAGCCGTCCGCGGGCGAGCCCCCTCTCGGGGAGCCCGCCGCCTGGCGGCACCTCTACGCGCTCGAGCTCGCGTACCTCCGAGGCGAGCTCGACGCGGCGAGCAGGCACGCGGCGCGCCTCGCCGCGCTCCTCCCGCCGTCGACCGGGCACGCGTCCGCCCCCGCCTTTCACCTCTTCGCGGGCCTGACGCACGCTGCGCGGGCGGGCGAGGCCGTCGCCGAAGCGCGCGAGGCCCACGCCCGCGCGCTCGCGGCGCACGCGTCGGAGCTGGCGGCCTACCGCCGCGATTGCCCGGAGGGGTTTCTCCACATGCACGCGCTCCTCGCGGCCGAGCGCGCCCGCCTCGACGGCGACGTCGGCGCCGCCGTCCCGCTCTACGAGCGCGCGCTCCGGTCCGCTCACGACAACGGCTGCGTCCTCGGCGAGGCGCTCGCGTACGAGGTCGCGGCCGCGTTCTACCGCCAGCTCGGGCTCCCGACGTTCGCCGATCTCTACCTCGGGCGGGCGCGCGGCCGATACCTCGACTGGGGCGCGCGCGCGAAGGTCGACGCGCTCGACGTCGCCGTCCCCCACCTCGTCCACCTCCGCGCGGGCGCGGAGGGCGGCGCTCCGGCGCGCCTGGACCGCGCCTCGGTGCTGCGCCTCGGTCACGTCCTGTCGACCGAGGCGACCTGGTCGCAGGTCGTCCGTCGCCTCACGTCGCTCGTCGCGGACCACCTGGGCGCGCGCCGCGCCGTGTTCCTCTCCGTCCGCGGCGCGCGGTGGGCGATCGAGCACGCGACGGGGAACGGCGGCGGCGTGCCCGAGTCGATCGTCGCCGCGGTCCTCCGCTCGCGCGAGGGCGTCGTGCTCCACGACGCGCGCCTCCCGAACGCCTACGCGTCCGATCCCTACGTCGCCGCGCGCCGCCCGCGATCGATCGCCTGCTTCCCGATCGTCTGCCACCAGGTCGTCCTCGGGATCGTCTACCTCGAGGACGAACGCCTCCCGGGCGCGTTCACCGACGAGAAGGTCGAGCTGCTCGGGGTGCTCGTCGAGCAAGCCGGGGTCGCCCTCGAGAACGCCCGCCTCCACGGCGAACAGCTGCGGGAGATCGCCGAACGTCAGGAGGCCGAGGCCGCGCTGCGATCGATCCTCGACAACATGGTCGACGCCGTCTTCGTCAGCGACCGCGAGGGGCGCATCACGCTCACGAACCCGGCGGGCAGGCGCCTGTTCGGCTTCGCCGACCCGCCCGAGGACGCCACGATGTCCGAAGAGGAGCTCGCGCGGCGCATCCGTCCGGTCCACCCCGACGGCGAGCCCTTCAAGCTCGACGAGCTCCCGATGCTCCGCGCCCTCGCGGGCGAGGTCCTCAGCTCGATCGACATGACCGCGTTCCACGTGCGCACCGGCCGCGCGATTCACCTTCGGGCGAGCGCCGCCCCGCTCCAGGACGAGCGCGGCGCGATCGCCGGCGGGGTGGTGGTCGCGGTGAACGTGACCGAGTCCACCGAGCTGGACCGGCTGAAGGAGCAGTTCGTCCGCGTCGTCGCGCACGAGCTCAAGACCCCGGTGGCGATCGTGAAGGGCTACGCCGACGTGCTCCGGCGGCTCGACGCGCCGCCGCGGGAGGTCCAGCGCCGCCTCATGGACGCGCTCGTCCGCGGCGCCGACCGGATCGATCGGCTCGTCACCGACCTGCTCCTGCTCTGGCAGCTCCAGACCGGCCGGCTCGTGCTCGCGGTGGAGGACGCCGTCGACGTCGGCGACCTCGCGCGGCGCGTCGTCGCGCGGCTCGCGCCCGACGACGCGGCGCGCGTCGCGATCGAGATCGAGATCGACGCGCCGGTCGTGGTCTCCGGCGATCGCGAGCTCGTGGAGCGGGCGCTGACCAGCCTCGTCGACAACGCCCTCCGCTACTCGCCGGACCGCGGGCCCGTCCGTGTCGCGGTTCGCGCGCGCGATCGGCGCGCGCAGATCGTCGTGTCCGACCGCGGCATCGGCATCCCGGCGGCCAAGCAGGCGCGGCTGTTCGAGCCGTTCTTCCGCGCCCACACCGACACGCCCCACGACACGGGCGGCCTCGGGCTCGGGCTCTACGTGGCCCGGTCGATCGCGTCGATGCACGGCGGGAGCGTCACGGCCACCAGCGAGGAGGGGGTCGGCAGCACCTTCGTCTTCACGCTCCCGCTGCCGGCGCGGAGAGCCGCGCCTGGGCGTGACGCTCGACCAGCGTGATGAGCTCGTCGGTCGAGAAGGGCTTTCGCAGGAAATCGCTCGCGCCGATCTCCGTCGACCGCCGCGCCGCGTGCTCGGCGGCGGTCATGACGATCAGCGGCGCCCGCGAGCTCTGCTCGTAGCGCGTGCGGTACTCCGCGGCGAAGTCCGCGCCGGACATGATCGGCATCCGTATGTCGAGGAGGATGAGGTCCGGCATCTGCTGCAGGACGCACTCGAGCGCCTCGCGCCCGTTCTCGGCGGTCGCCACCGCGTAGCCCCGCTCCTCGAGGACGAACCGGAGGAGCTCCCGCAGGTCGGCGTCGTCCTCGATGGCGAGGATGGTCGTCATCGGCTCCGCTCCATCCCGGGCGCGAGGATCACCTTCGTGTAGCCCTCGACGCGCCGCTCGCATTTGGCGTAGGCCATCGGCGCGTCCTCCAGCGGCAGCCGGTGGCTGACGAGGAAGCTCGGCTTCGACGCGCCCCGCACGATCCGATCGATCAGCATCGGCGCGTACCGCGCGACGGGCGTCTGACCCGTGCCCAGCGAGAGGCCCTTCTCCCAGAGCTTGCCGAACGAGAGGCGGAACTCCCCCCGCTTGGCGTGCGGGTTGATCCCGCCGGGATCGTTCGGGACGTAGAGGCCGACCGAGCCGATGCGACCGGTCGGGTTGAGGAGGCGGATCAGGTCTTCGAGGACGACGCTCGGGTTCTCGCGCGAGGGAGCGTTCCAGTCGGTGGCCTGGTAGCCGACGGCTTCGATCCCGCACATCACGCCCATCATCTTCTCCTCCCCGGGCGCGAGCCTGCCGCTCGTCCGGCGCCGCCTGAGCGCGAGGATCTGCTCGACGGGGTCGCCGCGGCGGAAGTCGACCGGGTGCGCGCCGAGCTCCTCGGCCTTCGCGAGCCGCTCGTCGATCCCGTCGACCACGTAGATCTCGCTCGCGCTGCGCAGGATCGCGCTGTGCGCCGCGAGCAGCCCGACCGGGCCGGCCCCGAAGACCGCGACCGTGCTCTCGCCGCCGACGCCGGCGAGGTCATTCGCGTACCACCCGGTCGGGAAGACGTCCGCCAGGAGGACGAAGTCGTCTTCCCATTCGTCGCCGGGGGTCCCCGGGACCTTGAGGCAGTTTCGCTCCGCGAAGGGCACGCGGAGGTACTCGGCCTGGGCGCCCCGGTAGGGCCCCATCCCCACGTAGCCGTAGGCGCCGCCGGCGGAGTCGGACTCGACCGCGAGGCACGCCGACGTGTAGCCGCGCCGGCAGTTGAAGCACACGCCGCACGAGACGTTGAACGGGACGACGACGCGGTCGCCCCTCCGCACGCCCTCGACGGCCGAGCCCACCTCCTCGACGACCCCGAGCGGCTCGTGCCCGAGGACGAGCCCGGGAGGGGCGAGCGTCCGCCCCGCGAACATGTGGAGGTCGCTCCCGCAGATCGCCGCCGACGTGATGCGGACGATCGCGTCCGTGGGCGACTCGATCACGGGGTCGGGCACGTCCTCGACCGCCACCTCGCGCACGCCCTTCAACACCACGGCTCTCATGCGCGACTCCTCGCCGAGGACGATTCAAGTTGCGTACCCGCGTCGCCCTGGAGGCCGCCCGATCGGTGGCGCCGGGGCGCGCTCGCGCTCGCCGCCGGCGCGCGGCGGCGCGCGCGTCAGCGCCGTGACCCGAGGCGGCGCCGGATGGTCGTCCGGTCGACCGCGAGCACCCGCGCCGCGCGCGCGAGGTTCCCGTCGCTGCGCTCGATCACGCGGCGGACGTACCAGTCGACGAGCTGGTCCATCGTCGCCGTGCACTCGCGGAGCGCGGCCGGCAGCGCCTCGAGGGCGCCCGGCGTGTCCGCGGCCCGCCGCTCGACGCCCGGCTCGAGGCCGAGCAGCATGTTGCGGAGCGCGTTCTGGAGCTCGCGCACGTTCCCCGGCCACGCGTGGCCCTTCGCCTCGTCGCTCCCGAGCCAGCGCTCGATGCGCCGCCGCGTCGCCGGCAGCGCGCCGCCGGGCAGGTGGCGCTCCACGAAGCTCTGCCCGATGGGGACGATGTCCTCGGGGCGCTCGCGCAGCGGCGGGAGGCGGATCACGTTGCCGGCGAGGCGCTGGTGGAGGTCGCGCCGGAATTTCCCCTCCTCGACCATCGCGTCGAGGTCCTTGTGGGTCGCCGCGATGTAGCGGCAGCTCGACGGGTACGTCTTGTCGGAGCCGAGCGGGCTCACCTCGTCGGTCTCCATGACGCGCAGCAGCTTGACCTGCGTGGTCACCGCGAGGTCGCCGATCTCGTCGAGGAAGAGGGAGCCGCCGTAGGCGCTGCGGATCCGGCCGACGCGCGCCTCGGCGGCGCCGGTGAACGCGCCCTTCACGTGCCCGAAGAGCTCGGCGGCCACGAGGGTCTCGGGGACCGCGGCGACGTTGAGCGACGCGCGGGGCGCCGGCGCGCCGTCCTTCGGACCGAGGCAGCCCTCCTGGACGGCGCGCGCCACGGCCTCCTTGCCGGTGCCGGTCTCGCCGAGGATGAGCACGTCCTGGTCGTGGATGACGCGGCCGAGCAAGAGGGCGTGCTCCAGCGACTCGCCGAAGCACGCGGCCCACGTCGCGCGGCGCACGGAGGACATCGCGGCGCTCGTGCCGTGGAGCGCGTCCAGCGCGCGGAGGCACCTTCCGGCGGCCGCCCCGACGCCCGCGTACGTCGACCGCGGCCGCCGCAGCGAGCGCGTCACGACGGCGGGGAGCACGTCGTGCGTGAGCGGACGGGCCGCGTGTCCGCCGGACGGCCCGGCGAGAGCTTGCGCGTGCGCGACGGCCAGCGCGCAGCGCTCGGCGGCCTCGACGCTGCGTGTCCGCCGCACCCACGGCTCCAGGGCGCCCTTCCGCGTGAGCGCGGCGATCGACGCCGTGAGCCGAACGCGCGGTAGGTCGAAGGGGTTCCCCAGGAGCGCCGCGATGGCTTCGTCGATGGCTGCCGGCACGAGGCGAAGCATAGGCGAAAACCATCGTTCGAAGGAATTCGCCCGGGCGAAAATCATCACCCATCGAGAGAGCTCTCGCGCGCGCGCGGCCAGAACAGGGAGGCGCGGGCTGGCACGCCGCTCGCAGTACGCACCGGAGAAGGTCGCTCGTCGGAGAACATCCCCATGCTCACACTCTACCTCGTCGGTCTCGTCGCAGGCGGTCTCTTGCTCGTCGTCTCGCTCCTCTCGTTCGGCGAGACGGACGACGGCGAGCTCGAAGCGGACACCGACGTCCACGAAGGCGGCGAGGGCGGCGTCGCGCACGTCAGCGACGCCGCCCTCGCGCTGCTCGTGCTGCCGGTCGCGTCGCTCCGCTTCTGGACGTTCCTCCTCGCGTTCGGCGGCCTCGCGGGCACGCTCGCGACGTTGGCGGGGGTCGGGGCCGTCGGCGCCGCGCTCGCCGCGGGCCTCGTCGGCTACGCGGCGGGGGTGGGCGCGACCGGGCTCGTGCGCTGGCTCGGCAAGACGCAGGTCTCGAGCACGCTCTCGCGCGACGCCTGCGTCGGGGCCACGGGCGTCGTCCTCTTGCCGGTCGGGCGCGAGACGCTCGGGCGCGTCCGCGTGCGGCTCGACGAGCAGATGCTCGATCTCGACGCCGTGACCGACGACGAGCGCGAGCTCGCCGTCGGGCACACGGCGGTCGTCTACGAGATGCGCGACGACGGGGTCGTGTTGGTCACCGGGACGCGCGAAGGCGCTTAACAACGAACGAGAAAGGAAACCCAACGTGAACGAAATTGCCCTTTTCGAACTGGCGCGGCCCGCGATCGTGGTCGCGGCCGCCGGCGCGCTCGCGCTGGCGGTCGTGCTCCTCGGCGCGCTCGCGCGGCGCTTCCTCTACGTCTGCAAGCCCAACGAGGTGCTCATCTTCTCCGGGCGCCGCCGACGGACGGCCGACGGCCGCGACGTCGGCTTCCGCGTCCTCACCGGAGGCCGCGCGCTCCGCGTCCCGCTGCTCGAGCGGGTGGATCGCATGGACATGACGCTCGTCTCGGTGCCGATGTCCGTGACGGGCGCGTACTCGGAGGGGGGCATCCCCCTGAACCTCAGCGCCATCGCCAACGTCAAGGTCTCGAGCGACGGCGCGCTCATCGGCAACGCCATCGAGCGGTTCCTCGGCAAGAGCGTCGACGAGATCGCGCGCGTCGCGAAGGAGACGCTCGAGGGGCACCTCCGCGGCGTGCTCGCGACGATGACGCCGGAGGAGATCAACGAGGACCGCCTCAAGTTCGCCGAGCGCCTGAGCGACGAGGCCGGCCCCGACCTCGCCAAGCTCGGCCTCCAGGTCGACACGCTCAAGATCCAGCACGTCTCGGACGATCGGAGCTACCTCGACAGCATCGGTCGCAGCCGCATCGCCGAGATCCTGCGCGCGGCCGAGGTCGCCGAGTCCGACGCCGTCCGCGAGGCCGAGGAGGCGGAGGCGCGGGCGACGGCGCGCGGCGAGATCGCGCGCACGCAGGCGAACGGCAACGTCCAGCGCCGCCAGAACGAGGCGCGCGAGCTCGTCGCGCGGCTCGTGTCGGAGGCGCGCAGCGAGGAGGAGCGCACGCAGCAGGCCGGCGCCGCGGCGCGCGCCGAGGCGGAGCAGAAGCTCCACACGATCCGCGCCGAGCTCGAGCGGCTCCGGCTGGTGGCGGACGTCGGCGTCCCCGCCGAGGTCGAGCGTCGCGTGCAGACGCTCTTCGCCGAGGGCGACGCGTCGGCGGTCGCGGCCAAGGGCGAGGCGGTCTCGCAGGCGCTCGCGCACCTCCGCGAGGCGTGGGTCGAGAGCGGGGAGCACGCGATGGACATGGTCGTCGTCCAGCACCTCGACGAGATCTTCGCGCGCGTCACGGCGGCGGCCTCGCAGGTCCAGGCCAAGCAGGTGTCGCTGCTCGACGCCGGCGACGGGAGCACGGTCGTCGGCTACGTCAACGCCTACCCGGCCGCGGTCAAGTCGCTGCTCGATCAGCTCTCGACCACGCTCGGCGTCAGCTTCTCCTCCGTCCTGCGCGGCGACGACGCCCCGCCCGCCACGCGACGCGACGGGTTCCCCAACGGTCGCGCGCTCGCCAGCGAGTCGACGGCCGAGTGAGCTCGGACCGCCTCGCCGTCACCCCGAACCCTCATCGTCTCAGGAAGGAAGAACCGTCATGTTGCTCATCGCCGTCATCGTCGTGGTCGTCCTCGCTCTCGCGGCGGTCTCCGCGGCCGCGATCGTCCAGCGCCTCATCCACATCTGCCAGCCGAACGAGGTCCTCGTCTTCTCGGGCGCGCGCCGCCGCGAGGGCGCGCGCGAGCTCGGCTACCGGCTCGTCCAGGGCGGCCGCGGGATCCGCATCCCGCTCCTCGAGACCGTCGACCGCCTGGACCTCACCAACATGATCATCGACGTCCGCGTCGAGGGGGCGTACTCGAAGGGCGGGATCCCGCTCAACGTCACCGCGGTCGCCAACGTGAAGATCGCCTCGACGGAGCCGGTCATCGGCAACGCGATCGAGCGCTTCCTCGGGAAGCGCCGCAAGGTCGTGGAGGCGGTCGCGAAGGAGACGCTCGAGGGCAACCTCCGCGGCGTGCTCGCGACGCTCACGCCCGAGGAGGTCAACCACGACCGCGTGAAGTTCGCCCAGAGCCTGCTCCACGAGGCCGACATGGATCTCAAGCGGCTCGGGCTCGTCCTCGACACGCTGAAGATCCAGAACGTCTCCGACGACAAGGGCTACCTGAACAGCCTCGGGCGCAAGCAGTCGGCGGAGCTGCAGATGCGCTCGCGCGTCGCCGAGGCCGAGAACCGCGCGCTGTCGATCGAGCGCGACGCGAGCAACTTCGAGACGCGCGCGATGGCGCGCATCGAGGCCGAGGTCCAGAAGTCGCGCGCCGAGGCGACGCGGCGGGTGGTCGACGCCAAGAGCAAGCGCGACGCGCTCGTCGCGGAGGAGCAGACCGAGGTCGCCGCGCTGATCGCGCGGGCCCAGGCCGAGCTCGCCGTGCAGGCGGCGCGCACCGAGCAGGTCCGGCTCCAGCTCGAGGCCGATCGGATCAAGGGCGCCGAGGCCGAGCGCGATCGCCGGATCCGGGCGGCGCACGGCGCGGTCGCCGGCATCGTCGAGGAGGGCAGGGCGGCGGCGCACTCGCTCCGTCAGGTCTCGCGGGTCTGGAACCAGGCGGGCCCGGACGCGCGCCGGATCTTCGTCGCGCAGCGGCTCGGCGTGCTGGCGGGGCAGATGCTCGACACGGTCGCCGCCGCGCCGATCGAGAACGTCACCGTCGTCGACGGCCGGCTCCACGACGGGCAGCGGCGAAGCCTCGCGGCGGCGAGCAAGGTCGCCGCGGCCGAGATCGGTCAGGGGCTCGGCGTGGACCTGCCGCGCGTGCTGCAGGGGATGGCCTCGAGCCTCGGCGGGCCGGGCGCCGGCGGAGACGCTCGGTGAGGCGGCGCGGCTCGAGGGCCGGGCGCGAGCCTCCCCGGGGTGGAGAGGGGCTCGATGGGCCGAGCGTGATCGACGATCGCGCTCGGCCGTTCAGAAGAGGAGGCCGACGCGTCCGACGACGATCCATTGCGTGTTCATGCGCACGCCGTTCGCGTCTTCGAGCGCGCCGCCGGGGAAGAGCACGCCGCCCTGCGCTCCGACCTGGGCCTTCAGGCCGTACTGGAGCGGGAAGCGACCCTCGACGCCGGCGTCGAGCTCGACGCCGAGGTCCTTCTTCCTCGGGTTGCCGCCGCGGTAGTTCACGTACGACCCGCCCGTGGTGACGCGGTACGGATCGACGACGTCGCTCGTCGACTGCGCCACGACGAGCCCGCCCTTGAGGTCGAGCCAGTGGCGCGGCCGGTAGATCGCGGTCGGGTTGATGTACTGGGCGCCGAAGACGCCGCCGTTCGACGGCAGGAGATCCACGCCCGGCGTCGGCCGCGTCGCGTTCGTGAGGAGGGGATCGGTCGCGGCCGTCGCGGCGCGCGCGGTCTGGAAGCGGAGCACCTCGTCGAAGAGCAAGAGGCCGACGCGGTGGTTCGGATCGAAGACGAACCGGCGCTGCGTGCCGTCGTACGGATCGGCGTCGCCCGACGCGTAGCCGACCTCGAGCTCGGCGACGACGTCGCCGTACGGCACGCCCTTGTCCGAGGGCGCGCCGAGGTAGCTCGCGCTAACCCTCCGCGCGCTGGCTCCGTCGCCGTCTCTCCAGAACCCCGTCGACCACGCGCGGTGCACGACGCCGATCTTCGCCGCGCCGCCGTAGGAGCGGACCTGCGTCTTGCCTCCCTCGAGCGCCTGGTCGGCCGTCCGGATGAAGTTCGTGGAGCCGAGGATGTACGCGGCCTCGGCCTCGCCGAAGACGAACGCGTCGGCGTCGCCCGGGATGGGGGCGGCGATCTTCCCGTGGAGATCGATCGCGACGGCGTCGAGCTCGTCGGTGTAGCCGAAGATCGGCGAGCCGCTCGTCTTGTCGTTCTCCTGGTGGCGGAGCGTGGAGAAGACGCCGAGCTTGTTCTGCCCCTTCTCGTAGAACGCGGCGAGCACGCCCTGGAAGGCCTGCTGACCGCGCGTGAGGCGCGCGGTCTGATCGCGGAAGACGAGGTCGCCGGCGACGGCGAGATAGAAATCGCTGTCCTTGCCGCCGGGCTTGGTGGCGAAGAGGATGCGCTCGCTGATCGAGCCGTAGCGGTAGTCGCCGAACAGCGTGGGGTGATCGCCGTCGTTGGCGAGGATGCCCATGCCCCAGTGGTTCGGCTGCTGCCCGACGCGGACGACGCCGAAGGGGAGGCGCCACTGCGCGTAGAGCCACCGCGGTTGGACGTTGCTGAAGCCGTTGTACTCGTCGCGCGGCGTCATGTCGGCGCGCGTGTCGCGGGCCTTGTCGCCGGCGATGACGCCGGTGACGAGATCGAGCTGGCCGACGAGCTCGAGCGTGTCGAGCATCTGGAGGCGCGGCGTGAAGCGCAGCCAGTGGCTGAGGAACTGGTTCTGCCCGAGCGACTGCTCGACGAGCCCGGGCCGCCGATCGATCGCGCTGGCGGTCGCGGTGAGCGGGAAGCTTCGCTGCACCTGGTAGCGGACCTGGTGCTCGCCGTGGACCATGAAGCGGTACGCGTCGGGATCCGGCGCCGGCACGTCCGGCCGCCCCGTGTCGAAGACGAGGCGAGGGAGATCCTGCGGGACCCCGGATGCGGCGGCGTCGTCGGCGGCGCGAACGCCGCTCGACCATGCGCTCGCTCCGAGAGCCACTACGAGAGCGAGCACCCGTCTCATGAGCGGCGCGCAGCATAGTCGGGTTTGCTCGACGTCGTCTCCGCCGAAGGCGTCGCGCCGCAGGTGGATCGAGTCGCACTCACATGAGCATTCAATGTCTCACTTATCACCCCATGGTGAGACCAGAATTCAAGGACTTAGCCTCGAATCGAGCGCGGCGCGGGATGTGCTACATGTGGGTTCGTCGGTAGCAGCAGCGGCAGACCGTCCGAGCCCGAAGCAGCGACGCCCGATTCGAGAGGAATCGCGCATCGACTCTTCCGCCCGAGCCGGCCCGTCGCTCCGGGGACCGACCAGGAGATTGTTCCCACCGCATACCGTCGAGAAAACTCAGCGTCACCCGCGCACACGCGCCAGAGCCCAACGCTCAGAAGCCGGCCGCGCCGCTCCCGGAGCTCGAACGACGAGACGTCGTCGTTCGAGGATGCACGTCACCTCCGGGACGGGCGGCCGGAGTCCTTTTGTGGGCGCCCGCGCGGGCTGTGGGCCTCGCGCGGGGCGGCGCGCGCCGGCAGGGCAAAACCCGTCCGCGCGCGCGTGGGGGATCCGGGCGGGGCGGCTCGTCCGCGCGTGTCGGCGCATGCGACGCGCCGCGCGGGCGAGACATGCCGGAGGGTGGGTCGTCCGCGCGCGTCGGCGTATGCGGCCAAGCGCGGAGGCGAAACGCGCCGGGCGTGGCGGTCCGTCGGCGTGCGTCGGGCGCCTGCGACGCGCCGCGCGCGGGCGAGACGCGCGACCGCGCGACGCTCGACGGCGACGTGACGTCGAGGTGAGGTGAGGCGGGAGCGAACGGTCGCGGTTGATCCGCGCGACGCGACGCGTTCGACGCCGCGCCCACCGCCGCGCCGCGCCGCGTTCGCCGACGTTGCGCGACGCGACGCGTTCGACGCGATGCGCGCGGAACGTCGTGTTGTACCGGCGCCGTGGAAGCGGTACGGACCGGCCATGCCGGAACCGGTGCTTGTCGGTCGACCTCTCTCTCTGCTCGATCTCGAGGACGTCGCGGTCCGGGGACGCCCGGTCGCCTTCGCCGACGAGGCGCGCGCGAAGGTCGTGCGCTCCCGCGCCGCGATCGACGCGATCACGAACGCCGGCGACGCCGCGCCCAACGTCTACGGCGTGAACACGGGCTTCGGGGCGCTCAGCGAGACGCGGATCTCCGCGACGGACGTCCGCGAGCTGCAGCAGAACCTCGTCCGCTCGCACGCCACCGGCGTCGGGCCCGATCTGCCGACCGCCGCCGTCCGCGGGATGATGCTCCTCCGCGCGCAGGTCCTCGCGCTCGGTCACTCCGGCGTGCGTGAAGAGCTCGTCGACGTCCTCGTGGCGATGCTCAACGCGAAGGTCCACCCGCGCATCCCCTCGCAGGGCTCGGTCGGGGCGTCGGGCGACCTCGGCCCGCTCGCCCACCTCGCGCTGGCGATGATCGGAGAGGGCGAGGCGTGCCTCGGCGGAGGGCCCGCGCGTCCGAGCGCGGAGGTCCTCCGCGAGGCGGGCGTCGCGCCGGTCGTCCTCGAGGCGAAGGAGGGGCTCGCGCTGATCAACGGCACGCAGTACATGGCCTCGCTCGGTACGCTCGCGCTCCTCGAGGCCGAGCGCCTCGCGGTCGTCGCCGACATCGCCGGGGCGATGAGCCTCGAGGCGCTGAAGGGCACGAGCCGCCCCTTCGACGAGCGCCTCCACGAGGCGCGCCCGCACCCCGGACAGAAGGCCGTGGCGAAGAACCTCCGCGCCTTGCTCGCCGAGAGCGAGATCGCCGAGAGCCACAAGGACTGCGGCAAGGTGCAGGACGCCTACTCGCTCCGGTGCATGCCGCAGGTCCACGGCGCGACGCGCGACGCCTTGGCGTGGGCGCGGTCGGTCCTCGAGCGCGAGGTCAACAGCGTCACCGACAACCCGAGCGTGTTCGTCGATCGCGGCGAGACCGAGATCCTGAGCGGCGGCAACTTCCACGGTCAGCCGCTCGCGCTCGCGCTCGACCTCGCGGCGATCGCGGCCGCCGAGCTGGCGAACATCAGCGAGCGCCGCGTCGAGCAGCTCGTGAACCCGGCGCTCTCGACCGGGCTCACGCCGTTCCTCGCCCCCGGCGGACCGAAGAGCGGGCTCCACTCGGGGTTCATGATCGCGCAGGTGACGAGCGCGTCGCTCGTCAGCGAGAACAAGGTGCTCGCCCACCCGGCGAGCGTCGACTCGATCCCGTCGTCCGCGGGCAAGGAAGACCACGTCTCGATGGGCAGTGTCAGCGCGAAGAAGCTCGGCGACGTCGTCCGCAACGTGCGCGCGTGCCTCGCGATCGAGGTCATGACCGCCGCGGCCGGGCTCGACCAACGCAAGCCGCTCCGCCCGAGCCGCGGCGTCGAGGCGGCGCTCGCCAAGGTGCGCGAGCGCGTCGCGCCGATGACGGGCGATCGCCCGCTGTACAAGGACATCGAGGCGGTGACGGCGCTCGTCGCCGACGCCGAGCTCGCGCGCGCGGTCGAGCGCGTCGTCGGCCCGCTCGGCTGATCGGCGCGCCGGACGGCGAACGATCCCGCGCGCCGGGGCAGAGCCAGGCGCGCGCCGGCGCGGGCGCTACTCGGTGACGACGCCGCGTTGTTTCGCGCGATCGGGGGCGCGGTCGCCGAGGCGCTCGACGACCTGGGCGTAGCGACGCTGGGCGCCGGCGCGGTTGCCGAGGTCCCACTCGGTGTCGGCGAGGCCGAGCTGAGCCGGGCCGTACGAGGGGCTCGCCGCGAGGGCGCGCTCGTAGCTCGACTTCGCCGCGTTGAGGTCCCCCTGCGCGCGCGCGACGTCGCCGAGGCCGCCGTTCGCCTCGACGTTGCCGGGGTTCTGCTTGAGGACGCGCTCGTAGAGCTCGCGCGCCGTCGCGTAGTCGCCGCTGCGACGCGCGCTCCCCGCGCGATCGAGCAGGTCCGACATCGACGCGCCGCTCTCCGCCGCCGCCGGCTTCTTCTCCGCCGCCGCGGCGGGCGTCGCGGTCCCGGCCGCCACCGGCTTCTCGCCGGCCGCCACCGGCGCCCGGCTCGGGGTCGCGGCGGTCGCGGTCGGCGGGGGCGAGGAGCTCGTGGAGGTCGCGGTCGGCGGGGGCGACGAGGTCGTCGGGTCCGCCGGCGAGGCGGTCGCGGAGGTCGCCGTGTCCGTCGGCGAGGCGGTCGCGGAGGTCGCCGTGTCCGCCGGCGAGGCGGTCGATTCGGGAGGCGGGTTCTCCTTCGTCGTCGGCGTCTCGGTCGTGGTCGTGTCCGACGTCGCCGGCGGCGCGTCCGAGCTCGCGGACAGGATCCGCCAGAGGACGACGGTCACGGCGACGACGGCGAGGGACGGGAGGACCCACCCGCGCTTCGGCTCCTCCTCCGCGGCGGAGGCCCGCGCGGCGGCGGCGGGCTTCCGCTCGTCCTTCGTCGAGGTCGTCCCCTTCTTCGCGCCGTCCTTCGCGTCGGCGGTCTTGGCCGCGGCGTCCTTCTTGCCGCCGTCCTTCTTCGCGCCGTCCTTCGCGCCGGCGGCCTTGGCCGCGGCGCCCTTCTTGCCGTCGTCCTTCGCGCCGGCGGCCTTGGCCGCGGCGTCCTTCTTGCCGCCGGCCTTGCCGTTCACCTTCTTGCGGTCGGCGTCCTTCTCGTCGTCGGCCGACTTGGCGTCGCTCTTCGACGCGGCCTCGTCGTCGCGCTCCTCGAGCTTCTTGCCGGGCGCGCTCTCGACCGGATCCTCGACCGTGATCGTCGGCGGCGGCGCGGCGTTGCCCTTCTTCGAGGGCGTCGGCGGCAGCGTGCGCAGCGCTCCCCGCGCGGGCGGCGGGGGCGTCGAGTCGACCGCGCTGTCGTCCGCCGGCGGGACGACGACGAGATCCTTCAGCGAGAGCGTCTCGTGGGAGCTGTCGTCGTCCTGGATCTGGATGGCGTCGCGCAGCGAGAGGGGCGCGGGCTCGTCGTCGTCCTGGATCTGGATGGCGTCGCGCAGCGAGAGGGGCGCGGGCTCGTCGTCTTCGACGAGCGCGGCCGCGTCGAGCTCTGCGACGCTCTCCGGCGCCTTCGCGCCGCCCGGCTCCTTCGTCTCCGTCTTGATCGGAGCCCACTCCGGTCCCTTCTTCTTCGCGAGCTCGTCGGCGCTCTCCGGCGCCTTCGCCGTGAGGAGGTTCGGATCGCTGTCGGCCTCCGCGAGCGCGAGCGTCGGCATCGCGGGCGTGGGCGTGATGTCGAGGAGCGCGGTCGCCGACGGCTTCTTCTCGTCGGGCATGGTGATCGCGACCTTGCTCGCGGACCCGGCGCCGGCGCCCTCCGCGAGCGCGGAGGGCCGTCGCGACTCCACGAGCTTCTCCCACGAGCCGAACGTCATCACCTTGCCGTCGGGGCCGATGACCGTCCACTTGCCGGCCTCTTCCTTCGGAACGGGCGCGACGGAGACCTCGCGTATGTGACCGCACGCGTTGCAACGCACGCGCGGATCGCCGCCGTCTTCGGGAACCTCCACGGCATAGAAGCCATGGCACTGCTCGCAGGTGAGCCGGTCGTCGGGCGCGGCCTGAGGGGTCGCCATGAGGTAATCGTACCGAGAATCGAGCGGAAGCCGGAAGTCTTGCGTTGCCCGGGCGGGCGCGCGGCGAAATCGTCGCCCCGGCGGTGGGGGCTCGCCTCCGCGCCCGGCGCGACGGAGAGCGGACGCGACCGTGTCGGTCGTCGGGTCGCAGCGAAGGCGTCGTGTCTGGTAGCCCCTCTCGGATTCGAACCGAGACACCCTTCCGGGCCAGAGATTTTAAATCTCCTGCGTATACCGTTCCGCCAAGGGGCCGTGTCGCATGCCTGGTCGGGCGTGCGACCAGATTGCGATATCTTACCAAAGGCTTGGCGGAGGTGCCCGCTTGGCTCAGAATGCGGCCTCATGCGAACAAGGACGGCCGTCGCAGCGGCTGCTTTCGTCGGAGCGCTCTCGGCCCCCGATCTGGCCCGTGCGGACGAGTCGATCATCAAGAACCCGGGCGATCACCCGTCGTACCGCTTCGAAGCGGAGCCACACGGCCTCGTCGGGTTCGGCGGACCGTTCCGCGGGGGGCGCGGCGAGCTCGGCGCGGGCTTCCGCGGGACCGTGGTCATCGTCGACAACGGCTTCGTCAAGACGATCAACAACAGCGTCGGCATCACCTTCGGCGGCGACCTCTTCTTCGGCGGCCGCACGACGCTCTTCATCCCCGTCGCGATGCAGTGGAACTTCTGGCTCTCGAACCACTGGTCGGTGTTCGGCGAGCCCGGCATCGGCATCGCCGCGAACCGCGATCGCGGTCGTGACCTCGTGCACCCGATCCTCATGGTCGGCGGCCGCTACCACTTCAACGACAAGGTCTCTTTGACGATGCGCCTCGGGTACCCCGCGTTCTCGATCGGGGCGTCGTTCTTCCTCTGAGGTCGCCCGAGGCGGAAGGCGCCCGAAGGCGGAAGGCGTCCGAAGGCGCGGCGCCTCGCGGGCGCCCGGGCCTCCGCGGACGCGCGCCCGCGCTATTTCTTGGCGCCGAGGAGGGCCTTCTTCAGCGACGGCGCGCCTTGCTCGCGGAGGGCCGCGCAGAGCGAGACGGCCTCGAGCGCGCCGGCGAGCCCGCGGGCGGCGCCCTCGATCCCGGCGACGCGCGGCGTGTAGAAGGTCGCGCGCGCCTCGGCGTCGGCGCTCGAGCAACCGACGCCCGCGGCGCGGACCAGCGCCGCGCCGAGGCGGCCGGGCAGCTTCCTCCGGAGCTCGTCCCAGCGCGCGCGCACCCAGGCCTCCGCGATCGGCCGTGAGGTCCGCCGGCCGAACGCCGCGGCGAGCACGTAGCGCATCTCGTTGGCCCGCACGTCGTCGCCGAGCGTGACGTCGAGCGCCTGCTTGAGCCGCGCTTCGTCGTCGAAGCCCACGAGCGCGCGGAGCGCGACGAGGCGGTCCTCGCGGCTCTTCGCGCCCTTCATCGCGGCCACGAGCGCGGCCAGCCGCGGCTCGCCCGCGCGGCGCGACGCGAGGTCGAGCGCGACGGCGCCGGCGTCGGCGTCGACGCTCGCCGGATCCGCGAGCCACCTCGCCGCGACCTCCTCCGCCTCGCGCAGGGTCGCGTCGTCCTCGGCGACGTCGCCCATCGCGCGGAGCACGCTGCCGCGGACGAGCGCGTCGTCGGCCGCCGCGTCCGGAGCCTTCGCCGCGCCCGCGGCCGGCCTGTCCTTCGCGGGCGCCGGCGCCCACCCCAGCGCCTTCTTGCGCTTGGCGAGGCGCGCGAGCGAAAACGCGCGGAAGGCCGGGCGCGCGGCGTCGTCGACGATCGTGTCGCTCATCGCGCCGAGGATGTTCACGACCTGATCGACGACCTGCCGGGTGTCGTCGTCGTCGAAGGCGGGGAGGACGCGGAGCATCGCCTTCGGCTCGAGCGCGCCGCTCCGGACCGCGGCCCAGGCGTTGGAGAGGAGCGAGACGCGCATCGCCGGATCGAGCTCCTTCTTGCTCTCCGCCAGGCGGACGAAGTCCTTCTCCGAGAGCGAGAAGCGGTAGTAGCTCGAGCCCCAGTTCGGGTGCACGTAGCCGGGGCAGCGGCCCTGACCGGCGACGAGCGACGGCGCGCCGGCGACGAGATCGGTGCAGATGTCCTTCTTCTCGCCCTGCGCGCGCACGCACACCGGGACGGTCCAGGTGCGATCGCTCTCCTCCGGCAGCTTCGAGCCGAGCGGTCGCCACGGCTGGGAGCTCAGCTCCATGTGCCAGCGAGCGCCGCGCTCGCACTCGAAGCGCGCGCCGACGTCGGGGACGCCGGGCTTGTCGAGGTAGGACGACGCCATCTGCGTGACGTCCTTGCCCGAGGCTCGGTCGAGCGCCTCGAGCAGGCGGTCGGCCTGCACGCTCTTGAACGCGTTCGTCCGGAGGTAGTCGCGCACGCCGCGCTGGAAGGCGTCCTCGCCGATCCAGCGCTCGACCGTCGAGAGGAGCGCGGCGCCCTTGTCGTACGTGATCCCGTCGAACGCCTCCTGGGCGTCGCCGACGGACACGACCGGCTGCCTCACCGCGCGGGCGGACACGAGGCCGTCGAGGTCCATCACGTCGTGGGCCGCGACGACCGCGTCGAGCCGCGAGCCGTAGGCGGGCCGCCACTTCTCGACGATGCGCGCCTCCATCCACGTGGCCATGCCCTCGTTGAGCCAGAGGTCGTTCCACCACGAGGCCGTGACGAGATCGCCGAACCACTGGTGCGCGAGCTCGTGCGCGACGATGAGCGCCTGACCGCGCCGCGCGCCCACCGAGGCGCGCGCCGGGTCGAGGAGCAGGCGCTCCTCGCGGAAGGTCACGAGGCCCGCGTTCTCCATCGCGCCCGCGCGGAAGTCCGGGACCGCGACGATGTCGAGCTTGTCGTAGGGGTAGGGGATGCCGAACCAGCCGGCGAGGGCGTCGACGATGCCGCTCGTCGCCTCGAGCGCGAGGTCGCCCATCGCGCTCTTGCCCTTGGTCGTGACGAGGCGGAGCGGCGGCTTGGTGAAGCGCGTCGCCTCCTTGATCTCCAAGTCGCCGACGGCGAGCGCGACGAGGTACGTCGGCAAGGGCTGCGTGCGGGCGAAGCGGAAGCGGGTCTTGTCGCCGACGTCCTCGCGCGCGGTCTCCGGCGCGTTCGCGACCGCGATCATCGAGCGCGGCACGGTCACCGTCAGATCGAACGGCACCTTGAAGCCCGGCTCGTCGAAGCACGGGAACGCGCGGCGCGCGTCGGTCGGCTCGAACTGCGTGAAGGCGTACGAGCTGCCGCCGTCCTTCAGCCGGTAGAGGCCGGAGAGCGAGTCGTCGAAAGGCGCGTCGTACTCGAGCACGAGCAGCGCGCGTCCGGGCGGGAGCGGCCGCGGGAACGCGAGGACGAGCTCCTCGGGGACCTTGCCGCCTTGCGCGGTGCGCGTCGACACGGTGGCGAGCACGCCGGGCAGCGGCGGCGGCAACAGCGCGCGCGCCGCCGTGACCTCGAGCGCGCGGCCGTGGAGGACGACGAACGACGTCTCCTGGGGGACGTCGATCTCGACGCGGACGACGCCCGCGAAGCGCGGCTTGTCGGGATCGACGTCGAGGTCGATCGCGTAGCCGAGCGGGGTCGCGAGCGGGGGCAGGCGCCCGCTCGCGAGCGGCGCGGGGAGCGTGGTCTTCGGCTCGGTCGCGACGACGGGCGGTCCGGGCGCCGCCGGCGGCGGATCGCCGGGGCAGCCGGCGGCGAGGAGCGACGCCGCGAGCGCCGAGCAGCACGAGGCGATGGTCAGAGGCGCCCGCATCGGAGGCGACACGCTCGATCACGACGCGGGATCCGTCAACACCCCAGCGCCGGCGCGCCGCGCGAGCTCAGCGGGCGATCGCCGATTGAAGGCGCGTCATCGACGGCGGCGCAGGACGCCGCACCGTCGGAGGCGGCGACGCCGGGGCGAGGGACCCGCTCGAGCGCCTGGCGGCGACGTGCGGCTCCGGGCGGGCGATCGTGCACGCGAGCGTGGGGGACGTCAGGGTCAGCGCGTGGGTGTTGGTGGTGATGACGGCGAGCGAGCCCGACCGCCAGCCGGGCGAGAGCGACCAGAGCCCGCCGTCGTCGGAGAGGAAGCCGAGCAGCAGCACGCCGTTCATCGCGGGCGGCGACTCCCACGCCGGGGCCTGACCTGCGCGCGCCCGCGGAGCCCGGGCGGAGAACACGCCGTCGACGAAGCGGTACACCGTGTTGGCCGTCTCGAGGATCGTCTCGCCGAGGAAGGCTTCCCCTCGCACCCGCTGCCAGGTCGCGGCCGTCTGGGCCGCGAGCTTGACGAGGGCCTTCTCCGCGGCCGCGCGATCCATGATTCCTTGGTATCCCATGTCCTACAGAGAACTACTTATGCATCCAGTGTGCCGACACGGCGCGGCGCCGCGCGCGCGGAAGAATCGGCCGATCCGCCGAGAGCGCGGGGGCGCGCCGGGCTCCTCGAGCCCCTGCCGGAGCTCGTTTTCGCTGGCCTCGTGATCCAGGTCATCCCCGGGATCATGCTGCGCAATC
>JAHBWF010000056.1 GCA_019637105.1 Labilithrix sp.
CGATCAGCAGGACGACCCGCGTGGACAGTTTTCCGACGTCGGCGGCGCCGACACTCTCGTCGAGGTCACTCATCCACGAGGCAGCTCATGGCGACCTTCGATCGAAGCTACGGATACATCGTCGTGCGCGTGGTCTACGACGGCCCATCGGGCGCGGGGAAGACCGCGAACCTGAAGCAGCTCGTTCAAACGTTCTCGGCGCAACGACGCGGCGCGCTCTCGTCACCGCGTCAAGTCGACGAGACGACGGCGTACTTCGACTGGCTCTCCCTCAACGGCGGCGTCGTGGGCGGCTACCCGCTGCGGGCGCAGCTCGTCACGACGCCCGGGCGTGACGCCCTCTCGCGCCGGCGCTGGCACCTGGTCGAGCAGGCCGACGTCATCGTCTTCGTCACGGAGAGCACGCCCGCCGCCCTCAAGGTGGCGCGACGCTCGCTCGAGCTCCTGCGCGTGCGGCTCTCCCGGTCGTCGCTCGGCCCACCGATCATCGTGCAAGCGAACAAGCAGGACGCCCCGGGCGCGCTCTCCACCGAGGCGATCGCCGACGCGCTCGGCCTGCCGCCGGGCGCCGAGGTCGTGCCCGCGCAGACGTCCGACGGGATCGGCGTTCGCGAGACCGTGGTCCGCGCCATCCGATGTGCGGCGGCGCTCGCCGATCGAGACGTCGTCGCCCGCGGAGTGGACGCGCTCGACGACACCGAGGACGAGCACGACCTGTTGGGACGGCTGGACGGCTCCACCATGCTCCGCGCGGCGGTCGAGCACGGCGACTTGCCCGCGCTCCCCGACGAGGACGCCGACGGCCGCGACGTCTGGCCCGAGCGAAGCGGGCGCGCCGTACTCCGCGCGCTGGCGCGCGGGTTCGCCGCCGGCGCGTTCGTCCCGTCGTCCACCTCGCCCGACGCCGTCTCCCTCCGCGCGAGCGGCTTCTTCGTGACCTCCTCGCGCGTCGCCGCCGACGCCGGCCGGGACGAGCTCCGCGCGCGCGCCCGCGCCTTGATCCGCCTCGGCGCCCTGAGCACGTCCACGACGCTCGCGATCGCCAGGGCGCCGGGAGCGTGGTCGTGGCTCTGGGCCATCACGCCGTGCGCGAGCACGCTCGAGGAGCGCCTCGACGCCGCCTGCACGGGCGACGACGAGGCGCGCCTCACCGAGGCGCTCGAGGCGTACGCGCGTGCCCTCGCCGCCGCGCTCGCCCTGGCGGTCCGCGACGACGTCGGCCTGGACGTCGCTCCCGCGCGCTTCGGCGAGGTCGACGGCCGCGTCGTCTACCTGAGCGATCGCCTCACCGCGCCGTCCGTCGCGGCCGTGGCGGAGGCCGCGCGCGCGATCCCGGCGCGCTGCGCGCGGTGGCCCGCCGCCGTCGACGCTTATCGGGCCGCGCTCGACGCGACGCTCGCGCGGCGCGGTCCGCTCCTCGCGCGCGCACGCGCCGAGGTGCTCGCGGGGATCGCCGGCCCGCACCCCTCGCGAGAGCTCGCGTCATGACGGAGCAGCGGATGGTCCGCGCGGTCGGCGCCGGCGCGAGCACCGGGCTGCTCGGGTGGCTCACGCGGCTCGTCGCGGGCAAGGAGCTCTCCGCGCTGCGCGCCCACGTCGCGGCCCTCTCGGACGAGGCGGCCGGCGCCGCGGAGGCCGCGAGGGCTCACGCGGCGCGGCTGGAGGCTCGGCTCGCCGCGGCGACCGCGGAGCTGCAGGCCGAACGACGGAGGCGAGAGGAGCTCGAGCGACGGCTCGCCGCTTCCTCGGCCACGCCGGCCGTCGACGAAGAGGCGCTGCTCGCTCCGCTGCGCCTCGAGATCGAGCAGCGCGCTCGCGAGCAGAGCGATCTCGAGAAGACGGTCGCGCGGAAGGAGAGCGAGCGACGCGAGGCCACCGCGAAGCTGGCGAGGTCGCAGCAGGAGCTCGAAGCGCTGGACAAGCGGCTCAAGAAGGCGGAGGCGACCCTGCGGGACTCGACCGCGCAGCTCGCGAGCGCCGAGGAGCGCGCGCGACGGGCGGAGGGGCGCGCCGGCGACGCGCTCAAGGGGGCGGCGGTACGGTCGCAGGACGCCGCCCGCGAGGTGATGGACCTTCGCCACGAGGTCGCGCAGACGAAGCGACGGGCAGACGACCTCGCGGCCCTGACGACGCAACGACAGATGGAGATCGCCGCGCGCGACGAGACGATCGCCGCGCTCGAGGATCGCCTCGTCACGGCGCTCGGCGCCGCGACGTCCGACCCGCTCGCGATCGAGCGCGCGCTTCGCGATCGCGACGCCTTGATCGAGGAGCTGGAGAGCGCGCTCATCTCGATTCGAATGACGGACGTCGACGGCACGTCCGCTTGATTTCATGTCGACGCGCACGTGCTAGAGGAGGCACTTCATCGGGCTCTCAGCGCGACACAGCACCCTCGAAAACGTCTAATTCGTTCGTTGATCCGAAATGTACCAGCCGCCGGCCGAGGAGCAGCTCATCGGCATCGCCGACGCCGAACTGCGCGTGGTGAACGCGGATCCCCGAATGCGGCGGCTGCTCGGCGCGAGCGCGCCGGAGGGTCGATCGCTGCTCGATCTGCTGCCCCCTCCCGCGCATCCGCTCGTGAACCTCGCGGCGTGCCGCGTCACCGGTCGCGTGGTGCTCCCGTCCTCCGTCGACGACGTGGTCATCGTCGTCCGACCCGCGGCCGTCGGCGACGAGACGTGGCTCTTGCTCTTCGAGCAGCCCAAGCGGAGGTCGCGACCGCCCCGCTCCGCCGAGCCGTTGCTCGTCGGCCGCCACAACGAGCTGCGCGAGTTCGATCGCTACCTCGCGGAGCCGAACGGAACCATCCTGTACCTGCAGGGGCCGCTCGGGATCGGCAAGACGGCGCTGCTCACGGCGCTCGCGGCGCGCTGCGACGAGCTCCAGTGCCCGCGGTTCTGGATCGACGCTCGCTCGCTCCCTCCCACCCAAGATGCCATCGCCCGGATCCTGACCGGCGGCGCAGACCGCAGTCCTCTTCAGCGCGTCGAGGCAGCGCTCGACCTCGGCGCGCAGCGATGGGTCGTCCTCATCGACAACTTCGACGCCTGGCAGGACCTCGAGACGACCGAGCACCCTTGCGCGCACCTCCCGGCCGCGTGTCGCGTCGTCGTCGCCTCACGCCACGGCCCCAACCCACGCTACTGGGGGCCGTCGGTGCGCCCCCCGCGCACCACCGACGTCGGCGCGCTCGACGAGGCCGCGGCGGCGCAGCTCGTCGCGAGCCTCGGGGTCCCTGCCGAGCGCGCGGGCGAGCTGCTCGCGCAGGCCGCGGGACACCCGCTCTGCATCGTGACGCTCGCGAGCGCGCTCCGCGCCGGCAAGTCGTTCGCCGAGGCGGCGCTCCCCCTCGATCCGGACCTGGCGGCCGCCGCGCCTCGGGAGGTGCTCGAGGTCGCCGCCCTCCCCGCACGGATCACCGAGGACGTGCTCGCCGCCCTCCTCGACGACGTCGACGCGGCCGCGGCCTTCGACGTCCTCGCCACGCTCGCGGTCCGCGATCCTCACGGGATCGGCCTCCGGATGCCGGTCGTCGTCCGCGAGGCGCTCGCCCGTCGCATCCGCGAGCGCAACCCGGCGCGCTACGCGGAGCTCGAGCAGCGGCTCGCGCTGTACGTCACGGCGCAGCTCGAGCTCGGGACGGCGTCGCACCTCGTGCCGATCCTCGACGACTTCTTCGATTCGCTCGACGATCGACTCGCGATCAAGCGCGCGGTCGGCGCGCGCCTCGACGGCCTGCCGGCGTCGCGCCGCGCGCGGGAGGGCGACCGCGCGCCGATCGAGGAGGCCGCGCGCCTCTTGGGAGGCGACGTCCTCGCGGCGAGCGTCCTCGGACGCCTCGACTGCGACGCCGCGGTCACCTGCGTCGCGGAGGGACCGAGCGGGATCGAGGGCATCTGCCAGTACGTGACGCTCTCGTCCACGACGCCGAAGCTCCCCGAGGCCCGCGACGACGCCGAGCTCGGCGCCGCGCTCGACCTCCTCCGCCGCCGGACGACCCTCGCGGCCGACGAGTACGCCCTCGTCGTCTTGCTGTGGGCCGCCTCCGACGTCGCGCGAGGTCGCTGGGAGGGGCCCTCGCAGTCGCTCCTCCGCTACATGTTCCCGATGCTGGTGAGCAGGCCCCAGGCGGCCGTCGCGATCGCGGTCCTCCCCCGCGACCCTCTCCCGCTCCCGGCGCCGGACGTCTGGAGCGCCGAGCCGGCCGTCACCGTCGGACCGCACACGTTGCTCTATCGGGACCTCCGGGGGCTGACCGCGCGCAGGATCCTCACCGGCCTCCTCGGCTCGAGCGAGGCCCGCGCGCCGGTCATGTTCCCGGTGCCGCTGCACCTCGAGGCGCAGATATCGTCCGAGACCGTGCGCGAGGCGCTGACGCTCCTCGAGCGCCCCGAGCGGCTCGTCGGCAGCCAGCTCCTCACACTCCGCAGCGTCGAGGTCGGCGCGGGAGCGAACGCGACCACGACGGACAAGGTCGTCGCCCTGGAGCGGCTGCTCCGTCAGACGATCACGTCGCTCGGCTCCGGCCGCCGCGAGTCCAAGCAACGCGAGGCGCTCGAGGCGGTCTTCTTCGAGCGAGCGGGCAAGCACGAGAAGATCGCCGCCGACCTCGGCATGCCGTACAGCACGTTCCGGAGGTGCCTCTCCCGGGGGCTCGAGGGCGTCGCCGAGCTCTTGCGCATGCGCGAGCAGGCGCTGCGTCGAGCACCAAGTGAGCAGTGATGAGCAGCGATGAGCCAGCGTTTTGCGTGGCGGCAGGTCGCAGGCACGTCAATACTCAGCGGTGGGGCGGGGGGAAAAGAGAGCGGGGAGTAGTGATCAGTTGGCACGCCGTCGCACTTCATTTTGCCGACCGTGGCTACCCCTGCGCACTCCTCGACCGCGACGCCGTCGTCCGCATGTTCAGCGCTTCGCTCGAGGAGCTCCTCGGGTGGAGACGCGAGGAGGTCGAAGGGAGGCGCTGGGTGGAGGCGATCGCTCCTCCGACGCACGCGCAGATCGCCGAAGCGCGCATCGATCGCGCGCTCTCCGGCACCCTCCGCACGTTCGACAGCGAGGCCGCGACGCCGAAGAGCGAGCGCTTCCGCTTGCGCCTCGAGGCCTCCCTCGTCGGCCGCGGCGCCGAGCAAGGGCTGCTCCTGACCGTGACCTCGTCCGAGGCGCTCGAAGCGAGCGGGCCGCTGCTCGAAGACGACGTGGACTACGAGATCGTCTCGTCGCTCTCCGACTTCGGGCGCCTCGTGAGCATCACGACGCCGAGCGGCTCGGTGCGGACCGGCGGCAACGCCGTGGACTACTGCTACGCGGTCATCCACGGGAACCAGAGCCCGTGCACCGACTGCCCGGCGCTTCAGCCCGGCGCCGACCGGTGGCCCCGCACCGTGGCGCGCCGCGTCAGCGGCGCCGCCGACCTCTACGAGGTCGTCACCGCGCAGTCGCACGACGACCGCCTCCGCATGAGACTCCGCCGGATCTCCGAGCATACGCTCTGCGCGATCCAGGAGTCGAAGGTTCGCTCGCTCGCCGACTCCGCCCAGCTCTCCGAACGAGAGCGAACAGTGCTCACCTACCTGCTCATGGGCCGCTCGCTCGCCGACATCGGCACGATCCTCGGCATCAGCACGCGGACGGTGAAGTTCCACCAGGCCAACGTGCTCGAGAAGCTGGGCGCGGACTCCCGCGCCGACCTCGTCCGCATCGTCACATAGGCATCGTCACGCTCACGCGTCGCTGTCCGCCGGGCGAGGGACGCCTGAACGGTCGGCCCGTTGGCGCTCTCGGGGGCTCTAGTGGATAGGACACGTCATGGATTGGAAGGCCGTCGCGGAGCTGCTCGTCGAGCGGGGTGCACCGATCATCGTCGTGGACCGCGCCCTCCGCGTCGAGATGATCGACGAGCGACTGACGCAGCTCCTCGAGCTGGACCGAGGCGCGATCCTCGGCGCGCCCATCGACGACGGATCGAGGATCGAACCGCTCCGCGCGCTCGCGGCCCGCGCGCGGGACGGCCCCGTGACGGCCTCGTGCACCATCGTCACGTCGCGCGGCGATCGGGTCGAGCTCCAGGTCGAGGCCACCCACGCAGGCAGCGGACGGACCGCCGCGACGATGCTCGTCGTGGTCGCAGCCGTCGTGCGCGCGCCTCCTTCGGTCGAGCCGCGGCCGTCGGCGTTCGAATACGAGATCGGCGCGGCCCTCTCGCCCTTCGGCCGCCTCCGCCGCCTCGCGCTGGGGCACGAGACGCGGCACTACTGGTTCGGCGACGCGCCTCGGTGTCACGAGGTGCTCCACTCATGCCCAACCCCGTGCGCGGACTGCCCTGCGCTCCGCGTCCGGCACCCGTTCCCCGTCACCGTCCGCGACCGGCGGCCGGGGCGCTACGAGGTGCTGCGCGCGGAGGGCTCCGCCGAGGGGACCGTCCGCGTCGACGTCCGTCTGGTGCCCCGCGACCACGTCGTCACGGTCCACCGCGCGCGGCTGAACCGCGCGATGGCGGCGGCGCGGCTGAGCCCGTACGAGCGCGCGGTGCTCGTCGCCCTCGGCGAGTCGGCCGTCTCCATCGCGGCGGCGCACGGGACCTCCCCCGGTCACGTGAGGCGCCATCAGGTCGCCGCGCTCCGCCGGCTCGGCGCGAGCGGCCGAGCGGACCTGCTCTGCCTCTTGCTCTGAGCTCGGCGTCTTGCTCCGAAGCGGAACGTACGCGCGTGTGCGGGCGAGCGCGCACGACTCGACCTGCCTGGCGAGACAGGGCGCGCACGTCCATCGGACAGTATCGGGAGCGCCCGTTCGCGCCGACACTCGGTCGTCCACGCGCGATGCCCGACGGTCCCAGCGAGCTCATCGAATTCAAGGCGAAACTCGCCTCGCTCGCGGACCGCGTCCTCGCGGTCGACATCCGCGCCTACGAGTCGATGCCGCCCGACCAGCTGGCCTCCGAGCTGCAGCCCGTCGTGACCGAGCTCCTCACCGCCGCGAACGCGCTCATCGCCGACGTCCTCGACGCGTACGGGAACGTCCGCGTCGAGGCGGAGCCGGGGGCGGCCGGGGCCGGCGCGCTCTCGTCCCCCTACGCCGTCTTCGAGCACGCCATCGACGCCGCGATCGCCGCGCAGACGACGTCCTCCCTCCAGGCCGTCGGCGACATCGCGTTCCTCGCGCACCTCGAGCTCCGCCAGCGCGCCGCGCGCCTCGAGCACGTGACGTGGTGCCGGAGCGCCATCGCGATCGTCGGCGAGTGCGACAGCGCCCTCCGGCGGGTGCGCAAGGCGCTGACGTCGATCGACGTCGCGTTCGCGCGCGCGGGCATCGGCGAGGCCACGTTCGACTTCGCGTCGGAGCTCGAGGTCTCGCTCCGCGTCCGGCGCGCCTGCGCGAAGCTCCGCGGGCGCGTCCTCGCGGCCGCGGAGCCCTCCGAGGAGACGCTCTACGTCCGCCTCCGCTCCGCGGGGACGGCGATCGCGATGCTCGTGGGCTGGGAGGTCTACCCGAGCCTGCGCGTCCGCGATCGGCTCCAGCTCCGCGAGCTGCAGCGACGGATCCTCGACTGGCTGCGCCAGGACAAGGATCCGACGGCGGGCCTCCGGCTCTGGCAAGACCTCGTCACGTTCATCCGGATGCTCTCGCAGGTGAACCGGCGGCAGGAGCTCGTCGAGCACGACACGCGGACCGTGCTCGAGCTGGCCGACCGCCTCGCGACGGTCGAGCGAGAGTCTCTGTCGGACGACGCGCTCGACCTGCTGGCGTCGCTCGAGGGGCTCGACGACGAGGTGGACCAGCTCCTCGCCTCTCGGAGCCGCTCGCTCCGCGACGCCTGGCGCGAGCCGATCGCCCGCCTCGCGCGCACGCTCCGCGGCCCCGGAGCCGCGCGATGAGGATCGATCCCTCCCCGCTCGACACGCTCCGCGCGATCGCCGAACGCGGCGGCACGGGGGAGTTCATCTGCGCGTCCTCCACCGTCGAGGTGCACGTCTACCTCCAACGCGGGCGCCTGGCGTGGGCCACCGACTCGGAGCACCCGTTCGCGTTCACACGACACCTGCAGCGATCCTCGCAGATCGACGGGGAGTCGTTCCGTGACATCCTCGACTCGTGCCGGCGCGAGAGGCGCCCGCTCGGCGAGACGCTGGTCAGCTGGGGCGTGGCCACGTGGGACGAGGTCCGCGACGCCCTCCGACACCAGCTCGCGCTCGCGCTCGCGGTCCTGCGCGGCGGGGGCCCCGCCCAGACGCTCTTCCTCGACCGAACCGAGCAGTTCGCGAAGTACGAGCCGAGGCTCACCTTCGACGTCGCGGAGATGCTCGCGGATCACGAGGGCTCGTCGCGCGCCGCTCCACGGACCGACGCCGGCGAGGGCGCGCGATCGGCTCCGCGCGGGAGCCTCGCGGGCCGCCTGCTCGACGCCGCCGACGGGATCCTCTGGGCGCAGACGCTCGACGGCACGAACGTCGCGGAGTCGGCGCCCGAGCCGGCGGAGCGAGCGCGCTTCGAGACCGACATCGTCCGTGGGACGGTCCTCGACGGCGCGGAGCTCGTGACCCTGCGCGCGCCCGAGGGGACGCTCGCGGGCGTCGCCCTCGACGCCTCGCGCTCGCTCTGGTGCCGCCTGACGACCGAGGCCACGGTAGGCGCGGCGATCTCGGCGCTGTCGGGGTTCGCCGCGAGCGAGCGCGCCTCGAGCGACGTCACCGGCGCGGGGCCGGTCGGCGCGCCGTGGGTCGTGGGCGCCCACGTGCCGGTGGTCCGCGACCTCGAGGACTTCCTCGGGCGAGCGCCCGAGACGCTCGCGGCGCTCATGACGGATCTCGACGGAGGTTCGTGGTCGTGCGGCGCCGGCGCGTCGCTCGCGTCCGAGTACGCGTTCGAGCTCGCGCGCCGCCGGGCGCACGTCCTCGCGTCCCCGTCGCCGTTCGGCGCGGACGACGCCCCTCCCGCCGCCGACGACGTCGACCTCTCCTCCCGGAGCATGCTCACCCGCGAGCGCACCGTCTGGTGCTTCGGCGCCGAGCTCGACGCTCGGCCGCGCAAGATCCTCTGGCTCCTCTTGCACCGGCAGAGCTCGCAGGGGCTCGGGTGGGCGTACCTCACCTCGCTGAGCCGGCGGCTCATGCACGCCCGAGGCTGGCGCGATGGCTGACGGCGCTCCGATCCTCCGGCTGCGAGGCTTCGGCGTCGCCTTCAACGGGACGCCGGTCCTCGCCGACGTGGACCTCGATCTGGCCGAGACGGGCCTCGTCGTCCTCGTCGGGCCGGCGAGCTCGGGCAAGTCGACGCTCCTCCGCACGCTGGCCGGAGTGAACGACGCCCACCCGTCGCTGTCCACGTGGGGCGTCGCCGAGCTCGACGGCTCGCCGCTCAGGGACGGCGGCCGCCAGCGCGCCCGCGCGGGGCGTGGGATCGGGCTCGTCATGCAGCACTCGAGGTTCTTCATGAACACGGTGCGCGAGAACCTCGTCTCTGCGCTGCCCAACCGCGGTCGCCTCGAGCGCGCGGCTCAGACCGAGCTCGCGCGCTCGCTGCTGCGGGGCAGCGGGTTGTCCGAGCTCGCCGAGATGCTCGAGGCCGAGGTGGTGTCGCTCCCCCAGCCGGTGCAGCGGATGCTCGCGATCGTGCGCGCGACCGCGATCGATCCCCTCGTGCTGCTCGCCGACGAGCCGACGAGCGGGCTCGACGACGAGGCGGCGATCGACGTGATCGCGCTGCTCCGCGGACAGGCCACGTCGCGCGCGGTCCTGTTCATCACCCACAACCAGCGCCACGCGCTCGCCGCGGGCGGCTCGACGTGCCTGCTCGCCGGAGGGAGGATCGTCGAGGTCGCCCCCACGTCGCGCTTCTTTCGCGCCCCCGCGACCGAGCTCGGCGAGCGCTTCGTCGCGACCGGGAGCTGCCCGCTGCCGAGCCCCGGCGCGGAGCTCGCCGATCTGTCCGAGGAGTCGCCGCGGCCGCCTCCGCTGTCGCCGGCCGCGAAGGCGGCGGCGGAGCGCAAGGTCGGCCCGCGCGGCTTCTTCTGGATCGTCGCCGGCCGGCTCGGCGGGCTGCCGCGCCCGGGGATCATCGCCGAGCTCGAAGACGACCTCGAAGGCCTGCGCGAGATCGGCGTGAACGTCCTCGTCACCCTCGAGGAGAGCCTCACCGTTCCGCCCGCGCGGCTCCGCGAGGTCGGCGTCACCTCGATCCACTTCCCCGTCCCCGACATGGGCGCGCCCGACGTCGCGCCGACCGCCGACCTCTGCGCCGACGTCGAGGCGCTCCTCTCCCGCGGGCAGGTCGTCGCCTTCCACTGCCGCGCCGGGCTGGGACGGACGGGGACCTTGCTCGCCTGTCAGCTCATCTGGAGCGGCGACCGAGCCATCCGCGCGATCGAGCGCGTCCGTCAGATCAACCCGCGCTGCATCCAGTCCGACGAGCAGGTCGCGTTCCTGCGCGCGTTCGAGGAGGCCGCCTCCGCGCCCAACAGCATCCCGCCGCAACCCTCACGATCCATCGATACCCCAAAAAGGAGAGAACCCCATGTCGCTTGATACCGCGCTCGCCAAAGCCCAGCAGATCGTCCCCGAATGCGTCGCTGCCGGCTACGTCGACATGAGCACCGGGATGCTGCTCGGAGTGAAGACCGTCGACTCGCATCCCCAGGAGGTCCTCGACCTCGTCGCCGCCGCGACGGCGGACCTCTTCCAGGGACAGAGCGTCACGGCGATCGAGAAGCTGTTCCGCCGTTCGCGCGGGCAAGCGGAGGACGGCAGCCACTACTTCAAGGAGATCGTCGTCTTCAGCGAGAACCTGATCCACGTCTTCCTCCGGTCGAAGAAGAAGCGCGATCAGTCGGCGGTCTTCGTGTGCCGCGGCTCGGCCAACATCGGGATGGTCATCGCGAAGACGCGCTCCTCGCTCGCCGAGATCGAGGGCGCGGCCTGAGCCGAGACGCAGAGGAGGAAGACATGGCCAGCACACAAGAGATCTGCAAGGGGACGCTCGAGAAGGTGGACGACTGCCTCGCCATCGGCGTCGTCGACCTCAACACCGGCATGTTGATGGGCGTTCACCACGTCGTGCCGTACTTCACCCAGGCGTACCTCGACGCCGTCGCCGCCGCGGCCGTCGAGATGTTCCGCGGCAAGACCGTGCGGAGGATCGAGGAGCTGCTCAGCGCGCAGCGCGGCGAGCAGCTCAAGGACAGCTTCGAGGAGGTCTTCATCTCGTCGCCGAAGACGTTCCACTTCATGACGGTGATCAAGGACAAGGGCGCGGTCGTCGTCATGATCACGAAGAAGTCCACCAACCAGGGTATGGGGTGGGCGGCCCTCCGCAGCAGCTTGTCGGCGGTCAAGGCGACCCTCCCCTGACCGTGGACTGGTTCCCGCGACCCGCGCGCGTGGCGGACGTCGAGCTCGTCGGTCCGTCCGAGGAGCTCGACGCCGAGGCGCTGTTCCGCCTGCTCACGGCCGCGGACGCGCGCGAGTGGCCGCACAAGGTCGGCGTCGCCGGCCGGAGCGAGGGGTCGGCGAAGCCCACGACGAGGCTGCTCGCCTCCCGGGGCATCGTGTTCAAGACCAACCTCGCGGAGGTCTCGCCTTCGCGGGAGGCGGCCCTCGCCCGGGTCGAGCGCGCGCGGGAGCTCGGCGCGCGCGCGCGCGTGTGGCACCCCTCGAAGCGGTGGGCGCTGATGCGGATCGGCGACGGGTGGCTCCCGCTCACCGCTTGCCGCGAGCTGCGGACGCTGCGCACGATCGAGCTCCTCGCGGACCGGCTCCGGGCCTGGACCGCGATGCTCGACCTCGGTCTGGAGGTCCAGCGCCGCTGCGGGCTGGGCCTCGACCTCAACCCTGCGAACTTCGCGCTCGAGGACGGCCGCGAAGACCTCCACTACCTCGACGACGAGCTGTACGCGCGCCTCGAGCCGCGCCAGCTCGCGTTCGCCGCCGCCGCTCGTATCCCGGAGGAGCCCGACGCGGAGGAGGCGACCTGGTACGGGTGGGGACGCGACGTGGGGCTCGCCCTGGACCGTCGCGGCGTCTCCGACGAGGAGCGCGACGTCGTCGTCGGCGAGGCGCTGGGCTACCCGCTCGCGGAGACCTTCGAGCCGAGGCGGGCGGCGCTCGTCGCCGGCCTCCGGGCGGAGCGGCCCACGGTGCGCCTCGGCCGGCGGTCGTTCGGACGCTCGGAGCGGGTCTGCCTCCTCGCCGACGTCCACGCGAACCTGCCGGCGCTCGAGGCCGTGGTCGCGGCGGCGCGCGATCTCGGCGCGACCTCGTTCCTCTTCCTCGGCGACGCCGTCGGCTACGGCCCTCACCCCGCCGAGTGCGTCGCGCGGCTCGCCGAGCTCGGGGGGATCTCGATCCGGGGCAACCACGACCACGCGATCGCGACCGGCGAGCTCGACGTGGGGATGAACCGGCTCGCGCGGACGTGCGCGGAGTGGACACGCGGGCGCCTCGGGCGCGCCGAGGTCGAGTGGCTCGATTCGCTTCGGCCCGATCACCGCGACGGAGAATGGATGGCCGTGCACGGCGCGCCGCGCGATCCGAAGCGCTTCTTCGCGTACGTCTACGACCTCACCTACGAGGACAACCTCGACCACATGGAGCGCGAGGGCGTCGCCGTCTGCTTTCATGGGCACACCCACGTCCCCCTCGTGCACACGGAGCTCCCGTCGGGTCGCGCCAAGCTGACCGCCCCTCGCCACCTGACGCTGGACACGCGGAGACCGACCCTCGTGAACCCCGGCTCCGTGGGGCAGCCGCGGGACGGCGACCCGCGCGCGGCCTTCGCCGTGTGGGACCGGGCGACCTCGCGCGTCTCGTTCGAGCGCGCGGCCTACGACCTCGCGCGCACGCTCGCCGACATCCGGCGCGAAGGTTTGCCCGTCGAGCTCCTGTCGCGCCTGGAGAGAGGAGCCTGAGATGCCTCGCATCGACGAACGGAGCGGGGACATCATCATCCGCATCGTCTACGACGGCATGCCCGAGGCGGGGAAGACGACCAACATCCACCAGCTCTTCGCCTCGATCCCGCTCCAGCGGCGCGGCGACCTCGCGAGCCCCGACACCACCGGACGGCGGACGGAGTTCTTCGACTGGCTCGATTTCTCGGGTGGGTTCGTCGACGGCCGCCGCGTTCGCTGCCAGGTCGTGAGCGTCCCCGGGCAACCGCAGCTCCTCCATCGACGCACGTACCTGATCGAGACCGCCGACGTGGTCGTGTTCGTCGCCGACTCACGAAAGGAGAGCGTCGAGCAGAACCGCGAGAGCGTCAGCGACCTGGTCGGCCTGCTCCACCGCTTCGCCCCCACGCTCGCCGCCGCCGTCGTCGTCCAGGCGAACAAGCAGGACCTGCCGGGCGCGCTCCGCCCGCGCACGCTCGCGGCGCAGCTCGAGGTCCCGCTGACGGCGCCGGTGATCCCCGCCGTCGCGCACGCAGGCCGCGGCGTGCTGGACACCTTCATCCTCGCGGCGCGGCTCGCGACCGATCGCGTCCGCGCGCTCGTCGTCGGCGGGACCGAGCTCTCGCCCCTGACCGAGGACCAGTCGTCGGCGAACGCCCTCCACGTCGCGATGGTCGCGCTCGAGGACGCGAGGTCGACGATCGCGCCGCGCCGCGCCGTCGGACACGAGGCCGCGCTCGCGCTCGTCCGACGGCGCGCGAACGACGTAGAGACCGCGCGCGCCTGCGAGATTCCGCGGCCGGAGGCGCTCCTCGCGGGTCACGTCTGGCCACCGGTGAAGGGGCGCGCCGCGGTCGCGGCGGCGATGACGGGCGACTTGGAGGTCCCCGACCACGCCGCCGACTGGGCGCCGGACGCCCCGATCGAGATCGGGCTCGAAGGCGGCTGGACGCTGCATTCGTCGGCGCGCTGGACCTTCCCGAGCGAGTCCCACGCCCGGGCGGACCTCCTCGCCGTCGTGCGACGGCTCCTCGCGACGCCCGAGCTCGTCCCCGAGGGGCGCGCGATGCTCATCGCGCCGGACTCCGGCGCCTTTCGCCTCTGGATGTTGACCCCGCCGCTCGCGCCGCTCGCGGCGCGACTGCTGGAGGCCCTCGTCCGACGCGACGTGACCGCGACGGCCGCGGTGCTCGACGACGCGGCGCGCGCGCGGACCTCGCTCGTCGCGGCTCGCGGCGACGCGCGCGCTCCGGGAGGCTCGGCGGGCGTCGCCTTGCAGGAGCAGCGCGTCGTCGTCCTCGCCGCGACGGACGGGGGCGAGCCGGTCGACGAGCACCTCGCGGCGCTGGCTCGCCGGGTCGGAGAAGGAGACGCGGAGGCTGCCTTGGTCATGACGAAGGCGGAGCAGCTCTCCGGCCGGTGGCGCGGCCCATGAGCGTCACGACTCGTGACTGGAGGAGGACGATGCGCGTAGGGCTTCGAGCGATCGCGGCGCCGTCGTGGGCGGTGCTGGGTGTCGTCGTCCTCCTCGTCGAGTCCGTCGTCCGACTCGGCAGCGTCGCGATCGCCGGCATCGTAGGCGGACTCCGTCCGCACGAGTGGGCGGCGCTGGCGGCGGGGATCGCCGTCATGGGTTACGTCGAGGGCTATCGCACGTTCTCGCGGTCGTTCGGTCCGCGCGTCGTGGAGCGCTCGTTCGAGCTCGCGGGGGCGCGTCCCGCGCTCTACGTGGCCCTCGGTCCGCTCTACGCGATGTCGCTGGTGGGCGATACACGTCGGAGGATGGCGAAGAGCTGGGCGCTCGTCGCCGCCATCGTGGCGATCGTCGTCGCCGTCCGGAGCCTGCCGCCGACGTGGCGCGGCATCGTCGACGCATCGGTAGCGCTCTCGCTCTCCTGGGGCGTCGTGGCCCTCTGCGCGCAGTGGCTGTCGCGCCTGCGGCGCGAGCTCGACCGCCGCGCGGCGGACGCCGCACCGCGGCCGCGCTCGACGCCGGGGCGCCCCGCGTAGCGCCCGTGTTCGCGCGGGCGCGAGCGGCCCGCCGCCCGGCCCAGGATCGCGGCGGCCACGCATGACCTCGTCATCGTCGAAGCAACGCGTTGACCGCGCGGAATCTGCGCTAAAATTCGTACGTGGCTTCGGCTTCTTCCCGTCCGCGCCTCCGCCCCGTCGAGACCGTCATCGTCCCCGATCGCCGCCTCGGTCGGGCCCTCATGCTGCGGGACACCCAGGGCGTCACGTCGCACGCCGTCCTCCCGATCGAGGTCGTCCCGATCGTCGCCCGCTTCACCGGCAAGAGCACGTGCGAGGAGATCGCCCGCGACGCGTCGACGGAGCTCGGCGAGCGCGTGCCGCTCGACCTGGTGACGAAGCTGGCGACCGAGCTCGAGGACGCGCTCTTCGTCGACGGCGCCCCCTACCGGCGCGAGCGCGCCCGCATCGAGCGCGAGTTCGCGAGCGCCGCCGTGCGCGAGGCGTCCCACGCCGGGGGCGCCTACCACCGCGATCCGGCCGAGCTCGCCCAGTACATCGACGTCGAGTGCCTCGGGCCACGCGCGAGCGGCGGCGGCAAGGCAGCGCGCGCGGAAAACGGCGGCAGCGCGGCGCGCTCGGGCAACGGCGGCGACGCGTCACGCGCAGGCAACGGCGGCGGCGCGGCCAACGGCGGCGGCGCGTCACGCGCGGCCAACGGCGGCGACGCGGCGCGCGCGCGCCTCGTCGGGCTCGTCGCGCCCCACATCGATCCGTGGCGCGGGGCGCGCTGCTACGGCGCCGCCTACCGTGCGCTCGCGGCGGGGCTGCCCGACGACGCCGAGACGTTCGTGCTCCTCGGCACCTCGCACGCGCCGATGCGCGAGCCCTTCGCGCTTTGCCGCAAGGCGTTCGCGACCCCGCTCGGCCCGATGGAAGCCGACTTCGACGCGATCGACGCGATCGCCACCGCCTGCGACTTCGATCCCTACGCCGATCAGTTCAACCACAAGCGCGAGCACTCGCTCGAGTTCCAGGCGGTCTTCCTCCGCCACCTCCTCGGGAAGCGGCGGGCCCGGATCATCCCGATCCTCGCCGGGCTCGGCGCCCATCAACAGTCGGGCGAGTCCCCCACCCGCTCGAGGTCGATCACGCGCTTCTACGACGCCCTCCGCAAGGTCATCGACCGGCGGCGGGCGGTCGTCATCGCCGGCGCCGACCTCGCGCACGTCGGCCCGCGCTTCGGCGATCCGCGCGCGCTCGACGAGGCCGAGCGCGCCCGCCTCGACTCCGTCGATCGCGACTCGCTCGCGCGCGCCGAGCGCGTCGACGCCGAGGCGTTCTGGGAGCACGTCGCGAGCGATCTCGACAGCCGGCGCGTCTGCGGGCTCGGCCCGATGTACTCGCTCCTCCGCACCATCGATCCGCGCGCGCGCGGGGAGGTCCGTCACTACGAGCAGACCGTCGATCCGGACGAGGGGTCGATCGTGAGCCACGCCGCCGTGGGGTTCTACGCTTGACCGAAAGCCCCCTCGATCCGAGGAGCGCCCGCGCGTGGCCGTCGTGCGCGATCCCGCCGATCCCGCCCGAGCGCGGCTTCGAGGCGTCCGCGGACGTCGAGCTCCGACCGCGCTACGAGGACGTCACGCAGGACGGCCGCGTGCAGCTGACCGCGCTGATGCCCGGGCTCGGCGCGGTGTGGCGCGCGCTCGGCAGCTCGGACAAGCTCGACACGCTCCGCGCGCGAGGCATCCTGCCGATCCTCCGTCGGATCGTGATCGCCGGCGAAGCCGGCCCGTTCTCGGCCCAGGCGCCGATCCACTACAGGGGGACGTGGCGCCTCGCGCGCGAGACCGACGGCGACCGCATCTTCCTCGACATGTGGCTCGAGGCGCTCGCGCCCGTCGGCTCGACGCACGCCCGTCCTCCGGCGCCGGACGCCGAGCGCGTCCTCGTCGGGCGGGTCTACGCCGAGCACGTCGTGACGCGCCCGTTCGCGCCGCCCTCCGAGCGCAAGGTCACGCGCCTCGACCTGCCGGGCGTCCCAGCCGTCCCCGAGGACACGCATCCGTTCGAGCCCGCCGAAGACCTCGTCGCCGGTCACACGCTGGGCGCCGCGGCCGAGCACACGTTCGGCGTGTCGCACACCGACTCGAACCAGCACGTCAACTCGCTCGTCTACCCGCGCCTCTTCGAGGATGCGGTCGTTCGAGCGCTCGCGGCGCGCGACGACGTCCCCGCGCCGAGCGCTCTGCTCGCGCGCGCGGTGGAGCTCCGGTACCGCAAGCCGTTCTTCGCGGGCGATCGCGCGGCGATCGCGCTCTCGGCCTCGGCGGTCGCCCGAGGCCCTCACCGCGCCGCCGCCGTCGGCGCGTTCGCGCCCGCGGGCGTGGCCGGCGCGAAGCCGAGCTGCACCGTCGCTTCGTGGCTCGGCTGAGACGCCGGGCCGGCGGGCTCCGCCGGCTCCGCGGTCGGCGTTGCGCCGGGGTCGGCGCGCGGGTCGTCTGCGCGCCTACTGCCCGACGCGAGACTCCCACGCGGTCGTGCGGATGGAGAAGCATTTCATCGGGAAGCGTTCGCCGTCGTATTCGAACCATCCCTGGCGGCTCTGGCGCGCCACGTCGAAGCTCGCCGTGAGGTTCCGTCCACCGTGCGAGAACGACGCCTGCCCCGCGACCTTCGAGTCGGTCACCGTCAGCGTCCACGCGTCGGAGGGGATGTTCACGCCGTACAGCCTGTCGCCGTTGCCGTCGAACCTCATCGCCTCCGGCGGGTACCACGCCAGGTCCATCGCCCTCGGGTGCGACGAGTCGTAGAGCTCGGAGCACGCCATCGAGAGGAAGCGCGGCGGGCCCGCGGAGCCTGCGTCCGCCGCCGCATCGCCGTCGCCCGGCGCCGGCGCGGAACCGTCGTTCGCATGCGCCTGACCGTATCGGAGGAGCAGCTTCACCTGGCTCACGTTCAGGATCGCGCGGAGCACCGTGACGCTCTCGAAGGGGCGTCTCTCGACGACCTCGCGCGCAGCCGTCTCGCCGAGGCCCACGTCGAGGTCGAGCTCGTCCTCGCTCAACGTGTTCGCGACGTGGAGGACGATGCGGTTGCTCGCTTCGTTGAGCTCGTCGTCCCACCCCGCGACCTCGTCCCCTTGCGGGTCGGCGCAGGCGACGACGGCGCCGGACGCGAACGTCGACGCGACGGTCATGAGAGCGAGCAGGGCGAGATGGCGACGGGGCGAGCAGGTCGGCATGGCGATGTCGTACACCTGCACATCACGAACCACATTGTCTCCAAATGACAAGCCTATGATATTGCCTCAGACGTTGCGCGCGGTGGCGGCACTTCCGCGGATCAACGAATCATCAGGTGGGGAGATACAGCCCCTGTCGAGGTGCGGTCGAGGCCTGCGTCAGGAGCGTCGGTCATCGCCGGGTCGGTCGCTCGTCTTGGGAGTCGGAGCGAGCCGATCGAGCTCATGGTGTCCGGGGACTAGGGATTGACGACGTCGTCGTCGACGACGGCGGGCGCATCGCGGACGAGCGCGTCGCCCAGGTTGGCGTCCGGCGGAGGAGCAGCATCCTCGGACGCGTCCGACGCGTCCGACGCGTCGGCGAGGGCGTCCGCGTCCGAGGCGTCCGCGTCGCTCCACGCGTCGTCGGTCGCGTCGGGTCGCGGCGCCTCGCTCTCCGTGACGCCGTCCGCGGACGGACCATCGAGCGCCGAACCGTCGACCGTGGGAAGCTCGAAGCCGCCGCCCTCGGGTAGCTGGAACGACAGGCCGCCTTGATCCTCGTCCGCCTCGCAAGCGCTCGTGTGCGCCGCGAACATCGTCGCGACCGCGATCGCGGCGAACCGCCCAAGCTTTTGCCCCACCGTAACCATGATCCAGCGTCGCACCCGATCGAACCGCGGTCAACGCGAGGGTCGAAACGTCGGCGGAGTCTTCGTCGGCGCGCCGTCCATGCTTCGCGAGGTCGCTTCGCCGTCCGCCGACGGGTCACTTCGTCGACGACGGGATCGCGATCGCGCTACACGACGTCGGAGTCGTAGCCGCCGTTCGGCGTCACGAGGTTGAGCGAGAACGCTCCGAGCCAGAGCGGCTTTTGCCACGTCTGGAAGAACCCACGACTGCGAACCTGCGGTCAGAGCGGCGTTACCGGCTCGTTGGGCCGGAGCGCGCCTCGGATCGCGCGAAGGGGCCTTGACCAACTTAGTAACTAAGTTATCATGTCACCCATGCGCGCCTCGCCGTCGCCCGCCTCGCCGCCCGAAGCCGACCTCCCGCTGCGTCGCGGGCACCTGGCCGACGGCGTGTTCGCGGTCCTCGGGGCCGAGATCCTCCGCGGCGTCATGGCCCCGGGCAGCCCGCTGCCGTCCGAGCGCGTGCTCAGCGAGCGGTTCGGCGTGTCGAAGCTCCTCGTCCGGCAGGCCGTGCACCGCCTGGCGGAGGCCGGCCTCGTCGACGTCCGGCAGGGCGGCGCGACCCGCGTGCGCGATCCGGACGACGCCGCCGACCTCCGCGTCATCGAGCTGTACTACCGGCTCGCGCCGGAGAGCCCGCAGGCGCGCGCGCTCGCGCGGGACGTGCTCGAGAAGCAGTTCACCCAGGGGCTCTCGCTCGTCGAGGTCTTCGCGCGTCGCGCGAGCGCCGCCGCGCGCGACGCGCTCGTCGCGCTCACCGAAGGCGCGCGGGCCGATCGCGACGACGACGCGAAGATGCGCGCGCTCGAGGAGCGCTTCTGGCGCGACGTCGGCGACGCCTGCGAAAACCGCATCCTCCGCGCCGAGGTCCGGTGGTGGTACACGGCGCTCGCCGCGCGCCCCGATCGGCCGGAGCCGCCTCCGCCGAGCGCGCGCTGGGCCTTCTACGCGGAGCTCGCGCGGCGGCTGCGCGACGGCGACGCGCCGATCTCCTTCTACCTCGCGGCGCTCACGCCCGGCATCGACGCCCTCTTCGCCTCGACCTCCCCCTCCACCCGCGGCGCGAAGGCCCGCAGCAAGCAGGTCTCACGATGACGCCCTCCCCCCTCGCGTCCGCCGCGGTCCTCACGTTCGCGCTCGCCGGCGCGGTCTTCGCCGCGGGCTGCGTCCCCACGATGTCGAACCCGCCCGAGTACGCGGAGAAGCCGATCTCGGCCCAAGCCGGCGAGACGTACTTCCTCAAGACCGGCGGCGGCGATCCCTACGCGGCGGGGATGGCGTACCCCATCTTCATCGCGCTGATGGAGGACTTCCCCGAGGAGCTCGGCAAGGACTGGGCGGAGTTCGCCGACAAGTTCGGGATGATCCCCGATCCGGCGGCGAAGGGCGATCCGCAGGCGCCGCCGATCGGCTTCTACCTCACGACCGATCCCAACTCGAAGGTGCCGTGGCTCGTCGGCAACTGCACGATGTGCCACACCGAGCGCATCCGGCTCGCCACCGGCGACGTCATCGTCCCCGGCCTCGGCAACAAGGCGGTGCGGCCGCACGCGTACGTCAACGCGCTGATGCGCATCGGCAACAGCCCGCGGCTGAAGGAGGACCGCATCCTCGCGATCGCCACCCGCCGCGCGCGCGAGTGGAAGGTGCCGTGGCCGGAGCCGATGCGCAAGCCGATCGTCAACGTCACGCTCTCCGCCTTCAAGGACGGAGCGAAGAAGCGGGCGCCCTCGACGCGCCGCTTCGACGGCGCGCTGCCCGGACGCATGGCGACGATCGAGAGCTTCGCGCTCGGGCTCGAGGCCTACCGCAAGCAGCCGATCCGGATGCCCGAGGCGATCGGCTGGGCGAAGGTCCCCGACGTCCGGAGCTTCCAGTTCCGCGACACGTTCTCCTACGACGGCTCGGGCTACGGCTCGCCGCAGGCGCTCGTGCTCGAGGCCGACTTCCTCTTCGGCGCGCGACCCGAGTGGTACCTCTCGCACCCGCACATCGCGACGAGCGTCTTCCTCTACCTCCGGAGCTTCACCCGCAAGCTCCCCTACCCCGCCCCGATCGACGCGAAGCTCGCGCTCCGCGGCAAGGAGGTCTTCGAAGGGACGTGCGCGACCTGCCACGGCTACTACGTCGACCACGGCGACGAGATGCGCGTCAGCTACAAGGAGCGGGTGGTCCCGATCGACATGGTCGGCACCGACCGCGCGCGCCTCGACGCCGTCACGCCTTCGTTCGTCACGGCGGCGAACGAGTTTCCCCCCATGAAGGGCTACACCGCGGTGAAGAACACCGGCGGCTACGTCCCCCCGGTCCTGCTCGACGTCTGGGCGCGCGGCGTCCTCGGGCACGCCGGCCAGTGGCCGAGCGTCGAGGCCCTCGCCACGCCGCCGGAGGAGCGCCCGCGCAAGTTCATCGTCGACACGAAGGGCCTCTACGATCTGGAGCGCGTCGGCGTCCGCTACGAGGCCGTCGCCGGGACGCCGCGCGCCCTCCGGCCGGGGGAGTACCTCTACGACGGCGATCTGCCCGGCCTCGGGACGCAGGGGCACCCGTTCCTCTCGGAGCTCGACGCCGACGATCGACGCGCGGCGATCGAGTACCTCAAGACGCTCTGAGCGCGCGGACGCCCCCGACCCGCGACGGGAGCGACGGCGCGGACGCCTCGACACGCGCGACGGACGCCGAGGAGGCCGTCACCAGCCGAGCTTCTCGGCCATGACCGCGCCGATCTCGTCGGCGATGCGCTGGTGGTACGCCGGCGAGCCGTGGTAGCCGCAGCCCGTCATCTCGTGGGGCTGCTCCTCGCCGGGCACCACGGCGTGCACCTTGAGGTCGCCGGCCGCCGCGCGCTCGCTCGCGACGCCGTGGACCGTGTCGATCCACATCTGCCGCGCGATCCGCCCCGGGACGACGAGGAAGATGTGCGCGGCGGGGGCGCGCGCGCGGAGCTGGTCGACGACGAAATCGCGGTACACGTTCCGGAAGTTGGGGTGCCCGTTGTCGACGGTGCCCTGCACGAGGACGATGGCGTCCGGCACCCACGACGTGAGGTCGAAGAGCGGCGGGGCGTACGCGAGGGCGGGGTTCGGGTTCGCCCGGTTGTAGTAGTGGACGAGCCCGTCGGTGTCCGTCGGCCAGATGCCTCGCGTGAGGCCCTTCCCGGAGTACACGGTGCCCTCCACCTCGGCGTCGAACCTCGCGCCCAGCAGCGACGGCCACGCCAGCCGGAAATTCTGGTGCCGTCCGGCGTGATCGGGGCCCGGATCGCATTTCAGGTCGGGCGCGTCGAGCGTCACGACGCCGTAGCCCGTGCCGTAGGAGTCGGCCATCGCTTCGATGTGCCGCGTCTTGCGCGGCGGCGGCGGCAGCGGCGCGCCGCCGTGGAAGTCGAAGCCGAGGTACTGCGTCACCCCCGTCTGCGTCTCGCTCCGCTTGTAGAGCTCGACCTCGTGCTCCCCCGCGGGCAGGTCCTCCGCGAGCGCGAAGACGCGCGGCTGCTCGTCCGCGATCATCGCGAGGACCTTCGGCGCCCCGCCGTCGATCACGACCTCCCAGTAGCTCGGGGCGCCGTCCATCCAGGTGTCGGCTTGCTCCTTCAGCGTCACCGAGACCCGCGTGCCGGAGAAGCGCGTGAGGATGCGCGAGCCGGGCCAGCTCGCCTTCGGCCCGGCGGGGTCGCTCGTGTCGAACCGACCGACGAACGCGACCTGCGCCGGACCGCTCGGCCCCGGCTCCGGGTCGGGCGCGCCGGACGACGATCCCGGGCTCGAGGGCGCGGAGGGCGCGTCGGCCCCTCCTCCGGCGACGTCCTTCGACGCATCGGCGCCGGTCCTCACGGCGGCGCGGGACGACTCCGAGTCGCAGGCGGACGGGACGAGCGCGAAGCATGCGGCGAAGGGCAGGACGCAGCGGACCAGCGGCGCGGACATGCCCTCGGGACATGCATCGCGCGTGCGCGCCGGGACGTCGACGAGCTCGACGACGTCGACGAGCCCGTTTTGCCTTCGATTTCGCGCGAGGATGCCCGTCCGCGCCCGCGCGGCCTTCGCGGCGTGCGCGCCGCGAGCCCGCGCACACCTGCCCCGCGTCGTCGGCGACCTCGTGGCGGACGTGTCCGCTCGACCGCGATCAGGTCCGGCGGCGGCGCAGAGCGCGCTGGCCGCCGCCGTGCTCCGCGCCGGTGACGACGAGATCGATGAGGCGCTCGCACGCCTCGCGGTCGAGGCGCTCGCCGAAGCGGAGGAGGCGCGAGATCGCGAAGACGAACACGGTGTCCGTGACCATCGTCGGATCGACGCCGGCGGGGATCTCGCCGCGCTCCTGGGCGCGGACGACCACGCGCGCGCGGAGCCTTCGCGTCTCCTCGCGGAGGTCGTGGCAGAGCGCCTGCACCTCCGGATCGGAGCTGTCCGTCGTGACCATGCGGGCGACGGCGCGCCCCTCCGGCGTGCCGACGAGCGCCATGCTCCGCTCGAGCATCGCCAGCATGTCCATCCGGAGCGAGCCCGTGTCCGGCAGCGGCTCGTCGTATCGCCCGGCCTCGCGGATCGCCGCGTGGACGAGTGTCACCTTCGTCGGCCAGCGGCGATAGACCGTCGTCTTCGCGACCCCCGCGCGGATCGCGACGTCCTCGAGGCGGAGCGCGTCGTAGCCGACGCGGGCGAGCTCGCTCAGGACCGCCGCGAGGACGGAGGCGACGACGCGCTCGCTGCGCCCGCCCATGCGCGCGCCCGTCGTTCGCCGCGCCGGTCCGACGTCTTCGGCCATGGCCGATAAATGGCAACGACTGGTTGCCTTTGCAAGCTCCGCGTCGTAGCGTCACTAAGGCAATGAATGGTAGCGATAAGGGAGGCCCGCGGTGACCGCCGCCGCGAGCCGTGACGAAGCGCCGAACGTCGCGGAGCGCGCGGAGGCGGCGACGGGCCGATCGCGCAAGCGCGCGATCGCCGTCGTGGTGCTCGCGCTCGGGGCCGCGGGGGCCGGCGGCTGGATGCTCGCGCATCGTGGCCTCGAGTCCACCGACGACGCGCAGATCGACGCCGAGGTGGTCGCGCTCGCGGCGCGCGCGGGCGGCGTCGTCGTCGAGGTCGGCTTCGAGGACAACGAGCGCGTCGAGGCGGGGCGCGTGCTGGCGGAGCTCGATCCCGAGCCCGCGAAGGCGAAGCTCGCGCAGGCCGAGGCGAACCTCGAGGCCGCGCGGGCGGCCGCCGCGGCCGCCGAGACCGACGCGAGCCTCGCGGCGACGAACGCGAAGGCGTCGAGCCGCGCGGCGACCGCGTCGCTCTCGGCCGCGAGCGCGGGCGCGAGCGCGTCCCGCGAGCAGATCGCCGAGGCGCGCGCGCGCGTGAGCGCCGCGGAGACGTCGCTCGCGCAGGCGAAGCTCGACCTCGATCGCGTGACGCGGCTCTCGCGGTCGGGCGCGCTGTCGCAGGCGCAGCTCGATCAGGCGACGACGGCGCACTCGACCGCGGAGGCGAGCGTCGCCCAGACGCGCGCGAGCCTCGCGGCCCTCGAGTCGAACGCCGCGCAGGCGGCGAGCCGGATCGGCGAGGCGTCGGCGCGCGTCGATCAGACGAAGGACGTCGACGCGTTCGTCGCGCTCGCCGAGGCGCGGGCGCGCGGCGCGAGGGCGAAGGTGGCCGAGCTCGAGGCCGCGCGCGATCTCGCCGCGCTCGAGCTCTCGTACACGAAGATCGTCGCCCCGCAGGCCGGCGTCGTCTCGAAGAAGAACGTCGCCGTCGGACAGACCCTCTCCGCGGGCGCGCCGATCGCGCAGCTCGTGCCGTCCGCGAAGGGCGTGTGGGTGACGGCGAACTTCAAGGAGACGCAGCTCGGCAAGATGCGCCCCGGCCAGCCCGCCGAGATCCACGTCGACGCGCTGCCGGGGCGGGCGCTCCACGGATCGGTCGAGAGCATCTCGGCCGCCACCGGCTCGCGCTTCGCGCTCCTCCCGCCGGACAACGCCACGGGCAACTTCACGAAGGTCGTCCAGCGCGTGCCCGTCCGCGTCAAGCTGGACGGCCACGCCGAGGGCGTCGAGCTCCGACCGGGCATGAGCGTCGAGCTCACCGTCGACACCAGGAAGTGAGCGGCGCCGGCCGGTCATGAGCAGCTCTGCTCCGAACAAGTGGCTGGTCGCGGTCGCCGTCGCGCTCGGCGCGCTGATGGAGATCATCGACACGTCGATCGTGAACGTCGCGCTGAGCGAGATGCAGGCCTCGCTCGGCGCCACCCTCACGCAGATGAGCTGGGTCGTCTCGAGCTACGCGATCGCGAACGTGATCATCCTGCCGCTCAGCGCGTGGCTCGGGTTCCGGTTCGGGAAGAAGCGCTACTTCGTCTTCTCGCTCGTCGGCTTCACGCTCGCCTCGGTCCTCTGCGGCCTCTCGACGTCGCTCTGGATGCTCACCGTCTCGCGCGTGCTCCAGGGCCTCTTCGGCGGCGGGCTGCTCGCGAAGGCGCAGGCGATCCTGTTCGAGACGTTCCCGCGCGAGGAGCAGGCGGCCGCGCAGGGCTTCTTCGGCGCGATCGTGATCGCCGGCCCGGTCGTCGGACCGACGCTCGGCGGGTACATCGTCACGAACGTCGGCTGGCGCTGGATCTTCTTCATCAACGTCCCGGTCGGGATCGCCGCGACGGCGATGTGCCTCTCGGCGCTCCCCGCGGACGGCGCGCTCGCCAGGCGCGCCCCGATCGACTGGACGTCGATCGCCCTCCTCGCCGTGGGCCTGGGGGCGCTCCAGACGTTCCTCGAGGAGGGCTATTCGGAGGACTGGTTCGAGTCGACGTTCATCACCGCCCTCGCGGTCGCCTCCGTCCTCTCGCTCGTGCTCTTCGTCGTGCGCCAGCTTCGGTCGGAGCACCCCGTCGTCGATCTGCGCGTGCTCCGGTACCGGTCGCTCTGGGCGGGCAGCGTCCTCTCCGTGATCATCGGCATGGTCCTCTACGGCGCGATGTTCTCGGTCCCGATCTTCGCGTCCTCGGTGATGCGCTTCACGGCTCAGCAGATCGGGCTCTTGATGTTGCCCGGGGCGCTGGCCTCCGCGCTCACGATGCCGATCGCCTCGATGCTCGTCCGGCGCGTCGACCCGCGAGCGCTCCTCACGACGGGCGCGCTCATCCTGACCGGCGCCGTCATGTGGCTGGGGACGTTGACGACGAGCACGGGCGCGGACGACCTCCTCTGGCCGCTCCTCGTCCGCGCCTTCGGGACGGTGTTCATGTTCCTGCCGCTCAGCATGGCGGCGCTCGGTCCGATCCCCAAGGAGGAGATCGCGGCGGCGACGGGGTTCTTCAGCCTCACGCGCCAGCTCGGCGGCAGCGTCGGCGTGGCGCTCCTGAGCACGTTCCTCGGCACGCGGACCGCGTTCCATCGGAGCGTCCTCGTCGAGCACCTCTCCGTGACCGATCCCGCCGTCCAGGCCCGGGTGGCGGCGATGACCGGGAGCTTCGCGTCGAAGGGCGCGGACGTCGCCACCGCCGAGCATCGCGCGCTCACGCTGCTCGACGGCGCGGCGCGCCTCCAGAGCTCCGTGCTCGCGTTCAACGACACGTTCTATCTGACGGGTCTCCTCGTCCTCCTCTCGATCCCGCTCGTCTTCCTCCTCGGCAAGCCGAAGGGCGGCGCGAAGGTCGAAGCCGGCGCGCACTGACGAGGCCCGCGAGCAGGAGACGACCGCCGGCGAGGTGCGCCCGTCGTGTGCATGTCCCCGAAGGCCGCATCGCGACGCGCCGGCGCTGCGCGCCTGCCTCGATGAAGCCGTTCGCCCGTAGCAAGGTGGCTCGCGCCGCGACGCGTCCGCTCGGTCGAGGCTCGCGGAACGCTCGGTAACCGTTCGCTTGGTCTTCGACGCGACCGCGCAGCCCGGGCCGCGCACCGAACTTGCGTCCGGTCGTGACGGCTTCACGCGGTGCGAGGCGCGACGCGCTCTCCTCACCGTGATCGACGAGGAGAGAGGAGGACTTCGTGGTGCGCACCGACGCGGCGGCTTCTGGGATGCTGGCTCTCTTCTGCCTCGTGTCCGTCCTGTTCACTACGGCAGGCTGCAAATCGGACAACGAGGCCGCCGCCGTGAACAAGGGCGACCACGCGTGCGCGAACGGCGGCGCGGGAGCCGGCTGCGACGAGGCCTGCGGCGACGACTGCGCGGGCTCGAGCGGCGGGACGTCGGGGGGCCCCGGCGCGAGCGCCGCCAACGGCGTGGTCGACGGGACCGAGACCGACGTCGACTGCGGCGGCGGCGACGCGCCCAAGTGCGGCGAGGGCAAGCGCTGCCTCGTCGACGGCGACTGCGAGGTCGCCTGCAACTACGCCAAGCGGTGCGTCAGCGCGCCGAGCTGCAAGCCGCACCTCGGCGGCGACACCTGCGGGCTCGGCGAGGTGGAGGAGTCCGGCGCGCGGCACGAGAGCTGCTGCCGTTCGCTCGTGGTCCCGGGGTACTCCGATCCCGCGCGCCCGGGCAAGACGGTGTACCTCGACAAGTACGAGATCACGGCCGGGCGCGTCCGCGCGTTCGTCGAGCAGCTCGCGGCCGAGAACGCCGGCAACCCCGATGTGAAGCGCTGGATCGCCGAGCATCGCCCCGAGCTCTGGGACTCGGCCTGGGACGACTTCCTGCCGACGGACTACGAGACCGGCTCCGCCGTCATCAACCGGCGCCTGCTCGGCGACCCGCGGCTCGAGGACTACGGCTACCAAGGTCCCCCGGGCCCCGGCGTGATCTTGCCGCCGCCCACCGACGAGGTCCGCCGCTTCGGCGTCAACTACCAGTTCAACGACGAGATCTACGTCGACCTCCACGGCAACAACTGCGGGACGTACCCCAACACCTACGGCTTCCCCACGTACTGGTACCCGCCCGACATCCTCGCCCGCAGCGGCCAGCTCCCTCGGGCCGACGGCGTCGGCTATCGCGGCCAGCCGATCCCGGCGAAGGAGCTCCTCGACGTCAAGTCGATGAACTGCATCACCAACGCGATGCTCGCGGCGTTCTGCGCCTGGGACGGCGGCCAGCTCGCCACCGACGAGGTCCTCGACTACGTCACCACGACCCCGCGGTCGCTCGGCAACCTCTCGGGGTGCGGCGTCCAGATCGACGACCACGGAGCGCTCCTCGGCAACGACCTCCGCAACACCGTTCAGAGCGGCGGCGCGTGCGCGCCCGTCTCGCTCGTGAACGCGACGTTCGACGCGGGCGACGAGCTCCCCGTCCCCAACAGCCCGCTCAACGTCCACAACTACCACTACCCGGACACGGGGAACGTGACGCACGACAAGTCGTGGCAGATCTCGGCGCCGGGTCGCGCGAGCCTGGCCGACGCGGCGAACGGCGAGCAGGTCGACGCGGTCCGGATGCGTCCGGAGGACGAGCCGTGGATGGACCTGCACGGCAACCTCAACGAGGCCGCGCTCGAGGTGTCTGACGGCACGTTCACCGGCCGCTTCGCGCTCAAGTACCGCGGCATCGGCTACGGCAGCTCGCGCTCGGACCTCAACATGACGACGATCCGCGGCGAGGACGTCTTCCGCATCCAGCGGCCCGAGGCCAAGGCGGCGTACAGCGGCGGTCGCTGCATGCGCTTCAAGTGAGGGCTCGGGAGAGAGCGCGCCGGCCGCCGCCCTTCGGGAGGACGCGGGGACGCGACGCCCGCGCCGCGATCGCCGGGCCGCCCTCGCGCGGGGGCCTGCAACGCAGACCGCCCCTCGTGGCATCGTAGGCGTCATGACGCTGTTCGACCCTCGCGTGCTGGGCGCCGCGCCCGCGGGCCTCCGCCGGGAGCGGCTGCAGAGCTCGCCCCGGTTCCGGAGCGGGCGCTTCCACAACACCGAGCCGCTCGCGTCCCCGATGGACGGACGGCCGGTCTCCGAGCGCATGGGCATCGTCGGCGAGTTCTTCCTCGGCGGGCGGAGGCGGGTGCCGGCGGGGGCGATCCCCGTCGAGAGCCCGCTCGACGCGTGGGCGCGCGCCCCCGAGACGGGGCTCCGGGCGACGTGGCTCGGCCACTCGACGGTGCTCGTCGAGATCGACGGGTTCCGCGTGCTCACGGACCCGGTGTGGGGCGAGCGCGTCTCGCCGTTCGGCTTCGCGGGGCCGAGGCGCTTCCACCGCGCGCCCGCCGCCATCGAGCAGCTCCCCGAGCTCGACGCGGTCGTCGTCTCGCACGACCACTACGATCACCTCGACTTCCCCTCCGTGCGCGCGCTCGCGCGGCGCGGCGTCCCGTTCGTGACCTCGCTCGGCGTCGGCGCGCACCTCGAGGCGTGGGGCGTCCCGCCCGGGCGGATCACGGAGCTCGACTGGTGGGAGGAGGCGGCGCTCTTCGGCGGCCGCCTCGGGATCACGGCGGCGCCGAGCCGGCATTTCTCCGGCCGCGGCGTCGGCTCGAACGCGACGGCGTGGTCGTCCTTCGTGCTCCGGACCGATCGCCATCGCGTGTTCTTCAGCGGGGACACGGGGCTCACGCGCGAGCTCGAGGACGTCGGCGCGCGGCTCGGGCCCTTCGACCTCGTCATGCTCGAGGTGGGCGCGTTCCACCCGGCGTGGGGCTCCATCCACCTCGGCCCGGAGAACGCGCTCGAGGCGCTGCGCATGCTCGGAGGCGGGCCGCTCCTCCCCGTGCACTGGGGCACGTTCGATCTCGGCCTCCACCCCTGGGACGAGCCGCCGGAGGTGCTCGCGCGCGAAGGCGCGAAGCGCGGCGCGCACCTCGTCATGCCGCGTCTCGGCGAGGTCGTCGAGCCGTCCCGGAGCGAGCGCGTCGAGCCGTGGTGGCGGCTCGCGTCCGCGCCCGCCGAGGCGCCCCGGCGGTCGATCCACGCGCTCACGCCGCACGCGTGAGCGCGACGAGCGCGCCGGTCTCGGCGACGCTCGCGCCCCCGGTCGCCTCGTCCTCGCGCCGAACCGTGAGCGTGCAACGCCCCCCCCGCGGGCTGGTCCACCCACACGACGTGCGGGCCCGCCGCGAGGCGCGGCGTACGAAGCTCGCGCGACGCGGGGTCGAAGTTCCACCCCGAGCTGGGCGGCTCGAAGAACGAGATCGTCAGGATGAGGGCCGAGCAGCCCACGAGGCCGCCGCCGAGCAGCATCAGCACCCGAGCGCGATCGCCGCCACCCGCATCTCCGCCCAGCGTACCTCGCCGCCGCGCTGCCCGCGCCCGAACGTGGCCGAGGCCGCTCAACGACGCCCGGCGGGCGCGCGCTCGTGCTCGCGCGGCGGGTCCCATCGGATCCACTTCAGGTCCTCGATGAAGACGGTGTAGAGCACCGGGACGAGGACGAGCGTGATGACGGTCGCGAACGTGAGGCCGCCGATCTGCGCGAAGCAGAGCGGCTCCCACAGAGGACCGCCGTGCAGGGCGAGCGGGATCAGGCCGAGCACCGTCGCGACGACCGTGATGAGCACGGGGCGCAGGCGCACGAGCCCCGCGTCGAGCAAGGCCTCGCGCATCGGCACGCCTCGCTCTCGCATCTCCTCGATGAAGTCGAAGAGCACGATGATGTGGCTCACGATGACCCCCATCAGGCTGATGATCCCGAGGATCGCCATGAAGCCCACCGGGGCGTCCATGACGACCAGCGACACGACCGCGGCGACGGCGCCGTACGGGAGAGCGGCGAGGATCAACAGCGGCTTGACCGCGTTCTTGAGCTGCACGACGAGCGCGACGTAGATGCCGACCAAGAGGAGCCCGGCGACGACGGCCATCTCCGCGAAGCTCTTGAGCTGCTCCTCGCGCTCTCCGGCGATCTCGAGGGAGTACCCCGGCGGCAGCCTCTCGCGGAGCGCCTCGAGCTCCGGGAGCATCCGCTCCAGCACCTGCGACGAGAGCAGCCCGAACGCAGGGAACGCGGAGACCGTGATCGTGCGGAACTGATCGCGTCGCCGGATCTTCTCCGTCTGCGTCGAGTACGAGAGCTTCGAGACCTGGCCGAGCGGGACCTTCTGCTCGCTGGCCTGACCGTGGACGTAGAGGTTGCCGACCTCGCCGAGCTCCGCGCGCTCCTCGGCGCGGAGGCGGACGAGGATGTCTATCTGGCGGTCGCCCTCGCGCAGCTGGCCGACGACCGCGCCGTTCATCGCGGCGGAAGAGGAGCGCGCGACGTCCAGGTTCGTCACCCCGGCGAGGTTGGCGCGGTCCGGATCGACCTCGAGCCGGACCGCGAACGTGTCCGCGCCCCAGTCGTCCCGGACGCGGACCGCGCCCTCGGTGCTCCGGAAGATCGATTTCGCCTCCTCGGCGATGCGCCGCAGCTCGTCGATGTCCTCGCCCGCGACGCGCACGGCCACGGGAATGCCCACCGGCTTGCCGGTCTCGAGCTGCCTCACGTCGACGCGCGCTCCGGCGACCCGCTCCGCGAGGCGCTCCTGAAAGAACGCCACGAGCGGACCGGTGACCTCCTTGTCGCGGACCTGGACGAGGAGCTGCGCGTAGTTGAGCTGCTGGAGCTCGGGCGAGACCGAGAACCAGAACCGCGGCCCCCCTCCCCCGACGAACTGCGTCACGGAGACCAGCGGCGTCGGACCGTGCCCGGGGTGGCCGCGACCCCACTCCTCCGCCGCCTCCGCGAGCACCGCCTGCACCTCGGCGGCCTTCTCGCGCGTCGCCGAGAGCGGGGCGTCCTCGGGGAGCCACACGTCGACGTAGGACAAATACGAGAGGTCCTTCGGGAAGAACGCCTGCTTGAGGTGCCTCGCCGAGGACGCTCCGCCGAACAGGAAGAGCAACGAGACGAGGATCACCGCGTGGCGATGATCCACCGCCCAGCCCACGGCCCGGTGATAGAGCCGGCCGAAGCCGCGCGCGCGGCGCTCCGCCGGCGTGGGCTCCGCCGCCTTCGGAGGCCGCAGGAGCGAGCCGGCGAGCAGCGGGACGAACGTCATCGACACGACGCGCGACGAGACGAGCGACAGCGTCATGACGACCGGGAGGCTCCAGATGAACTTCCCGACGTCACCGGAGAGCGTGAGGAACGGCAGGTAGGCGGTGATGTTCGTGATCGTCGCGAAGAGGATCGCGGTCGCGAGCTTCGTCGGCCCGAGCCACGCGGCGATCTGCGGCCTCCAGCCCGCGCCGATCGAGCGCTTGATCGCGTCGCTCGCGACGACTGGATCGTCGATGAGGAGGCCGAGGGCGAGGATCAGCGACGCGATCGAGATCTGCTGGATGTCGACGCCGAACGCGTGCATGAGGCCGAACGTCATCGCCAGCGTGATCGGGATCGAGAGCGCCAGGAGGAGCGCGCTGCGCCACTCCCAGAAGCCGACGAGCGCCACGACGACGACGAGGAAGACGGCCTCGTAGAGCGACCTCATGAAGAGGCTCACGTTCTCGTCGACCTGCAGCGGCTGGTCGGACGTGCGCTGGAGGATCAGGTCCTCCGGCAGGAGCTGACGCGCGCGCGCGAGCTGCGCGTCGACGTCGCGCGCGAAGGCGTCGATCTGGCCGCCGGTCCGCATGTTGATCGCGAGCGTGACGGCGCGGTGGGTGACGAGCCCGCCGTCGGGCCCGGGGACCGAGAGGAAGCTCAAGAACCGCGGCGGGCTCTGGTACTCGCGGTGGACGTCGACCACGTCGCGCAGGTAGACCGGATCGCCGCGCTGGCTCGCGCCGATGACGACGTCGCCGATCTGCCCCTCCGACGTGAACGAGCCGGACGGGTCGATCGTCACGTTCTTGCCGGCGACCTCGAGGACGCCGCCGGGCGCGGTGATGTTGCGCGCGCCGATGACGCCCGCGAGCTTCGTCGGATCGAGCCCGTACGAGGCGAGCCGCTCCTGCGAGTACTCGAGGTGGATCTGCTCCGGGACCACGCCGGAGCGCGTCACCTTCGCGACGGCGGGGACGGCCTGCAGCCAGCGCTGGAGCGTGTCGGTGAAGAGGTCGAGGTCGCGGTAGCCGTAGCGAGCGCCGGCGACCTGCGCGAGGGCGGCGCGGGCCCCGCTCGGGTCACGCACGATCGCGACGTCCCAGACGTCCGGATGAAGCTCGGAGCGCCGCAGGTGCTCGTCGGCGAAGTCCCGGAGGCGCTCGCGCAGGCCGTCGTCGTCGAGCGTCGTCGCGAGGTCGAGGCCGAGGAAGCCCGGGCGCTGGAAGTAGCGGGCGTCGCGGACGCCGGGGAGCGCCTCGAAGTGGCGCTTCGCCGCGCCGGAGAGCGCCGTGAGCGCGCCGTCGTCGATCTCCGGCGGGTAGCTCAGGACGAGCGCGGCGCGCTCGCCGTCCTGCGCTCCGGAGCGCGCGGCCCGGATCGCGGCGCTCACGGCGTCGGAGCGGAGGTCGAGCTCGACGTCGCCGACGCGCGGGCTCGCCACGGTGAGCATCAGCGTGGCCGTGTCGCCGAAGTCCTTCTGGAAGACGATCGGACCGGCGCCCTGCGGCAGGTTGCGGACGCCGTCGAGGCGCGACTGGACGTCGGTCCACTCCTTCGCGCGGTCGGCGACGCTCTCCTTGAGCGTGACGTAGACGATGGCCACGCCCGTCCGGCTGATCGACTCGATCTTCTCGATGTTCGAGCTCTCGGCGAGCTTCTGCTCGATCTTCCGCGTGACGAGCTGCTCGATCTTCTCGGCCTCCGCTCCCGGCCACACGCACGACGCGACGGCGACGCGAACCTCGATGAACGGATCCTTGGCCTTGGGCGTCCGGACGTAGGCGAGGACGCCCCAGAGCAGCGTCAGCACGAGGGCCGTCCAGGCGACGTGCCGGCTCTCGCTGAAGTACCGAGCCGTGTTCTTCGTCGTGGCGACGAGCGCCTCGTCGTGCGCGCGCTCCCTCGCCTCGTGCGCGCCGTCGGGCGCTCCCCCTCCGCTCACGGGATGATCTCCACCTGCTCGCCGTCCGAGAGGAGGCCCGCGCCGAGCACGACGATGCGCTCGCCGGCGCCGAGCCCGTCGCTCACGGGGATGACGCGCCCGAGGTACTCCCCGAGCTTCACCTCGCGGAGGCGCGCGATCGACTCGCCGCCGCCGGCGTCCTCGACGACGAACACGCCGAACGCGCGCGCTTTGCCGGGCGCGCGGACGATCGCCATGAGCGGCACGAGCGGCGGCGACGCGCCGTCGGCGCCCGGCCCGGCGGGGGCCTCGAGCGAGAGCGCGGCCACCATGCCGGCCTTCAACCGTCCGGACTCGTTCGGGATCGCGACCTCCGCCTCGAAGACGCGGCTCTTGGGATCGGCAGACGGCGAGACCCGCGAGATGCGCCCCGCGAACGTCTCGCCGGGGAAGGCCTCCGTCGTGACGATCTCTGGCGCGCCGATCTGGACGCGCGACAGCGCGGTGTCGGGGACCGCGAAGATCGCCTTCACGGACGAGAGGTCGGCGATCGTGAACGCGACCGTGCCCGGGCTCGCGAGCACGCCGACCTCGACGCTGCGCCGGAGGACGATCCCGTCGAGCGGCGCCCGGAGCGTCGTGTCGGCCAGCGCCGTGGAGGCCTCGTTCACGCGCGCCGACGCCCCCGCGAGCTGCGCCCTCGCGCTGGCGAGCTTGGTGCGGGAGACCTCGAGCTCTGCCGTGCCGATGCTGCCGCCGCGCGCGAGCTGCTCGGCGCGCTCGAGATCGCGCTCCATCTGCTCGGCCGACGCCTTCGCCTGCTCGAACGCCGAGCGCGCTTCGTCGAGGCGCTGCGCGTAGTCGCTCTTGCGGAGGGACGCGAGCTCCTGGCGCGCGCGGACGACGTCGCCCTCTTGCAAGAGCCGAGGCTTGCGGTCGAGGCCCGGGACCTTCGCGATCGTATCGACGTAGCCGCCGCCCTTGAACGCGACGTCCACGCGCGTGGCAGGCTCGATGTGTGCCGAGTAGCGCGTCGAGGAGCTCGACGCCGCGCGCTCGACCACCGCGACCTTCACCGCGGTCCGTTGGCGCTCCGGCTTCGGCGCAGGACGGCATCCGGACGTGACGATGCAGAGGAGCGCGACGAAGGCTCGCCGAGGACGGCGCGAGGACGACGGCGTCATCCGCGCGAGGTTAAGTCCTGCGCGCGCTCCGCGAACATGCGCAAGCAGGACAAAATCTAGCTATTTTCGGACACGCCCGCTCGCGGCTCGCGAGGCCCTCGGGGGCGCTCCCTTCCATCGCTTGAACGCGTGGATGAAGCTGGACGCGTCCGCGTAGCCCAGCCGTTCGGCGATCATCGCGACCGACACGTGCTCGTTGAGCAGCTCCTCGGCCAGCTTCGCGCGCACCTCGTCGACCAGCGCGCGGTACGTCGTGCCCTCGTCGAGCAGCCGGCGGCGGAGCGTCCGGCTCGTCATCGCGAGCGCGGACGCCGTCACCTCCATGTCTCGCGCGTTCGCCGGATCGAGCCACAAAAGCTCGCGCACCCGCGCCGCGGTGCTCGCGCGCCCTTCCCTCGCGCCGATCAGCTTCCTGCACGCCTCCTCCGCGGCGCGCGCCGTGAGCTCGTCCGCGCACGGAAGGGGCCGGTCGAGCGTCGCCCCGTCGACCGCGAACACGTCTCGCGCGGCGCCGAACGACGGCGTCGTCCCGAACACGCGCGCGAAGGCCTCCGACGACCGCGGTCGCGGCATCGTGAAGGTCACGCGGCGCGCCGGGACGCGCATCCCCAGCGCTCCGTGCTGGAGGCTCACGATCGTCGCGGCGGCGCGCGCGACGAAGAAGGCGCGGACCTCCCGCGGAACGCCCGCCGCGTCGATGACGACGCGCAGCTCGCGAGCGTCTTCCTCGATCGCGAGGCGCAGGAGCGTCGACGAGACGTTCAGGTAGCGGACGCCCAGCTCGTACGCGCGACGAGCCGTCAGGCTGCTCACGATCGCGAGGCCCACGGTCCCGAACGCCGTGAAGTGAGAGCGGCTCCCCACCTCGAGGCCGAGCGCGGGGTCGTCGCCGAGGGCTCCCAGCACGTTCTTCGCCACCGTCACCGCGAGGCGAGGATCGAGCTCGACCTCGGAGTCCGAGAGCTCGCGCGCGTGGAGGCCGGTGCCGGCGAGGCAGGCCTCGACCGACATGCCCCGCTCGACGGCGACGTCCACCAGGAGCCTGAGATGCGTCACGCTGCGTTCGAAGGATCTGGACACGATCGCGTCCCCGAGACGAGTGTCCCCGAGTCCGCCAGGACTCGGGCACGGGATAGGGAGAAAAGTAACGTGTCCAGAGCCCGACGTTCGGCTTTGTCGGACCGTCGCGAGGCCTCCAGGCGAAGCGGGCCCCGCGACGGTCCGACGAACCATGGACGCAGGACACCAGAGCCATTTCGTAGCCGAAACGCGCGCGTCGGGCAGCCGAGAGCATGACTATCGGCTCAGCGCGAACAGCAGCAGCGCGAGCAGCGCGACGCACGCCAAGGCGACGCCGAGGGCGAGCGGACGCCGGCGCGGGCGGCGCGACGCCGGACCGGCCGCGTCGACGGCGCGCGCCGAGCGCGCGCGCCAGCTCGGCGCCCCGCTCGCCGCTCGCTTCCCTCCACTCGGCGAACGTCGCGGCGCTCGGGAAGGCGGCGGGCTCCCAGCGCGGCGGGAAGAGGTCCGGGACCTGGGTGAAGAGCTCGGGCTCAAGCTCGACGACCGATCGCCACGGCATCGCGATCACCTCCCCCCTCGCGCTCCGAAGAACGAGCACGTGGGTGCGCGGGAGCCAGGTGCGCGTCCCCTCGACCCAGCGGCACACCGTCGCCGCTCGGTCGTCGCCTTCGACGGCGAGCCACTCGACGGGCGCGACGAACGGAGGATCGGGCGTGGCCAGCTCGGCGAGGCTCGACGCGACGACCTCCCTCTGTCGATCGTAGCTCGGCTCGAGCGACTCGACGACGAGCCCGCTCGAGGCGAGGCCGATCGGGCCGAGGTCGTCGTAGAGCGCCCAGCGCCCCTCGCGCAGCACGACCGCGCCGGGGAAGAAGGGCGTCGGCTCGTCGAGGCGTTCGACGGCGGCTCGCAGCGCGCGCTCGAGCGCCTCGAGGTCCTCCGAGCCGGCGACGACGATGCTCTCGCGCTCCTGGAGGAACACGACCGGATCGCCCTCGATCGCGAGGTCCGTCCAGAGCTCCGGCAGGAGCATTCGCTCGGGGGCCGAGCTGTCTCCCCAGGCGCCGAGGTAGAGGCCGGGGTGGAGCGGCTCGAGGCCGTGCGTCGTCCGGCGCCGCAGGTTCGCGAGCGCGATCTCCTCGAGCTCGCCGGCGGCCACGCCGTACCTCGCCGGATCGACGAGGACGTCGACGCGGTCCGGGCGGTCCACCGCGACGGTGAGCGCGAGGTACTCGGCGAACGGACGATGGTGGGGGACGATCGAGCCGCCCGGCGCAGCGGCGTCCGCGGACATCACGATCACGTCGGCGTGGCCGAAGACGAGCTCGGTTCGAACGCAGAGGTGAGGGACGAGCGTGACGCGGAGCTCGTCGAGCGACTCGTCGCCGCCGACGAGCGTGGGGGCGCGGACGATCCGCGCCAGGATCGCCTCGCGCGCCTCCGGCGCGGCCGCGGCGTAGGCCCGGTGATACCGATCGAGCGCGATGACCTGCGCCTGCGCGTCGCCCCGCACGACGAGCGCGCCGCCGCGTTCGTCGAGCTCCGCCGCCAGCCGCGGGTGCGCGGCCTTCACGCGCTCCAGAACGAGCCGCTGGAACTCGCGCCGGTCCACGGGGCCTACGGCCCTCGAGCGGGCGAAGGGGCCGCGGGGCCGCGCCGATCGCTCTCGAGCACGGGTGGGCGCGTCGAGCTCACCTCCGTGACGGTACCAGAGGATCCTCGTACCTCGTCGAGCGGCGGCGCCGAAAAGGACGCTCGGACGTCCCGGCGCGCCCGCCGGACGGAGCGCGCCGGCCGTCGATCGGCCAGGCTCGTCGAGCCGCGCCCGGGCCAGCCCGCCCTCGGACCTCGCCTGTGCGGGAGGCCTCCGTTCGGCTACTCCTTCGTCCTCGGGGCTCGCTACAACTCCGTAGCAGGGATGAGAGCGCTCACGCCGCGAGCAGGAGGTCCGAGATGACGAGGTTCTTCCGCCGCCTCCTTCGCCGGACGGGAGACGAGCGCGATCGAGGCGACGACGAGGGCCGGCCGAACGCCCCGCGCGCCGCGCAGGTGCGGCTGCGCGACTGGCTCGATCGGCTGATGAAGGCCTCCGTCCTCGTCGTCGTGCTCGCGATGCTCGCGTCGATGGCGTGGCCGAGCGCCAGGCCGCTCATGCTCGAGATCGCCGTCGGGGCGGTGGGCGTGCTGCTCCTCGAGCTCCTCGTCCTGGGCGCGCTGCTCCTCTGGTTCGAGATCGACGCCGCGAGGCGAACGCGCGAGGCGAGGTCGTTGAACGACGCCTACCGCGACGCCTTCGCGCGCGGGGACGCGGACGCGGCCGACGCGATCGCGCGGCGCATCGCGGAGCTCCAGCCTCCGGCGCCGCCGCGGGTGACGGAGGCGCGCGAGTCGGTGGGGATCGGGGAGCGCCTCCTCCTCCGCCAGGACTGGGCGGCGGCGCGCGACGTGCTCTCGTCGATCGACCGCAAGCTGCTCGAGGCCGCCCAGCGGCCGGGCGTCTTGAACAACCTCGCGTACGCGACCGCGCAGGCGGGAGACCCGGACGGCGCGATCGCCTTGGCGGAGCGGGCCCTCGCCGAGGCGGAGCGCGCGCGCGACTACCCGCCGGACAAGGTCCTCAACATCCGCGGCACGCGCGGCATCGCGCTGTCGCTCGCGGGTCGACACGAGGAAGCGGTCGCCGCGCTCGCTCCGCTGCTCGAGGCACGGGCGGCGCCGCACGCGGCGGCGACGCGCGGCTTCTACCTCGGGAGCTCGCTCTGGACGCTCGCGCGGAGAGACGACGCCCGACGCGAGTGGCGCCGCGCCGCGTCGTTGACGGGCCCGTTCGCGATCCGCGCGCGCGAGCGCCTCGCGGCGACCGAGGACGGGGGCGCCTCTTGACGCGGGAGCGAGCTCGCGTCGAGCTTCATCCTCGCCCGCGCACGCGGGCATTGACGCTGCGTCGCTTCGAGGTGTAGGAGGATCGCGTGCTGGTGCTCCGGGCTCGCCCGGGGCTTAAAAGGGAACCCGGTGAGAATCCGGGACTGCCCCGCAGCGGTAAGCGAGAACAAAACCGTACGGAGCGTAGCGAAGTACCGGTTTTGTCGACGGAGCGTAAGCGAAGTCGATCGACCCCCGTCTCATGCACTGGTCGTCCCCTCGAGGGGAGGCTGGGAAGCGACGGGCAGTAGGAAGCCGGCGGAAGCCGGAGAGCTCGCGAGTCCGAAGACCTGCCCGCATCCGACGCCGGCTTCACCGTCGTCGGTTCGACCTGGGAGCCTCGAGGGAAGGCGGGTAGGTCCGAAACAGCGCACCGCCGTGCGTCTGTCCGGCTCCGCCCGTCCGTCCCGCGATCTCCCTGTCGCCCGCGGGGGCGAGCCGTCGGACGAACGCGAGCGGCCCTGGACACACTCCGCGGGGCACGTGCGCGCTTCGTCGGCGATCTCTCCCCGAAAGCCCCGAGGAGAGGACCATGACGATCGCGACGAACCTGGGATTTCCACGCATCGGCAAGCACCGCGAGCTCAAGCGCGCGCTCGAGTCGCACTGGAGCGGCAAGAGCGACGCGCGGGCGCTCGTGGAGACGGCGAAGGGCCTCCGCGCGGAGCACTGGCGCGTCCAGCGCGCCGCAGGGATCGAGCACGTCCCTTCGAACGACTTCGCGCTCTACGATCAGATCCTCGACGCGATCCAGCTCGTCGGCGCGACGCCTCCTCGCTACACGGCGCTCGAGTCGGAGCCGCTCCGCGCGTACTTCGCGATGGCTCGAGGCCTCCAAGCGGACGGCGTCGACGTCCCGGCGATGGAGATGACGAAGTGGTTCGACACGAACTACCACTACATCGTCCCGGAGCTCTTCCCCGGCATGTCGTTCGCGCGCGGCTCGGACAAGCCCGTCGCGGAGCTGCGCGAGGCCTCGGCGCTCGGGATCCGGACGCGGCCGGTCCTCGTCGGCCCCGTCTCGTTCCTCCTCCTCGGGAAGATGCACGGCGCGTCGCCGATCGCCCTCCTCGATCGCCTCCTGCCCGTCTACGAAGCGCTCCTCGGTGAGCTCGGCCGCGAAGGGGCGGAGTGGGTTCAGCTCGACGAGCCCTGCCTCGTCACCGATCTGGACGAGGCCGCGAAGGCCGCCTTCCGCGCGGCCTACGAACGACTCGCGAAGGTCGACGGCGCCCCTCGCGCGCTCCTCGCGACGTACTTCGGCGCGCTCGGCGACAACCTCGCGCTCGCGACCTCCCTCCCCGTCTCGGGTCTGCACGTCGATCTCGTCCGCGGCAGGGACCAGCTCGACGCGGTGTGCGAGGCCTTGCCGAAGGGCCGCGTCCTGTCGGCCGGCGTCATCGACGGCCGCAACGTCTGGCGCGCCGATCTCGACGACGCGCTCGCCTTGCTCCGGAGGATCGGCGACGCCCGCGGCACCGACGCGCTCTTCGTCGGCCCGTCGTGCTCGCTCCTTCACTGCCCGGTCGATCGGAGCACGGAGACCGATCTCGACCCCGAGCTCTCGAGCTGGCTCGCCTTCGCGACGGACAAGCTCGAGGAGATCAGCGCGCTCGCGGAGGCCGTCGACGGCCGCGCCCCCGAGGAGATCTTCGAGAAGAGCCGCGCGGCCAAGGCGAGCCGCGCCGCGTCGAAGCGGGTCCACGATCCCGCCGTGGCCGCGAGGCTCGAGGCGGCGACGGCCGACATGACGCGACGGAAGAGCCCCTACGCCGCGCGGCGCGAGAAGCAAAAGGCGCTCGGCCTCCCGCTCCTCCCGACCACGACGATCGGCTCGTTCCCGCAGACCTCCGAGGTCCGCGCCGCGCGCGCGGAGCACAAGGCCGGCAAGCGCGACGACGCGAGCTACGAGCGGTTCCTCCGCGAGGAGACCGAGCGCGCGGTCCGCCGGCAGGAGAGCCTCGGGCTCGACGTGCTCGTGCACGGCGAGTTCGAGCGCAACGACATGGTCGAGTACTTCGGCGAGAAGCTCGAGGGCTTCGCCTTCACCAAGAACGGCTGGGTGCAGAGCTACGGCTCGCGCTGCGTCAAGCCGCCGATCGTCTACGGCGACGTCTCGCGCCCGACGCCGATGACGGTCGCCTGGTCGCGCTACGCCCAGTCGCTCACGAAGCGGCCGATGAAGGGGATGCTCACGGGGCCGGTCACGATCCTGCAGTGGTCGTTCGTCCGCGTCGATCAGCCGCGCTCTTCGACGTGCCGCCAGATCGCGCTCGCGATCCGCGACGAGGTGGCCGATCTCGAGGCCGCCGGCCTCCGCGTGATCCAGATCGACGAGCCGGCCATCCGCGAGGGGCTGCCGCTCCGCCGCGCCGAGTGGAAGGCGTACCTCGCGTGGGCCGTCGACGCCTTCCGCCTCGCGTCGTCGCCGGTGAGCGACGAGACGCAGATCCACACGCACATGTGCTACTCGGAGTTCAACGACATCATCGACGCCATCGCCGCGATGGACGCCGACGTCGTCAGCATCGAGACGTCGCGCTCCCGGATGGAGCTCCTCGAGGCGTTCGCGACGTACCGCTACCCGAACGAGGTCGGCCCGGGCGTGTACGACATCCACTCCCCGCGCGTGCCGGCGGCCTCCGAGATCGTCGATCTCCTCGCGCGCGCCGCCAAGGTCGTCCCGGTCGAGCGCCTCTGGGTGAACCCGGACTGCGGGCTCAAGACGCGCGGGTGGCCGGAGGTGGAGGGCGCGCTCCGGAACATGGTCGAGGGAGCGCGCCGCGCCCGCGAGGAGCTCGCCGCGGGAGGCGCGAAATGAGCGTCCCCACCGTGCGCCTGCTCGTCGACGGAGAGCTCCGCGAGTCGCGCACGACCGAGTGGCGCGACGTCGTGAACCCGGCGACCCAGGCCGTGCTCGCGCGCGTCCCGATGGCGACGCCCGACGAGGTCGCCTCCGCCGTGGCGAGCGCGAAGAAGGCCTTCTCGACGTGGCGCTCGTCGCCGATCGGCGTCCGCGCGCGCGTCTTCCTCAAGTACCAAGGCCTCATCCGCGAGCACATGAAGGAGATCGCCCAGCTCCTCACGAAGGAGCAGGGCAAGACGCTCGCGGACGCCGAGGGCGACGTCTTCCGCGGCCTCGAGGTCGTCGAGCACGCGGCGAGCATCGGCACGCTGCAGATGGGCGAGCTCGCGAGCAACGTCGCCGGCGGCGTGGACACGTACACCGTCCTCGAGCCCCTCGGCGTCTGCGCCGGGATCACGCCGTTCAACTTCCCGGCGATGATCCCGCTCTGGATGTTCCCGATGGCGATCGCCTGCGGGAACACCTTCGTGCTCAAGCCCTCCGAGCAGGACCCGATGTGCACGATGCGGCTCGCCTCGCTCGCCCTCGAGGCCGGCCTGCCTCCCGGGGTGCTCAACGTCGTGCACGGCGGCGCGGCGGTCGTGGACGCGCTCTGCGATCACCCGGACGTCGAGGCCGTGTCCTTCGTCGGATCGACGCGCGTCGGCACGCACGTCTACGAGCGCGCGTCGCGGGCGCACAAGCGTGTACAGTGCATGATGGGAGCGAAGAACCACGCGGTCGTCCTCCCCGACGCGAACGAGGAGCAGACGCTGAACGCGCTCGTCGGGGCCGGCTTCGGCGCCGCCGGGCAGCGCTGCATGGCCGCGTCGGTCGCCGTGCTCGTCGGCGAGGCGCAGCGGTGGATCCCGGAGCTGGTGGCGCGGGCGAAGAAGCTCACCGTCGGCGACGGCGCCGCCCCCGGCACCGACGTCGGGCCGCTCATCTCGCGCGCCGCGAAGGAGCGCGTCGAGTCCCTCATCGCGCGCGGGCAGGCGGAGGGCGCCACCCTCGAGCTCGACGGGCGACGCCCGGTCGTCGACGCCGCGGTGAAGGAGGGCAACTTCGTCGGGCCGACCATCTTCTCCGGGGTGAAGCCCGGGATGGCGATCTACGACGAGGAGATCTTCGGCCCCGTCCTCTGCGTCGCGAGCGCGGCGAGCCTCGACGAGGCGATCGCGTTCGTCAACGCCAACCCCCACGGGAACGGCACCGCGATCTTCACGCAGTCCGGCGCCGCGGCGAGGAGGTTCCAGGAGGAGGTCGACGTCGGTCAGGTCGGGATCAACGTGCCCATCCCGGTCCCGGTGCCGCTCTTCTCGTTCACCGGCTCGCGCGCCTCGAAGCTCGGAGACCTCGGCCCTTACGGCAAGCAGGTCGTCCTCTTCTACACGCAGACGAAGACGATCACGGCGCGCTGGTTCGACGACGCGAGCGTCTCCGGCGGCGTCAACACCACCATCACCCTCCGCTGAGCGATGGACTTCGAGCTGACAGAGACCCAGCGCGACCTCCAGCGCGAGGCTCGCGGCTTCGCCGAGCGCGAGCTCCTCCCGCACGCCGCTCGATGGGACAGCGCGTCCACGTTCCCGCGGGAGACGCTCTTCCACGCGGGCCGGCTCGGGTTCTGCGGCCTCTACGCCGACGAGCGCCACGGCGGCCTCGGCAAGTCCCGGCTCGACGCCTCGATCGTCTTCGAGGAGCTCGCCGCCGCGTGCCCGTCGACCACGGCGTTCCTCACGATCCACAACATGGCCACGTGGGTGATCACGCGCTGGGCGCGGGCCGACGTCGCCGCTCGGTGGGCGAGGCAGCTCACGAGCGGCCGCGCGCTCGCGTCGTATTGCCTGACGGAGCCGCACGCCGGATCGGACGCCGCTTCGCTCGCGACGACGGCGGCGCGCGACGGCCGCGACTTCGTCCTCGACGGGACGAAGGCGTTCGTCTCGGGCGCGGGGGTGACCGACGCGCTCCTCGTCCTGGCGCGGACGGGAGAGGCCGGCCCGCGCGGGATCTCGGCGTTCCTCGTCCCCGCGGACACGAGGGGCGTCACGTTCGGATGCGAGGAAGACAAGCTCGGGTGGCACAGCCAGCCGACGCGCTCGATCACCTTCGACGCGGTCCGGGTGCCCGGCGATCACCTCCTCGGAGAGGAGGGCGAGGGCTTCCGCGTCGCGATGAAGGGGCTCGACGGCGAGCGCGTGAGCATCGCGACCTG
>JAHBWF010000057.1 GCA_019637105.1 Labilithrix sp.
GAGTGGCACACGCCGCGGCGGGCCCGCGCAATCTGTCAGGCCGGGCGGCCGCCGCTCCGACGGCGCTCCTTCACGACGGCGCGCCCGTCGCGCGGAGCGCGCCCGGCCCGGCGCGTCACGGCTCGGTGACGCGCGTCATCGCGCCCGGCGCGTCACGGCTCGGTGACGCGGCCCATGAAGAGGACGAGGCCGGAGGCGTCGTCGACGATGAAGAAGAGGAACGGGTGGTCCGCCTTGAACTCCAGCGGCTTCGGCGGCGGACCGCCGGCCGCGGCCATGACCACCGCCGTGGCGGCCGCCGCCTCGGTGCCCTTCTCGTCGAGCTTCACGAACGCCTTGTGGAACACGTCGTCGACGGAGAGACGCTCGTCGGGGTCGCGCGGATCGGCGATCTTCGTGAAGTCGGCCTTCCGGCGCTCGAACGCGAGCGGCATCCCGAGGTCGGCGAGCGCCTTCGCGAGCGAGAGCGGCGCCGCGGGGTTCACCTCGAAGCGCGGGAGCGCGACGTGCACGTTCTCCGTCGCGAGCCGGCGCGTCCAGCCCTCGAGCGTCGCGTTGGACAGCGACGCCTCGAGGGCCGCGAGCCCGTCGACGCGATCGGGGAGCGCGACGACGAGCGACGCCGACCCGCCCTTGTAGGGCAGCTCGAGCACCTTCACGCCGTCGGCCTGCGCGAAGCGGACGTGCATGACCTGGTGCATCGTCGGCACCGACTTGGTCGACGCGGGCGTCGTCTTGAAGGGCTCGTCGCGCGTCCGGTCCGCCTCGAACGGCGACTGCCAGGCGCCGAGGAAGTAGATCGCGTTCACGAGGACGAGGCGCGTGAGCGGCTCGATCGACCTCTCCGGGAGGAGGTCCTTGATGCGGCGCTCGGTTCGCTCCTCGACCCACGCGTTGATCCGCGCGCGCGACGGCTCGGGCGCCGTCTTGAAGTCGAGCGCCTCGAGCGGCGCGCCGAACACCGCGCGCGTCGCGTCGAGGTACGGCTGCTCGAACGCGTACGTCTTCTCCCCGAAGAGCCGGTTCGCGATCCGGAGCTTCATCGGCCGCGACGGATCGCCGAGCGCCGCGGCGAGCTTCCCCCACGACGTCATCAGCGCGCCGGCGTCGTCCTCGGCGCGGAGCACGCGCTTCATCTGCTCGGCCGTCTCTCCCTTGGCGCCCCCGTAGGTCATCGCCAGCGCCATCGCGACGCTCGCGGGCGACATCGCCAGGTTGCCCTTCGCCTCCCCCGCGGCGCGCGCGCGCGACCAGAGGTCGAACCCGAGCGCGTTCGAGGAGCTCGCCAGGCGCTTCGTCTCGGAGGCAGGGGGCATCGTGGTCCTCGGTGGGCTCTCGGTCGTCGGCGGGGTCTCGCCCGCCGCGGCCGTCGACGCGGCGGGGGCGTCGGACGCGGCCGCCGTCGGCGCCGCGACCGGGGCGGGCTTCGGCGCCTTGTCGCAGGCGAAGAAGAGGAGCCCGAGGAGCGAGGCGGTCAGGGCGGTGCGCATCGTCGACCTCTACCTTCGCCCGACCCGACGGCGCGACGCAACGGGCAGCGGCGCGGCGCGCGAGGCCGAGGCCGCGCCGCGTCATCGCCGGCCGAGCCGTCGCTTCCGGGCGCCGCCCCGGCGCGGCGGAGCTCGGATCGAACGGTCATGATTTGACCACAATCGCCCGCGCTTTTCCGGAAGGGGTCGACCTCCCGAGCGCGCCTGGGTATGACCGCAGCGTATGGGTTTCGAGCTCATCGGCACAGGTCACTACGTGCCCGGATCCCCGGTGCCCAACGAGCGCCTCTCGAAGGTCATGGACACGTCGGACGACTGGATCTTCCAGCGCTCCGGCATCCGCCAGCGCCACTTCGCCGGCGAGGGCCAGGCCGCGAGCGACTTCGCCTTCGAGGCGAGCAAGCGCGCGCTCGAGGCCGCGCGGATCTCGCCGGACGAGATCGACTACATCATCTTCGCGACCATGACGCCGGACTACGTGTTCCCGGGGTCGGGCGCCGTGCTCGGCGCGAAGCTCGGCATCGAGGGCGTGCCCGCGCTCGACATCCGCCAGCAGTGCGCGGCGATGATCTTCTCGCTCCAGCTCGTCGACGGCCTCATCAAGGGCGGCGTCGCCAGGACGATCCTCGTCGTCGGCGCCGAGGCCCACGCGGGCTTCATGCCGTGGGAGGACTGGGACATCGTCGACGGCAAGTCCGACGCGGACGCGACGCCCGAGGCGCGCGCCCGCGCGAACGAGCATCGCGCGCTCGCGGTCCTCTTCGGCGACGGCGCCGGCGCGCTCGTCTTCCGCGCGACCGACCGCGACGCCGGGCTCGTCGCGTCGAAGGTCCACACCGACGGCCGCTTCGCCGAGACGCTCTACGTCCCGGGCGGCGGGTTCCGCACGCGCCCCTACTGGAAGGCGAGGCACTGGGACGAGCAGGCCCACATCCCGCGGATGGACGGGAGGGAGCTCTTCAAGTTCGCCGTCACCAAGCTCCCCCAGACCGCGCGCGAGCTGTGTGAAGAGGCGAAGGTGCCGCTCGAGCAGATCGACTGGTTCCTCGCGCATCAGGCGAACTACCGCATCAACAAGTACGTGCGGGAGCACCTCGGCGTCCCCGAGGAGAAGATGCCGATGAACATCGACCGCTTCGGCAACACCAGCGCCGGGACGATCCCGATCCTCGTCGACGAGTGCACCCGCGCCGGCAAGCTCAAGAAGGGCGAGCTCAACATGCTGCTCGCCCTCGGCGCCGGCATCCACTGGGGCTGCGCGCTCGTGCGCTGGTGACGCGCGTCGCGCGCCGGCGCTCCACGCGGCGGCGGACACGTCGGACCGTGGTAGGCGACGTCGCGCGCGCGCCCGGACGTCGCGCGGGGGGCGGCGCGCGCGACCCGGCGGCTCGCGGCTCGCTCCGTGCTACCCTGTAGGCATGGTCTCGACTCGACGCGCCTGCTCGCGTGCCCTCGTCGCCCTCGCCCTTGCCCTCCCCGCCGCCGCCGTCCTGGTCCCGAGCGACGCGACCGCGTCGGTCTCGATCGCGGTCGGCTTCGAGCTGCTGGTCAAGGACGCCGACGCCGTCGCCGTCCTCACGCCGGGCGAGCAGACGAGCGTCTGGGAGGACGGCCGCATTTATACGTACACCAGGGTGCACGTCGATCGCGGCGTCGCGGGGGACATCGGCGCCGGCGCCGACGGCTGGGTCCGGACGATGGGCGGCGTGGTCGGCAAGGTCGGCCAGCTCGTCGACGGCGAGCCCGTCTTCGTGAGGGACAAGGCCTCGCTCGTCTTCATGCGCAAGTTCAAGGCGGGGGGCGTCTACGAGGTCTCGGCGCGCGCGCAGGGGCAGTACCCGCTGAAGCTCGACGAGGCGACGAAGCAGCAGCGGCTCATCCGATCGACGGCCGTGGGGATGCTCCTCCCGCCGAAGCCCTCGGTCGCCGACGCGGCGGCCTCCGGCGCCACGAAGCCGCAGAGCGCGGGCGTCGTGGTGACGGACGCCGTGAAGACCCGCCTCGCGCAAGACGTCCTCCACGACCGGCCGCTCGACGAGGTCGCGCGCGAGATCGCGACGACGTGGACGCGCCTGCACCCGGCGGCCTCGAAGGCGAAGTGACGCGACCGGCGGGCGACGGTCGCGGTCGCCGCCGGCGCCCGGCGGCGCCGGTCCCACGCCGCATCCGGCCCGGGATCTGGTAGACGAGACGTCTTGGAGCCCGACCGCCGACAAGCGCCTCCCGTCATCCTCGTCACGCGCGAGGCCGAGCTCCGCGAGGCCGTCGCGCGGCTCGTCGCGGCGCCGCGCGTCGCGCTCGACGTCGAGTCGAACGGCCTCTTCAGGTACCGCGCGACGCTCTGCACGATGCAGCTCGCCACGCGCGACGAGGTCGTCATCGTCGACGCCGTCGCGACGCCGCTCGCGCCGCTCGCCGAGCTCCTCGGACCGGACGGTCCCCGGAAGATCGTGCACGACGTCTCGTTCGACGCGCGCATCCTCGCCGAGGCGGGCCTCCGTCTCGGCAACGTGCTGGACACGTCCCTCGCCGCGCGCATGCTCGGCCGCACCGCGACCGGGCTCGCGTCGCTCCTCGCGAGCGAGCTCGGCGTCACGATGGACAAGAAGCTCCAGCATCACGACTGGACCGAGCGCCCGCTCCGCAGCCACCACCTGCGCTACCTCGCGGACGACGTCGTCCACCTCGGGGCCCTCGCGGACCGGCTCTCCGCCGAGATCGACGCGACGTCGGCGGACGGCGCGATCGCCGACGCCGTCGAGGAGGAGACGCGCTACCGCGTCGCGCAGGCGATCGCCGCCGCGGGCAGCGTCGATCCGCGGCCGCCCTGGGTCCGCCTGAAGGGCGTCGACCGCGCGCCGCGCGAGGAGCAGCCGATCCTCCGGCGCCTCGCCGAGCTCCGCGAGGAGAAGGCGCGGAGCCTCGACGTCCCGCCGTACAAGGTCATCGGCCCGGAGGTCCTCTTCGCGATCGCCAAGGCGAAGCCCAAGACGATGGCCGACCTCGAGCGCGTCAAGGGAGCGACGGGCGGGCACCGAGCGCGGGCGCTCGCGCCGGCGATGCTCGCGGCGGTCGCCGCGGGCCTCGCGGACGACGGCGCCGTCCCCGCCGAGGAGCGCGCGATGCTCGAGCGGCCGCGCCTCCCGCCGGCCGTCGTCAAGGCGCGGCGCGGGCGCGAGGGCCGGCTGAGCAGCTGGCGAAAGGCCGAGGCGAAGAGGCGGGGCGTCGACGAGCAGGTCGTCCTCCCGGCCACTGCCTGCGGGACCTCGCCGACCTGCCCGACGACAGCGCGCTCGACGCCGTCGCCGCGGTGCCGGGCATCGGCGCGTTCCGCGTCGCCCGCGACAGCGCCGCGCTGGTCGCCGCGCTCGCCGCGCCGCCGCGCCGACGGCGCGCGCGCGACGCCGGCGCGGCGCGCGACGTCCTGCCGGAGCCGTCGTGACGAGCGGCCTCCTCGTCGTCGCCGGAGAGGCCTCGGGCGACCGCGCCGCGGCCGCCGTCGTCGCGAAGCTCCGCGGCCGCTGCCAGGCCTTCGGGATGGGCGGCGGCGCCCTCCAGCGCGAGGGCCTCGAGCTCCTCGCCGATCTGCGCACGACCACCGCGCTCGGCGTCACCGAGGTCGCCCGCCGCGCCTACGGCGTCGGCGCGGCGTGGCGGAGGCTCCGCGCGGCGATCAAGAAGCGGCGGCCGAGCGCGGCGCTCCTCGTCAACTACACCGAGTTCAACGCGCGCCTCGCCCCGATCCTGTGGAGCGAAGGCGCGCGCGTCCTGTGGTACGGCGCGCCTCAGATCTGGGCGTGGCGCGCCGGCCGCGCCGAGCCGCTCCGCCGCCACCTCGATCGCCTCGCGCTGATGCTCCCCTTCGAGGAGCCGCTCTGGCGCGGGCTGGGCGTCGACGCCCACTACGTGGGGCACCCCGCGCTCGAGGATCGCCGCGGGCCGGAGCACCGCGTCGCCGCGCGCGAGCTCCTCGGCCTCACGCCGTTCGCGTGGGCGATCGCGATCCTCCCGGGCAGCCGCCCGCACGAGGTCCGCCGTTTGCTCGAGCCGATGCTCTCCGGCTACGAGGCCGTCCGCGGCGATCGGGCGAGCGTCGACGCCCGGGTGATGCTCGCCGCGAGCCTCGACGATCGCACGCGCGCATGGGCCAAGGACCTCGCCCGCGCCCGCGGCGTCGACGTGGTCGACGTCGACCCGCGCGCCGGCCTCGCGTACGCGCTGCCCGCGTTCGACGCCGCGCTGTGCGCCTCGGGCACGGCCTCGCTCGAGTGTGCGCTCGCGCGCGTCGTGCCGGTGGTCTGCTATCGCGTCGGCTGGGCCGCCGAGCTCGGCGCGCGCGCCCTCCTCAGGACCAAGCACGTCGCGCTGCCCAACGTGCTCCTCGGCCGAGAGGCGTTCCCCGAGCTGCTCCAGCGCCGCGCCGCGGCGGATCACATCGCCGACGAGCTCGCGCGCGTCCTCGACGAGCGTGACACGTTCCTTGCAGCGTGCGCCGAGGTCGAGCAGCTCCTCGGCGATCATCCGTGCCCCTCACGCGAGGTCGCGCGCATGCTCGAGCCGTGGCTCGCCGCCCCCGCGATCGGCCCCCACCCGCGGACGGCGTGCTGACGGAGCGCGCGGCGAGCCGCTCTCCTCCTCTCCCATGCGCGCCCTCTTCGCCGTCAGCGTCGTCCTCTTCGGCCTGCGGCTGTGGGCGGCGACCCGCGTGGGCTTCGGCGACAGCGAGGCGCTCTACGCGTCGTGGGCGCTGCACCCGCAGCCTGCGTACCTCGACCACCCCGGGCTCGTCGGCCTGGTCGCGCGCGCGATCGGCGAGGGCGCGGCTCCGACGCCCGAGCGCGCGCACGTCGTCACGGCGGCGGTCGCGACGCTCGTCCCCTGGCTCGTCCTCGCGGTCGCGCGGACCGCGGGCGCCGACCCGCGCCGCGCCGCGGCGGCGGCCCTCGTGGTCGCCGTGGTGCCCGAGATCGCGGTCGGCCTCTTCGCCCTGACGCCCGACCTGCTCCTCGCGCCGCTGTGGCTGGGCGCGATCGGCCTCGCGATCGCGGGGCTCTCGCGCGCCGACGACGACCCGCCGCCGAACACGCCCGCGCCGCCGTCGATCGGCGCGGCCGGAGCGCTCCTCGGCGCCGGGCTCCTCGCGGGCGCCGCCGCGGCGGCGAAGGTCTCGGGCCTGCTCCTCGTCCTCGCGCTCGCGGCGGCCTACGTCCAGGTCGCGCGATCGGGCGGGGTCGGCCGCGCGGCCGCGCGCTCGATCTGGCCGTGGGCCGGGCTCGCCGCCGGCCTCGTCGTCATCGCCCCCTCCGTGCTGTACGAGGCGCGGCTCGGCTGGCCGATGCTCCGGCACCGGTTCGTCGACACCCAGCACGACGCGGGGCTGGCGCTGCAGAACGCCGGCGCGCTGCTCGGCGGACAGCTCGTCTACCTGTCGCCGGTCGTCGCCTGGCTCGCGCTGCTCGTCGCGCGCGATCTCGTGCGCCGGCGGGGCGACGACGTCGCCTCGCGGGTCCTCTTCTGGACGTTCGCGCTGCCGCTCGTCCCGCTCGCCCTGCTCTGCCTGTGGAGCCCCGTCGCCGAGCCGCACTGGATCGCGCCGCCGCTCCTCGCGCTCCCCGTCCACGCCGCACGGCGCGCGGGCGCGGTCCTCCGACCGCGGCTCGTCGCGATCGGCGCGGGCGTCGCGGCCGTCTTCACCCTCCTCGCGCACGCGTGGGTCCTCGTCCCGGCGGCCGCGCGGCTGATGCCGGCCGACGTCGATCCGAAGGCGGACATCGCGAGCGAGCTCTACGGTTGGCCGACCGCGATCGAAGCCGTGCGCGACCAGATGGCGATCGCGGCGACGCCGTTCGATCCCGAGGGGCGGGACGTCGTCGTCGTCGGTCCGCACTGGACCGTGTGCGCGCAGCTCAACGCGGCCCTCGCGGACGTCCGCGTCGGCTGCGCGACGCCGATCCGCGACGACTTCGATCGCTGGCTGCCGCGCGAGACGTGGCGTCGTGCCGACAACGTCCTCTTCGTCACGGACAACCGCTTCCCGGGGGACGGCGCCGAGCAGCTCCCCGCGCACGTCAAGGTCTCGCAGAGCCGCGTCCGCGTCCTCCGCGGCGGACGCACGGCGCGCACCTTCGAGCTCCATCTCTACTCCCGCCGGCAAGGCGCCGATCGCGCCCCGCGCCGCCGGCCGCCCGCGTCGAGCCCGCCCGCGACTCGCGGCGCCGGCGCGCCGGCGCGCACGCTCCTTGCCACCGAGGCAGGCCATGACGCGCATCGCGATCCTCTCGGCGGTCGCGCTCTCGCTCCTCGCGCTCGGGGCGTGCGGGAGCGACGGCGACGAAAAGAAGCAGGGCGGCGGCGGCGAAGAGCCCGCCCCGACGAACGCCGGGGAGGCTCCGCTCACCGCCGATGAGCGCGCCTGCGAGGCGCTCTACCGCGCGCAGATCGACTGGACGCACCGCTGCGGCGGCATCCTCAACGAGTCGACGCACGCCGTCGCGCGCTTCCGGACGCTGTGCGCGCGGGAGCTCGCCGCGCCCGGCGCCGAGCGGCTCCGCGACGCGCGCGCGAAATGCGCCGAGCGCCGCAAGACCGCGGCGTGCGACGACGAGCTGCCCGAGTGCGAGCTCCCCCCCGGCACGCTGGCCGACGGCGCTCCGTGCGCGGCGCGCTCCCAGTGCCAGAGCCGCTACTGCAAGCTCGACGGGGGCTGCGGGACGTGCGCCCAGCCGGCCGCGGCCGGCGCCGCCTGCTCGTCGCCGGTCGACTGCGCGTTCGGCGACGGCGAGGTCGCGAGCTGCGACGTCCGACAGGGCAGCTCGTCGGGCACCTGCGCGCTGTGGAAGGTCGCGAAGGTCGGCGAGACGTGCGGCGGCACCACGCTGTGCGACGCGAACAGCCACTGCATGGCGCCGGAGGAGAACGCGACGACCGGAAGCTGCGTGCCCAACGAGGACGTCGGCGCGACGTGCGACGGTACGCGAGACTGCAGGGCCGGCCTCGCCTGCGTCGCCGGCAAGTGCGCCGCGAGGCCCGGGTCCGGCGAGGCCTGCGGGCAGATCGACGACTGCGCCGGCGGGCTCGTCTGCGACGGGACCTGCCAGGCGGTGTCGTACGTCGGCACCGACGAGGAGTGCGGCGCCACGCGACGCTGCGAGCGCGGGCGGTGCGTGCAGAGGGTCACGCAGGGCGCCGACGGTCAGCTCGCCGCCGCGGGCCCGCCCACGTGCGTCGAGCCGCTCGCCGACGGCGCGGCCTGCGGGCAGGAGCAGACGAACAACGGCATGTTGTGCGACGAGTTCGCGCGCTGCCTCGGCGGCAGGTGCGTCCTCGCCGACCCCGCCGAGTGCCGCTGAGGCGCGGCCTCGGGAGGGCGCCGCGCGATCACTCGGCTTCGGCGGAGGCGCGCGGCGGCATCGCCTGCAGGCCGGCGTCGCGGATGAGCGCCAGGTCGTCGTCCTCGTCCGGGTTCGGCGTCGTCAGCAGCTTGTCGCCGTAGAAGATCGAGTTCGCGCCCGCGAGCATGCAGAGCATCTGCGCCTCGCGGCTGAGCGACGAGCGGCCGGCGGAGAGGCGGACGCGCGACTTCGGCATCAGGATGCGCGCGACGGCGATCATGCGCACGAGGTCGAGCGGATCGACCGGCTTCTGCAGCGCGAGCGGCGTGCCCTCGACCGGGACGAGCGCGTTGATCGGCACGCTCTCGGGCTGCGGCTCGAGGTTCGCGAGCGTGCGGAGCATCTCGCAGCGGTCGTCGGCGGTCTCGCCCATGCCGATGATGCCGCCCGAGCAGACGGTGATCCCGGCCTTGCGCACGTTCTCGAGGGTGCGGAGACGATCGTCGAAGGTGCGTGTCTTGATGATCGAGCGGTAGTGCTCGCGGCTCGTGTCGAGGTTGTGGTTGTAGGCGTCGAGACCGGCGTCGGCGAGCTTCTTCGCCTGCTTCTCGTCGAGCATGCCGAGCGTGACGCAGGCCTCCAGGCCGAGGTCCTTCACGCCCTTGACCATCTCGACCACGCGATCGAACGCCGGGCCGTCCTTGACCTCGCGCCAGGCGGCGCCCATGCAGAAGCGCGTCGAGCCGAGCTCCTTGGCGCGGCGCGCGCTCGCGAGGACGTGATCGACGTCGAGCATCCTCTCGGCGTTCGTCCCCGTGTCGTAGTGGCTCGACTGCGGGCAGTAGGAGCAGTCCTCGGGGCACCCACCGGTCTTCACGCTGAGGAGCGTGCAGAGCTGGACCTCGTTGTCCGGGTGGTGCGAGAGGTGCACCCGGCGCGCCTCGTCGAGGAGCGGCAGGAGCGGCTGATCGTAGAGAGCACGGACCTCTTCGCGGCTGAAGCTCGGCATGTGGCGGGGACCATAGCCGATAAGTCGAGCCATCTCCACGCCGGCGCGAGGCCCGCCCCCGGGCCGGCTCCGCCCGGTCATCCCCGCGCGGAGAGGCGCGATCGAGGCGCGGTCCGGCGAGCGCGGGCGTCAGGGGTCGTCGTCGCCGAAGCCGGGGCGGCTCTCGCGCTCGCCGGTCGCGCGCTCGCCCTTGAGGATGCGTCCGATCGTGTTGCGGCCGACGCCGAGGCGGCGCGCCGCCTCGGCCTTGTTGCCGGCGCACGCGTCGACCGTCGCCGCGACGTAGCGGAGCGTCGCCTCGTCGAGCGTGAGGCCGAGCGGGACGGCAGAGGCCGCCGGCGACGCGGGCTCGGGCCGCGCGCCGGGGGCCGCGAGGACGCTCTCGGCGCCCGCCTTCCGCGCGCGCGGGAGCTGCGAGGCGCCGATGCGCCCGTCGGGCGCGAGGACGATCGCGCTCTCCACCCAGTGCTCGAGCTCCCGGACGTTGCCCGGCCACGCGTGCGCGCGCATCACCGCCAGCGCGTCGGCGCCGAAGACGGGCGCCGGCCGGCCGTAGCGCCGCGCGTACATGTCCGCGAAGTGGATCGCGAGCTGCTCCATCTCGGCGACGCCGCGCGCGCGGAGCGGCGGGATCTCGATCTCGACGACGCGAATTCGATAGTAGAGGTCCTCGCGGAAGCGCCCGTCGGCGACGCGTCGCTCGAGGTCCTGGTGGGTCGCGCAGACGACGCGGACGTCGGCGGTCATCGTCTGCCGCCCGCCGACACGCTCGAACGCGCGCTCCTGGAGGAACCGCAGGAGCTTGCCCTGCACGTCGAGGGGGAGATCGCCGATCTCGTCGAGGAACAGCGTGCCGCCCTGGGCGAGCTCGACCCTGCCGGGGACGCGGCGGTCGGCGCCGGTGAACGCGCCGCGCTCGTGCCCGAACAGCTCGCTCTCGACGAGCTGGATCGGCAGCGTGGTGCAGTCGACGGTGACGAACGGCCCGGCCTGGCGCCCCGAGTTGACGTGGATCGCGCGCGAGAAGAGGCCCTTGCCGGTGCCGGTCTCGCCGCGGAGCAAGACGGTCGCGTCGGTCTGCGCGGCGAGCGTCACGCGCTCGTAGACCGCGCGGAGCTCGGGGCTCCGGCCGACGATCCGGTTGAACGGTCCGCGCAGCGTGAGGCCCGGGCCGCCCTCGTCGGCCGGGCGCAAGGTCGTCAGGGAGAACGCCCGCGCGATCTGCCCGGCGAGCGCGAGCAGGTACTTCTCGTCCTCCTCGTCGAACGCGGTCGGCTCGCCCGCGCCCGACGGCGACGACGCGCCCGCGCCGCCGCGGTTCAGCACCTGCACGACGCCGCGCACCGCCCTGCCCTCCTCGCGGATCGGCACCGCCAGGATCGAGCGCGTCGTGTAGCCGGTGGTCTTGTCGACCGAGGCGTCGAAGCGCTCGTCCTTGGACGCCTCCGCGATCCGGACGGCCTCTCCCGTTCGCGCGACCCAGCCGGCGATCCCGCGGCCGAGCGGCAGGCGGAGGGCCGGCAGCTCCGGCAGGATCGCTACGCGCGAGACGAGGTCGCCCTTCTCCGCGTCGACCAGCCAGATCGTCGCGCGCTCGGCCGACAGCGCCTCGGCGACCCGCTCGCAGGTCGTCGCGAGCAAGGCGTCGAAGTCCACCTCACGCGTGAGGAGCGAAGCGAGATCGACGAGCAACGAGAGGCGGCTGACCATCGCGGAGTGCACGTCGCCGGGCTCCGAGGCAGGCGAGCGCCGGGACGGCGGCTCGTCGGGGAGGAGCGCGTGCCTCTCGAAGGTAGCGGCGCTCGCGGGCGGGTGCACGTCGCTTGTCGCGTCGAGCGGCGCGGAGCGCTCGGGCTCGGCGCGAGGCCGCTCGACGCGGGCGGCCCCCCAAGAGCGCCCGGGCGGGCCGGAGCTCACGCCGCGACTCGCCCGCCGCTGCCCGTCCGCAGATCGATCTCCATGCCCTCGCGGGCCGCGACGCTCGAGCGGAAGAGCGCGCGCGCCTTCGCCTCGACGTCGGCGACGCCCTCGTCCGATCGCGCCGGGTCGTGGTGGAAGAGCACGTAGGTCCCGACGCCCGCGGCGCGCGCCAGCTCCGCGCCGGCGAGGTACGTCGAGTGTCCCCAGCCGACCTTGCCCTCGTACTCGTCGGGGGTGTACTGCGAGTCGTAGACGAGGAGGTCGGCGCCCTCCGCGAGCGCGCAGAGCGCCGGATCCACGCAGGCGTAGTGCTCGGTGTCCGTCGCGTAGACGACGCTCCTGCCCTCGTGCTCGACGCGGTACGCGACCACGCCGCCGGGGTGGTTGCCGCGGGCGACGCGGACCGTCGCCTCGCCGACGTCGAAGACGTCGCCGAGCCGCACCTCGCGCGTGGTGATGCGCGCGCCGACCTCGTCGAGGCGCACCGGGAAGACGGGCGCGCTCATCTGCCGCTCGAGCGTCTCGCGCACGCTGGTCACGCCGCTCGGACCGCCGACGATCGTGAGCGACGTGTCCTTCATGTAGACGGGCACGAAGAACGGGAGGCCCTGGATGTGGTCCCAGTGGTAGTGCGAGAGTAGGAGCGTCAACGCCAAGGGCTCGCGCGTCGCCCCGCTCGCGACGAGGTGGTTGCCGAGCGCGCGCAGCCCGGTCCCCGCGTCGAGCACGATGCGCGTCGCTCCGCACGTGAGCTCGACGCAGCTCGTGTTTCCGCCGACCGCCGCCGTGTCGTGTCCGGGCGACGCGATGCTGCCGCGGACGCCCCAGAATCGGATGTTCATGGCGGACGCCTGATTCAAGAGCGGTGCCAGCGTCCAAGGCCGCGAAAATCACCCGGGTTCGTCCGAGCAGCGCCAAAGCGGAGCGCGCCGGGTGCACCGATATCGATCGGCGGGCGCGTGCGGCCCGAGGACGCCCGCCGGAGGAGCCTCCCGACGCCTTTCGGAGGAGCCGCGACGCGCGTCGCGTTATCCTCGTAGGCATGGCGCGCCGCGTGCTCATCGCCGACGACTCCGCCGTGGCGCGCGTCACCGTCGCCCGACGCGTCCGCGCGGCCGGCCTCGAGGTCGTCGAGCGCGACTCGGTCGCCACGGCGTCGACGGTGGACGCGAGCACCCTCGCCTGCGCGCTGCTCGATTTCGACCTCGGCGACGGCCTCGGCGTCGACGTCGCGGCGCACCTCCGCGCCGCCGCGGGGGCGCTCCCGATCGCGTTCTTCACGAGCACGACCAAGGGCGAGGTCGCCGACCGGACCTCCGCGTTCGGGCCGGTCTTCGCGAAGCCCGACGAGCTCGACCTCGCGATCGACTGGATCGAGCGCCAGAGCCGCGGCTGAGCGCGCGGCTCAGAAGCCGGCGGCCGCCCGCGCGATCTCCTTCTCGAGCAGGCCCTGCATCAAGAGCTGCTTGATGTGCATCTCGAAGGTCTGCATCGAGTACGGGTGCGTCCCCTTCTCCATCAGCTCCTTCAACGACGGGTTGCCCTCGGGCCGCTTGATCGACTCGCGCACCGTGCCGGTCGCCACGAGGACCTCGGCGGCCAGCACGAGGCCGCTGCCGTCCTTCTTCGGGAGGAGCCGCTGCGCGACGATCCCCTGGAGCGCGTCGCCGATGCGCTCGCGGAGCTCGTCGCTCGCGCCCGGCTGGTTGCGCGGCGCGAGCGCGAGCATGCGCCCCACGGTGCGCGCCACGTCCGGCGTGTGGAGCGTCGAGAGCACGAGGTGCCCCGTCTCCGCCGCCTTGAGGGCGATGTCGAGGGTGAGCTCGTCGCGGATCTCTCCGACGAGGATCACGTCCGGGTCCTGACGGAGCGCGGCGCGGAGAGCGTCGGCGAACGTGCCCGTGTCGATGCCGACCTCGCGCTGGCTGATGCTCGACTTGTCGTCCTCGTGGAGGAACTCGATCGGGTCTTCGATCGTGACGATGTGGAGCGGCTGGGTCCGGTTCAAATGACCGATCATGGCCGCGAGCGTCGAGCTCTTGCCGTTGCCCGCCGCGCCGACGACGAGGACCAGGCCGCGCTCGCGCTCGGCGAGGTACGCGCACGGCGACGGGGCGCCGAGGTCCTCGAAGTGCGGGATCTTGGTCGGGATCGATCGCATGACGATCCCCAGCGTGCCGCTCTGGCGGTAGACGTTGACGCGGAAGCGCCCCACGCCCTCGGCGGCGTAGGCGCAGTCGTACTCGCGGAGCGTCCCGACCTCGCCGCGCACGCGCGCGTCGCGGATGACGAGGCGCGCGATGCTGTCGGTGTCCTCCTTCCGGAGCGGCTCGGTGCGGAAGAACACGAGCTCGCCGCGGACGCGGGCCGCGGGCGGGATCCCGACCTTGAGGTGGATGTCGCTCGCCTTGGCGGCCACCGCCTTGGCGAGCAGCTGGTTGAAGTACGCTTCGCTCGCGTACACGTTCGACGAGGGGGCGCCGGAGTCGACCATCGATCACAACGATACCCGGTTTCGCGCGGCCGGAGCCCGTCGCGATCGGGGCGCCACGACCATCCCGACCGGCCTCCGAGGTCCGTCCGCACGGCTCCGCTCGAGCGGTCCCCTCGCCCGCTCCTTCGCCGACGTCCGCCGGGGCGCGCCGTCGAACGCGCTCACCGGCACCTACCGGATCCGCCGCTTCGGCGCCTGGACGCACGGCGTCATGGGCGTCGCCGCGCGGTACGTCGGCGCGGCCCGCGCGCTCCCGGTCCGCCGGCGTCCCTGCTCCTCACCTCGCGTCGAGATCGGTCGGGAGCGCCTCGCCGTCGGCGGCCGGCGGGCACGGCATCATGCGGAGCGCGCGGATCGCGAGGATCCTCCTCGACCGCGGGCGCGCCGGATCGCGCGCCAGCCCGGTGAGCCCGTCGCAGCCTTCGCGGAGCTCCTCGGCGTCCTCGGGATCCTCGGCGCGGCGCGGGCGGGCCGCGAGCTCCACGGTCGACTCGAGCGCGAGGCGCGCCTCCTCGTCGTCCTTGGCGCGCGCGGCCTTCGCGAGGTACGGGAGCTGCGCCCAGCCGGGCGCGTAGGCCATCGCGCGGATCGCCGTCGGCCGGAGCGCAGGATCCGTCGTCGCCTCGACGAGCCCGATCGCGCCCTCGTGCGTCGCGAGCGTCGCGAGGTCCTCGAGCTCTCCCTCCATCGCGCGCGCCCACATCCGAGGATCGCGGAGCGTCTCGGCGTCCTCGCGGGCCTCGGGCGCCGGCGCCGAGGCGTCGCCGCCGGCCTGCTTGGCGGCGGTCGCGGCGTCGCCGGCCGGCGGGCGCTTGCCGCACCCTCCGCAGGTCGCGAACAGCGCGACCGCGAGGACGGCGCCGCCTCCGGCGAGCGCAAGGCGCAGCCGGACGCGCGGATCGAGCGTCCGCGGGTCGAGCCCGCGGACCCTCGCGATCGAGCTTCGCTGCTGCTCGCGCTTCTTCGGGCCCAGTGACATGCGGCCTGTGCGTGGCTGCCTTCGAGGAGGCGCCGCTCGTCAGCCGGTGAGGACGTCGAGCGTGCGCTTGCCCGCCTTCTTGTCCTCTTCGAGCTTCTTGTTGAAGTCCTCGACGGCGCGGTTGATGTGCATGCTGCAGAACTTCGGGCCGCACATCGAGCAGAACTCGGCCGTCTTGAAGTACTCGTCGGGGAGCGTCTCGTCGTGCATCTCCTGGGCGATCTCGGGATCGATCGAGAGACGGAACTGCTCCTTCCAGTCGAACGCGTAGCGCGCGCGGCTCAGGGCGTCGTCGCGATCGCGCGCCCCCGGGCGGTGGCGGGCGATGTCGGCGGCGTGGGCGGCGATCTTGTAGGCGATGAGACCCGCCTTCACGTCCGCCTCGTCCGGCAGGCCGAGGTGCTCCTTCGGCGTGACGTAGCAGAGCATGGCGGCGCCGGCGGTGCCGGCCATCGTCGCGCCGATGGCGCTCGTGATGTGGTCGTAGCCGGGCGCGATGTCGGTCACGAGCGGCCCGAGGACGTAGAACGGCGCCTCGTGGCAGAGCTCGATCTCCTTCTTCACGTTCATCTCGATCTGATCGAACGGGACGTGGCCCGGCCCCTCGATCATGACCTGGACGTCCTTCTCCCAGGCGCGCTTGGTGAGCTCGCCGAGCGTCGCGAGCTCCGCGAACTGCGCCTTGTCGCTCGCGTCCGCGAGGCAGCCCGGCCGGAGCCCGTCGCCCGCGCTGATCGAGACGTCGTACTTGGCGCAGATCTCGAGGACCTTGTCCCAGTGAGTGTAAAACGGGTTCTGCTTGTGGTTCTCGATCATCCACTGCGCCATGATCGAGCCACCGCGCGAGACGATGCCCGTGATGCGGTCCTTTACGAGCGGCAGGTACTCGACGAGCACGCCGGCGTGGATGGTGAAGTAGTCGACGCCCTGCTTCGCCTGGTGCTCGAGCATGTCGATCATGTCGGCGGCGGTCAGCTTGCTGACGCTCTTGACGTTCTGGAGGGCCTGGTAGATCGGCACCGTGCCGATCGGCACGGGCGAGCTCGCGAGGATCGCGCGGCGGATGCCGTCGATGTCGCCTCCGGTCGAGAGGTCCATCACCGTGTCGGCGCCGTGCTTCAGCGAGATGCTGAGCTTGCGGAGCTCCTTCTGGACGTCGCTCGTGACGGCGCTCGAGCCGATGTTCGCGTTCACCTTGCACGAGAGCGCGATGCCGATGCCCATGGGCTCGAGGTTCGTGTGGTTCACGTTCGCCGGGATGATCAACCGGCCGCGCGCGACCTCGCTGCGCACGAGCTCGGCCTCGACCTTTTCGCGCTTGGCGACGTGCTGCATTTCCTCCGTGATCACGCCCTGACGCGCGTAGTGCATCTGCGTGACCGTCGCGCCGCTTCGCTTCGAGACCCACTCGCTTCGCATGGGCCGACCTCTTATGCCGGGCGGACCCGAGGAGCAAGAGCCGGCCGACCGGTCCGGGCCGGCGCGCGTCTGGCGCGCTCGCGCCACCCTGGTTGTGGCACAATGGCCGGACCATGGCGCAGGCCGACCCGGTCGCTGAATCGTCGCTTCGTGAGCTGTTCGAGCTGCGCAACGTGGTCGACGACCTCATCGAGGAGGGTCTCGTCAACCACTGGAGCGTGAGCGAGATGCTCGGCGCCCTCCTGCCGCGGGTCGGCGAGCGGCTCGGCGTCGCCGGGGCCTTCGTCGAGACGTACGGCGAGGACCTCGCGCTCCGGCTCTTCGCGTGGAGCGCCGACGCGGGCAAGCCCGCGCCGATCCCGGAGAAGGCCGACGTCTTCGCGCGGACGAGCGAGGAGCGCCGCGAGCGCGTGCTCGTGGACGGCACCGCCGGCGTCGTCGTGGCGCAGCACCTGGACGTCGCAGGGGCGTGGTTCGGCCGCGCCGGCCTGCTCGCGCCGCCGAAGAGCGACGGCCGGCGGCTGGCGGAGGCCTTGAACGCCGTCTGCGAGGTCCTCGACAACTACCTCTTCAGCATCCGCGCGATGCGCGAGAAGCACCTCGTGATGATGCGCCTCGGCAACGCCCTCCGCCACCGCGTCCTCGGCGAGGGCGTGAAGCAGGCGGTGAGCATCCTGACGCAGGCGATCCCGATGGAGCGGATGGTCATCGTCTACGTCGCCGAGGAGAACGCCGCGACGACGCTCCACGTCCAGATGTTCGACGGGGACCACCTCGCCGTCGACACGCTGGCCGGCGAGCAGCAGACGCACACGCCGCTGCGCGTCCTCGGCCGCGAGTACCTCGCGGGCGAGAGCACGAAGCTCCTCGACGAGCTCGGCGTCACCGCCGCTCAGGAGGAGGTCCTGATCAACGGCATCACGAAGAGCGTCGTCGTCGGCAAGGTCGTCGTCACCTCGAAGCACGGCGTCTTCAACACGTACGACCGCGAGCTCCTGTCCGCGTTCGCCGGCTTCATCCGGCAGCGCGTCGTCGACTTCCACAAGGAGTGGCGCTCGCTCGCGTACTCGTTCCGGCCCGACGACGTCGCGCGCCTGCTGCAGAACGACGAGTACGAGCGGCGCTTCCTCGCGCCGCGCGAGGAGACCGTCGCCATCCTCTACGTCGACATCGCCGGGTTCACGCGCATCTCCGAGACCATCCTGAAGACGCCGGCGAAGGTCGCGGAGCTCGTCGAGACGTGGAGCCGCGACGCCGTCGAGCTCGTCTGGGAGCACGGCGGCGTGTTCGACAAGATGGTCGGCGACTGCATCATCGCCCTCTTCGGCCCGCCGTTCTACGACGACGCGCCGGGCGAGCGCCTCGCGCGCGCACTCCGCTGCGCCAAGGCGATCCGCGCGATGACCAACGAGCTTCCGAAGCGCGCCGCGTTCGAGGTCCTCCGCGAGGGCGGCGTCGCGGTCTCGACCGGCGTGAACCTCGCGCCGCTGTTCGTCGGGCAGTTCGGCCCCAACAGCAACTTCACGGGCTTCTCGAGCGGGATGAACAACACGGCGCGCCTCCAGGGCTGCGCCGGCAAGGACGAGATCCTCGTGATGGCCGAGGCCGTCGCGGCGCTGCCGGCGGGCCACGGCTTCGAGTTCGGCGAGCCGAAGAGCGCGGTCGTGAAGAACGTCGCCGAGCCGCTCGCGTTCCGCGCGCTCCTCTGAGGCGCGGGCGCGCGCCTCAGCGCGGCTCGGCCCCGACGCGCCGCCACGGTCGGCGCGCCCGCGTCGCGGGGCTCGCTCAATCCGAGCAGCAGCGGAAGCCGACGTTGTGCTGGCGGAGGTCGCGTCGGATGTTCGCCGCCTCGAGGCGGCAGTCGTACGCCGCGCCGTTGTCGAGGAACGAGCCGCCCTTGAGGAGACAGCCGTCGCTCGCGGGCCCGCCGTCGCCGCCGTCGACCTCGAGCGCGCCGTCGGCGACGCACGGCCCGTCGAACCACTCCCAGACGTTCCCGACCAGGTCGTGGATCCCGGCGTAGCCGCCGACGCAGCCCGGCGCCGTCCCCACGGGCAAGGCGCGGCCCGCGTCGAAGTCGGCGAGGTTGCACCGCGCGGGATCGTAGAGGCCGCCGTACGGATAGCGGAGGCGCGCCTCGGCCGAGCACGCGAGCATCCACTGGTGAGACGTGTAGTCGGAGAGCCCCTCCGGCGTGACGGGCCCGGTCTTCTTCCCGCCCTCGACCTTGCCGCAGAGGTACTTGCCGGCCCAGGCGCAGTAGGCGCGCGCGTCGCACCAGTCGACGCCGACGGCCGGCTCCTCCGGCGCGCCGCCGCCCTCCGGCCGCTCGCGCTCGAAGCTCGTGTTCCAGGCGCACTCCGCCGGCTGCTCCTTCGGATCGACCGCGGCGGCGAGGAAGGCGTCGTAGTCCGCGTTCGAGACCTCGGTGGCGTCGATGCAGAACGCGTTGCCGGGCGGCCCGACGCGGACCGCGGGGGGCCGCGGCTTTCCGGGGCACGCGACGCCGCCGGCGTCGGACGGGACCGCGCCCGCGTCCTCGTCGGCGGGCGCGTCGGCCTCGGGCGCGTCGGCCTCGCAGAGGCCGCCCTTGCATTCGCCGATCGTGTAGTCGTCGATGCCGGCGAGCGCCCCGCACGCGACGAGCGTCGCGACGGCCCCGAGGGCGATCGCGTGGCTCCCGAGCCGGCGGCCGGTCGCGCGGTCCATCGCTAGAACGTCCCTCCGACGCCCGATCCCGCCGGTCCGATCCGGATCGCGCCGCGGCCGTCGGCGGACCTCCCGCCGGCGAAGGTCCACGCCCAGGCGGCCGCGCGCGGCTCCGCGCTCGTCGGGCGCCGCGGCAGGAGGCAGCCGATCACGCCGAGCACGACGCCGACCCCGCCGGCGACGAACGCGATCGTCGAGATGTCCGCGAGCGTGCTCGCGCGGTCGAGGTCGCGCTTCGCCTCGGGGGCGCAGACGCCGTTTTCGCACAGCGGATCGACGTCGGACGCCTTCGAGAACGTCATCGCGCCGGTGACGGCGCCGGCGCCGAGGCCCACGACGCCGAGGCCGAACCCGCCGTACATCAGGATCTCCGCGAGCGCCGTGCGCTCGCCGGCGGCCCGGCGATCGCCGTCGTCGCCGAACCCCACGACCGCGCGCGGCGCGGCGCCCGGCGAGGGCTTCGCCGCCGGCGCCTTCGCGGCCTCGCCCGGCGCGCCGAGCGGGAGCTCCAGCTCCTTCGCGTCGCGCTCGGCGATCTCGATCGCGCGCCTCGCCTCGCCGCCGGCGCCCTTCGCGGTGACCACGCGCGTGCCGGGGTTGACCGCGACGGGCTCCGCGAGGCGGGCGAGCGGGATCTCGACGTCGTCGACGGCGACGCGGACCGGCGCGCCGCCCGTGACGCGCAGGCGGAGCGTGGGGATCCGCGGCTGGAGCTGGGCGTCGAGCTCGCGCGCGTGCTTCCGCGCGGCGTCGAAGACCGCCGGCTCTCCCGCCTCGCGCGGCATGCGCCCGACCTCCTGCGCCACCTCGCGCGCCTCGACGAGGTGGCCCGCGGCGGCGTGCGCGCGCGCGAGCGCGAGGCCCGTCGTGGGCACGTGCATGATCTCGTGCGCCTTGTAAAACGACTCGATCGCGCGCGCGACCTCGTTCGCCTTCAGGCGCGCCTTGCCTTCATCCATGAAGCGGCGCGCCGCCTCGCGCTCGGCGAGCGACGGCGCCGCGCCGGCGGCGCCGGAGACGGCGAGGATCGCCGCGACGAGGAGCGACCGGATCGTCCGAGGAGCCACGGATCTCCGAGGGGCCTCGACGCGCGTCGCGGCCGTGATCGCGCGCCGTGAGCCTACGTTTCGGGCGTCCGGCCGGGCGAGCGCCCGAGGCTCGGGCTCACGGCGGCGCGACTTGCTCATCCCGATGACCGCTCAGGGTCGGCGCCGGCGAGCCGCGCCCTGGCTCCGCTCGCCCGAAGTTCGGCCGGCTTCTCTTCGGATCCCTGGCTCGCGTCATGACCGTCCTCATTTTCCGTGCCTTCGCCCGAAGAAACGTCAGCCGAAGACGCTAGAAGCCGTACTCGTCGCCTTCGGGCTTCGCGGTGTTGGCGCGCGCGCCGGCCTTGGCCCCCGTTCGCTTCGCCGCGACGCTCGCCTTGGTCGACGACGCGTGCCCCGAGGTCGACGCGGACGGCGACGGCGACGCGGACGGCGACGGCGGCGCGGCCGAGGCGAGCGCCGGGACGACGCCCGCGTCGATCGCGCCGCCGGACGCGAGCGCCGGCGGAGGCGCGGCGAGCCCCGCGCCCGCCTCGTCGATCGGAGCGGCGGTCGCCGTCGCCGCCGGGGCCGCCGTCGCCGCGGCGATGGTCGGCGACGCGGCGGTCGTGGGCGACGCCGTGACCGTCGGCGCCGCCGGCACGCCGGGGATCTCGACGCCCGCCATCATCCCGTTGCGCGCGCCGACGACCCCGCCCACCAGGCCCAGGACCCCGACGAGGCTGAGGACGACGAGCGCCCCGAAGACCTTGGCCGCCGAGAACCCGGGCCGAGGCGGCGCGGGCGGCCCCGACATCGACGCGCCGTGCATCGTGCGCATCGACGATCCGGTGCCCGATCCCTCTCCGACGCCCATCACCTGCGTCCCCCTCGGCCCGAGGAGCATCGTCCCGTGGGCCGGCGTCGCCGGAGGCGCGGGCGCCGGCGCCTGGAGCGGCGCGACGATCGTGTGGACGCTCGCTCGGGAGCCGCCGCCGGAGCCGGGGGAGGACTTGTCCTTCTCGAGCGACTGCGCCAGCTTGAGCGCCGCCTCGATCGCCTCCTTGCGGCGCTGGGTGCGCTCGCGAGAGAAGTGCGTCAGCACGTTGGCGACGTCGTCGCTCGTCGCGACGTGACCGATGGTCACCATCGCCTGCTCGAGCGCGTGCCGCATGTCCTCGGTGGTCCGGTAGCGATCCTCGGGATCGAGCGAGAGCGCGCGGTCGACGAGCGACCGCACCGGCAGCGGCACGGAGTGGTGCAGCGGCTCGTAGGGCGCGCCGGTCATCAGCTCGTGGAGCGCGAGCAGCTGCCGTCCCTCCTCGGTGCTGCGGACGGGCTCGCCGGAGAGCAGCTCGTAGAGCACGGCGCCGACGGCGTAGACGTCCGCGCGACGGTCGATGCGGTCGCCGCGCGCCTGCTCGGGCGCCATGTACTCGATCTTGCCCTTCAGCGTGCCGGCGGTCGTGTCCTCGGTCCGGCGCTCGCGCGCCTTCGCGACCCCGAAGTCGATCAGCTTGATGTTGCCGCGCACGTTCAGCAGGATGTTCTGCGGAGAGACGTCGCGGTGGACGACCTCGAGGAGCCTGCCGTCCGGCCCGCGCAGCTCGTGCACCGCGTGGAGGCCGGCGCAGACGTCGGCGGCGATGCGGAGCGCGACGGCGAGCGGGAACGGCGCGCCGACCGCGCGGATATCCCGATAGAGCTTCCTCAGCGACTCGCCGTCGATGAGCTCCATCGCGTGGTAGAGGACCCCGCGGTCCTCGCCGATCTCGAGGATCCGCGCGACGTTCTCGTGGTCGATCTGCGCGGCGATCCGCGCCTCGTCCAAGAACATGTCGCTGAACTGGCGATCGTTGCCGTAGCTCGGGAGGATCGTCTTCAGGGCGACGAGGCGCTCGAAGCCGTGCTTGCCGGTCAGACGCGCGAGCCAGACCGTCCCCATGCCCCCCTGCGCGAGCACGCAAAGCAGCTCGTAGCGGTCGAGCCGATCCCCGGGCGCAAGCGCCGTCGCGGGGGGAGGTGTGAAGCTCCCCATGAACGAAAGGATCACCCCCCCGGACCACGATTGCAAGCGCGCGATTCGGCGCGCACATGCGCGTACCCGGCCTCGTCCGCGCGTTTCGACCGCGCGTTAACGAAGTCGCATCTCGAAGGCGACGCCGTCCGGTCCGCCCGCGGCCACGTCGACGGAGACCTCCTCGGGCGCCGTGACCGAGACGGCGGCGCCGTCCACCGTCACCGAGGCGATCGCCGCGCCGCGCGGCGGACGCAGGACGAGGCGCCGCGTCACGCCCGGCGCCGGACGCCATCGACCGCGCACGACCTCTCCGTCGCGCGCGATCTCCACGAGGCGGGTGACGAACGCGTAGCGGGCCTCGGGGACGTGGGGCTCGACGCGGAGCCCTCCGGCCGACGGCTCGATCCCCGCGAGGCGCACGGCGGCGAGGAGCGGCATCGCGTGGACGTTGTTGTTCATCGTCGGGAAGTCCGTCATCGGCGTCACCGGGCTCGCCCACGTCCGCCCCGTGGTCGAGGCGACTCCGTCGGGCCCGCTCCAGATGCCGTGCCACACCGTCGGGAAGGCCCGCGCGCGCGCCGCAAGCGAGTTCCGCGCGAAGTGGGCGAAGGCCCGCTCGTCGTCGTCGCGGGCGTAGCCCCACGTGAGGAGGTGGCTGATCGCCGGCCAGACCTCGGCGCCGCGCGTGAGCGGCGCGCCGATCGGCGACGGGAGATCGAGCTCGCGGTGCACGTGCGACGCGAGGGCGGCGCGCTCGGAGCGCGCGAGGATCGGCGCGACGAGCCCCCAGACCTGCGCCTCGAGGTCGATCGCGTCCGCGCCGACCAGCTTGCCGTCGCCGAAGTAAGCGCGCCCGAAGAAGCCGGAGACCACGGCCGCCCTCGCGGCGTCCTCCAGCGCGGGGAGGCGGCCTCGGATCTCCTCCGCGAGCGACGGCTCGCGGGCCTCGACGAGATCGGCGACGAGCGGCAGGACGTGGAGCGCCATCTGCGTGTTCGGCACGCTCTCTCCCTTCTCCTTCGCCAGCGCGCGATCGGGCGCGCGGAAGACGATCCCGTCGGACCAGTCGCCCGACTGCACGCGCACGAGCCCGTGCTCGCCGGTGCCGACGACGTCGAACAGGTGACGGACGGCGCGCGTCACGTGCTCGTGCACCGTCGCCTCGTTCTCCGGCCGGCGCGGCCAGTACGAGACGCGCTCGTCGAGGAAGGCGACGTCCCCCGTCGCGCCCAGGTACTCGATCATCGCGAGGAGGAAGAACAGATCGAGGTCGCTCGGCGACGAGTGGATGCCGAGACCGTCGTCGAGCTTGCCGTGCCCTTGAAAGGCGTACGAGAAGCGGGAGTCCTCGGCGAACGCGAGCCCCATCGCCAGGCGGAGCTGCTCCTTCGCGCGCTCGGGGTGCGTGTAGACGAGCGGCATCGAGAAGAGCGCCGTGTCGCGGAGCGCGCCGTCGGCGCCGTGGAGGTACAGGTAGGCGGACCCTTGCGGGACGACGTGGGCGTCCCAGTACTCGCGGTACCCCGCGCTGACCTCGACCTGCGAGGCGTGCCACGCGAGCTCGCGGTGGAGGAACGGATCGCGCTCGGTCGCGAAGTAGAGCAGCTTCGCGCGGAGCGCCTCGGCCTGCTCCCGCCGGAGATCGCGCGCGGGATCACGCCAGGCGGGGTCGAGCGAGATCGCCTCGCCTTCGCCGGTGTAGCCGTAGGCGAAGCGGAGCGTCCGCGCCTCCCCCGGTCCGAGCTCGACGTCGCTCCGCATGACGAACGCGAGCGGCTGGCCGACGGCCGAGCGCTCGTCGACGCTGACCTGGGAGTCGCGCCGCGCGACGACGGCGTCCGGCGCCGCGGGGCCGCCAGCGCCGAAGAACGCCTCCTCGTCGGTGAACACGCGCGCGACCTCGCCCACGACCGCGGCGAGGAACGGATCGCCGGGGTAGCGATCGACCTCGTCCGGCTCGGCGCGCGGCGGACGCGGCGGCCCGACGTAACGGCGGCGCACCGCGAGCAGCCGCTCGTCGGGGGACCACGTGGCGCGCTCGGTGAAGAGCGCGTTGCGCGCGTCGCGCTCCTCCGCGGCGCGCGTCGACGCTCGCGGCAGCTGGCCGGAGACGAGCCAGTTGATCTCGATCGGCCGGCGCGCGACGTCCCAGTACTCGTAGTGGGAGACCCTCTTCGGGACGCTCGCGAGGTTCTCGATGACGACCTCGTCGAGGAGCACCGGCGCGTCGCCCGCGGGCGCGTACGTGCGACGGACGACGCGGACGTCGCGGTGGCTCGTCTCGGCCTCGGCGTAGCCCATGCCGAAGCGCCGGCGCGTGACGGAGCCGCGCGGCCGGAGCTTGTACGCGGTGCACCAGACGCCCTCGCCGTCGTCGACCCAGCCGAACCCGCCGCCGAGCGCGCGCTCGGTCACGCCCACCTTGTCGAGGTAGCTGACGCCGCGGTCCTGCGTCACGAGCTCGACGAAGCCGTCGTTGCTCACGAGGCCGTTGACGCGATCGTTGCCGATCGCCGCCCAGTGCGCGCGCGTCTCGGTGCCGTCGGTGAGCGGATAGACCGCGCGCTCGTCGGCGTTCTGGTCGAGGCCGTAGTCGTAGGCCGGGAGGCCGAGGTCGTCGAGCGTCCAGCTGCCGAAGACGCCGCTGCCGGTCGAGCACGGCGCGAAGCGCGTGGGCTCGTCGATCGACGGCGCGGCGCACGACTCGGGCGGCGGCACGTACGGCGGATCGTCCGGCCCGAGGAGCTCGCGCGGCGCGTCCGCGGCGCAGGCGCCGGCGACGAGGGCGAAGCCGGCGAGCGACGCGCACGCGCGGCGGGGAGCGACGAGGGCGAAGCCGGCGAGCCGCGCGCGCGCGCGGCGGGGAGAGGCGACGGCGCGAGCCCTCGACGAACGACCGACGACCGCATCCCGGATGGCGCTCACTGACCTTCTCCTCCGAACCGAGCTCGCGCGCGCGCGCGCGCCGCGTCCACGTCGCCCGCGACGGCGCTCGCTCCGAGCGCCGCGCGACGGCCCCGTGAGCAGCAAGCGCCGTGCCGCGGGCGGAGAGGAGGCGCGGCGCCGCCGGCGGGTCAGCCGGCGTTGCGCTTCATCAAGCGGTGCAGGTGCTGGCGCGCGATCCCCGCGTGCTCGGCCGCGCGCGTCACGTTCCCGTCGAAGCGCGCGAGCAGCTCACGCACGTACTCGCGCTCGACGTGCTCGCCCGCGAGCTGGCGCACCTCCGCGAGCGGACGGTCGACCGGCACGTCGAAGTCGAAGGCCGCGGGCGACGCCGGCGGGTCGACGTGGGACCGCTGCGTCGACGCCCCGCTCAACCCGAGCGCCACCGCGCGCTCGACGTAGTTCCGGAGCTCGCGCACGTTGCCCGGCCAAGGCCGCCCGCGCGCGAGCCTCGTGAGCTCCTCGAGGTCCGCCGCGGCGAGCCGCTCGCCGGCGAAGTGCGCGACGAGCGGCGGCAGGTCTTCGAGGCGATCGCGCAGCGGCGGGACGTCGGCGACGAGCACCGCGATCCGGAAGTAGAGGTCCTCGCGGAAGGCGCCGCCGATCGCGGCGCGCCGGAGATCGCGGTGGGTCGCGCAGACGACGCGGACGTCGGCCTTCCGGTGCTGCGCCTCGCCGAGGCGGCGGGAGGTGCGCGTCTCCAGGAAGCGGAGGAGCTTCGGCTGGAGATCGATCGGCAGCTCGCCGATCTCGTCGAGGAAGAGCGTGCCGCCGTCGGCCGCCTCCACGGCGCCGGCGCGATCGCGGTCGGCGCCCGTGAACGCCCCGCGCTTGACGCCGAAGAGCTCGGCTTCGAGCAGGTTCACCGGCATCGCCCCGCAGTCGACCACCACGAACGGCATCCCGGCGCGCGCCGACGCTTCGTGAAGCGCCTCGGCGGCGAGCTCCTTGCCGGTCCCCGTCTCGCCGCGGACCAGGACCGTCGCGTCGCTCGCGGCGCAGCGCGCGAGGCGGGCGTAGAGCGCGCGCATCGCGTCCGAGCCCCCGCGCAGGCGGTGGAAGCTCGCGTGCGGCCAGAGCTCTCGCCGCCGCTCGCCCTGCGCGTAGCGGACGACCAGCGAGGCGTCGCCGAGGCGCACGGTCGCGCCGCCCGGGACGAGCGCCGACGCCACGCGGATCCCCTCGATCCACGTGCCGTTCTTGCTGCCGAGGTCGGTGACCCAGAGGCCGTCCGCCCGGGGCGAGAGCTCGGCGTGGAGGCGCGAGACCTTCGGATCCTGGAGGACGAGCGCGACGTCCCTGGACGCTCCGACGACGATCGGCTCGTCGACGACGACGGCGCGGACGCCCGCTCCGTCGGTGACGGTCACGGTCGGGACGATCGCCGGCTCGCGGCGCACCGTCGGGCGGGCCGGCCCCGTCTGCGTCGACTCGAGACGCTCGTCGTCGAGCTCGCTCGCCATCGGTCCAGGATATCGCGGTGTCACCTCGGAGACGACACGTCGCGGGCCTCGGCGTCACCTCGCAGGTGACGACACCTCGACCGTCGCCCGCGCGGTGTCGCGCCGAGGTGTCACGCGCGAGGTGTCACGCGCGAAGTGTCACGCGCGAGGTGACACGCGCGAGGTGACACGCGCGAGGTGTCGCGCGCGAGGTGTCGCGCGCGAGGTGTCACGCCCGACCCCGCCTCCGGCACGCGTGTGAACCGGCCGCGCTCGGTTCGCGATCAGGTCGCGATCTGCGGGTGCAGCTCGGCCTTCGTCCGCGAGTGGTCCTCCGCCGGCCGGAGGTGGCCGACGAGGTAGAGCCCCGCGTTGAGGGCCGCCCACGAGCGGAAGTGCTCGAACGTCGTCATCCACTGGAGGACGCGCGGGCCCTCCGCCGCCGCGCCGATACGGCACGCGGCGGCGTGCTCCTGCGCGTGGATGAAGGCGTCGGCGATGCGCTGCTGCACGGCGAGCGGGGAGCTCCGCTCGCGCGCCATCTTCGACGCGCCCTTGCCGATGCGCGCCCGCTCCTGCGGATCGGAGAGGAGGTCGACGACGGCGCGGCCGAAGGCGGCGTCCGCCTCCTTCTCCTCGCGGACGCCCTTGCCGGGCGACAGGAGCACCCCGTTGACGCCGTCGCGGATCTGCGAGGAGACGCCCATGCCGTCGGCGAACGCGACGGTGGGCGTGCCGCACCAGAGCGCCTCGCCCATGACGTTGCCGTAGGTCTCGCTGAGCGACGCGTGCACGAAGAGGTCGGCGTACGCGTAGTAGTTGGGCATCTCGGTGAAGGGGACCTCACCGGGGAAGAAGACGCGGTGGGCGACGCCCTCCTCGCGCGCGATGCGCTTGTAGTATTCGGTGTCGGGCCCCTCGCCGAGCAGCGTCAGCGTGGCCTCGCGATCGACCGGCGCGACGTGGCGCGCGAAGATGCGGATGATCCGGTCCTGGCTCTTCTCGCGGGTGTGACGCCCGGCGCAGAGGAGGCGCGCGCCGCGCCACGCGGCGTCGCCGGCGCCCTCGAGGTGCGTGTACGGATCGTCGCCGAGCGCACGGTCGAAGATCGCCGGCTGCACCGCGCGCGGGATGACGTGGATCGGGCACGTGACGCCGCGCTCGCGCCAGTACGAGCGGAGCCCCTCGGAGAGGACGACCAGGCCGTCGGAGTCGTTGTAGATGTTCGCGAAGTGGCTCTCGCACGGACGCTTGAGCGCGAGCTCGAGGCCGGTGTTCACCCAGCCGAGGCGCTTCAAGTTCTCGGGCAAGAGGACGTCGTAGGCGGCCGAGAGGTGCGTGGTGTTCACGCAGATGAGCGGGATGCCGCGCATCTTGCGGAGCCACACGCCGAAGTGGAGCGAGAGCGTCGTCGCCTGCGCGAAGACGATGTCGAAGTTCCAGCGGCTCGCGTCGTAGACCCAGCGCTCGAGGGGGAGCGGAACGTGCAGACCGGGATAGGTCTTCAGCGGGACGCTGGGGAGGGCGACGGTCCCCGGGGCGAGGTCCTCGGGCCTGGCGTCGGGATCATGGGGGCCGATGACTGTGACTTCATGACCACACCGACGCAATTCTTGGTACAGGAACCGTGTCTGAAACGCTGCACCGTTGGCGTAGGGGATTCGCGTGAAATCACTGAGGATGGCAACGCGCAGAGGACGACCGTGCCGCGCCGACAGGGCCGCGAAGGGCGATTCGCTCGTCTCGTTGGCGGGCCCGGCACCGCGTGAAAACGCGGACCTCGGGCCTCCGCTCCGGTGCGTACGACCTTGCGCGGCCCCCGCCTCGAAGGGAGAGCGACCGCTGTGAAGATCCTCGACGTTACGGAATTCTATTCCGAAAGGGGCGGCGGGGTTCGAAGCCATCTGGCTCTCAAGGGTCACGTTCTGTGCCAGCTCGGGCACGACCATGTCGTGGTCGCCCCCGGGTCCCACGACGACGAGCGGCCGGGCGGCCGCGGAGAAGAGTCGGACGAGCGCCGTCTAGCACGCGCCCGCGGAAGCGCACGGGTGATTCGGGTCCGGGGTCCCGCCTCGCCCTACGACCCGAGCTACCATCTCTTGCTGAATACACGCAAAATTCGGGATCTCGTGGCCCGGGAGCGCCCGGACGTCCTCGAGATTCACTCTCCTTATATGGCGGCCGTCGGCGCGCTCCGCGCGGACCCGTCGACCTACGGGGTCCGGACGTTCCAGTGGCACTCGGACTTCATCGACACCTACGGCGGCGTCCTCGAGGACAAGCTCCCCCGCGTCCCCTCCCCGCTCGTCAAGGCGGCGACGCGCCCGCTCTGGTCGCTCGTGCGGGCCATCGCGAAGCGCTGCGACGCCACGCTCGTCGCCTCCGCGTGGGTCGGAAAGCTCACGTCGCGCGGCGTCCCGAACGTCGTGCATCGTCCGTTTTCGGGATCGAGCGCGACGTCTTCCGCCCCGACGCGCCTCGTTCGGGCGCGCCGCGAGCTGCTCGCGCTCGCCGGGCGCGACGCGCGCGACGAGCGAACGGCCGTCGTCGTCGGCGTGGGGCGCTTCGCGATCGAGAAGCGGTGGGACGTCGTCATCGACGCCTTCTCGCGGCTCCGCGCGCGCGGACAGGACGCCGTGCTCGTCCTCTTCGGCGACGGCCCGGAGCGCGAGCGGATGACGGCGCGCGCGCGCGGCGCGACGAGCTCGTTCGCGGGCGACGTCGTCTTCCCCGGCTTCACGAAGGACCGCGCGGCGCTCGCGCGGAGCCTCGCCAGCGCCGACGTCCTCGTGCACGGCTGTCCCTTCGAGACCTTCGGCCTGTCGATCGCGGAGGCGATGAGCTGCGGGCTCCCCGCGGTCGTCCCCGACGACGGCGGCGCCGCCGAGATGCACGATCCGGCGAGCGGCGAGCGGTACCCGGCCGGCGACGCGGACGCCTGCGCGGACGCCCTCGCGCGCCTCCTCGATCGCGTCCGCCGGGACGAGGCCGCGACGCGCGCGGCCGCGGCGCATGCGGCCGCGCGCCTGCCGTCCGTCCGCGAGCAGCTCGAGCGGCAAGTCGAGCTCTACGCGTCCCTCCTCGCGCGGCGCGCCTCCGGCGGGCGTTGATGCCGGGGCGCCCGGGCCGGACGGGCGCGGGCGCTCGACGCGCCGAGGGTTGCGGAGGCCCGTCGTTCACGTGACGATGCGCGCATGAAGACGTCACTCTCGCTCGGGGCCGCCCTCGCCGCGCTCCTCGTCACGGGCGCGGCGAGCGCCGCGAAGACGACCTACACCGGCACGTTGAACGGCGCCTCCGAGGTCCCCCCCGTCGTGACCGAGGCGACCGGCGCCGCCACGCTCACGTTCGACGATCAGACGAAGAAGCTGTGCGGGACGATCTCGCACACGCTCGGCGCCGCGGTCGAGGCCGCCCACCTCCACGCCGGCGCGCCCGGCGAGAGCGGCGCGCCGTTCGTCGTCTTCGCGGACTTCGTGAGCCCGATGAACGTGAACGTCACGCTCGACGACGGACAGATCACGAGCCTCGTGACCGGCCAGTTCTACGTCAACCTCCACACGGCGGCGCACGCCGGCGGGGAAATCCGCGGCGACATGGCGATCGGCGGCACGGAGCAGGCCTGCGACGACGAGGCGCCCGACGCCGGCTCGAGCAGCGGCGGCGCCGACTCCGGCGCGAGCAGCGGCGGCGCGGGCGGCGGCGCGAACGACGCCGGCACGGTCCGCTCGGACGCCGGCGGCGGCGCCGAGGCCGCGCCCGCCGACGAAGACGACGGATGCTCGACGACCGGCTCCGCGCCCGGCAGCGGCGTGGCCCTCGCGTTCGCGGTCGGCGTCGCCGTCGCGGCCATCGGGCGAAGCCGCCGCAAGCGCTGAACCTCCACGCGGCGAGGGCGCCGTACCGACGGGTCACGACGCCGCGCGGAGCCCCCTTCGTGCCCCGACGGCGCCGTGCTAGGTAGAGCCGCGCCATGGCAACGATCGTCGAGAACCTGGGCAAGGAACTGGAAGAGCTCGACCGCGAGTACGCGGCCGGCTTCGCGGGGCAGTCGCGCCAGACGCGCGACCTCGACGTGCTCGACGAGATCATCGCGCGCACGTCGTCCGTGCTCGAGCGCGTCGACCAGATCCCGAGCGCCGCGCAGGGCCCGGAGCTGGTTCGCCTCCGCGAGACGGCGCTGCAGAACCTCGGGCTCTACTCCCAGGAGCGCGCGGCGATCCAGCGCGCCCAGGAGGTGGGCCCCACGTTCGAGGCGTTCTCGAACGAGGCGACCAGCGCGAACCTCGTCTTCGGCCGCTACGCGCGGCACTTCGCCGGCAAGGACCGATCGACGCGCGATCTCGCGCTCCTCGGCGAGCTGGTCGAAGAGCTGAAGCAGATCGAGAAGCGCATGACCACCCTGCTCGACGAGTCGAACGTCAAGGAGTTCGAGCGGGATCGCAAGGTCGTGAGGGACAACGTCGCGCAGTACCAGTCCGAGATCGAGCTCATCGAGAACGCGCAGAAGAGCGGCACGCCGGACCAGCGCGCGAGCATCCTCGCGAGCCTCGCCAACGACCAGTTCGCGGTCTACCAGGCTCATTTCGCGGGCGAGCCGCGCATCTCGCGTCGCCCGGCGCTGCTGATGCGCATCATCTCCTCGCTGAAGAAGATCCACGAGCGGATGGTGGGCTACCGCGACGGCGGGCTCGACCTCGACTTCAACAACAAGAACATCAAGATCGTCGAGGATCGCCTGAAGATCTACGAGGGCGAGCTCGTGGAGATCCGGAAGGTCCGTCAGGCCACCGCGATGCCGGACATCATGGGCGAGCTCGGCGGCGCGGCGAACAAGCTGTTCGACGACTACCGCAGCGCGTTCGCGGACAAGCCCCGCGCCCAGGTCGACCTCGCGAAGCTCGGCGTCATCTGCGACAAGCTCGCCGAGATCCGCCGCCAGATGAGCGAGATGTCGTGGGCCGAGGACAACGAGATGAACGCGAAGAACCTCGACATCGTCACCGAGCAGCTCGTGATGTTCGAGGGCGAATACGAGGCCGTCGTCTCCGCCCAGGCGCAGGCGAGGACCAGCGCCGCGTGGGGAAACGGCTCGAAGTCGCCCGCGACCTGAGCGCGCGCACGACCGACCGCACGACGATCGATCGCAGGACTCATGGCCGTCCACGTCTCCATCCACGACGTCTCGCCCGCGTGGGAGCGCGAGATCGACGTCGCGCTCGAGATGACGCGCGCGGCCGGCGTCCGCCCCGCCCTGCTCGTCGTGCCCGACTTCCACGGCCGCGCGCCGCTCGCGGAGCACCCGCGGTTCGTCGAGCGCCTCCGCGCCCTCGAGGCCGACGGACACGAGATCTACCTCCACGGCTATTACCACCGGTCGCGCCGCTGGGACGATCCCGACGCGCGCGCGGCGCGCGACGGCGCCGCGACGAGCCGCCTGCGTCACCTGTTCGCGCAGAAGATCGTGTCGGCGAGCGAGGCCGAGTTCAGCGACGTCTCGCGCGAGGAGGCCCTGGCGCGGCTCGACGCCGGCGAGCGCGTGCTCCGGGGAGCCGGGCTCACGATCGCCGGCTTCGTCGCGCCCGCGTGGTCGATGCCGCGCTGGGTCCTCGAGCTGCTCGGCGAGCGCGGCTACCGCTTCACCGAGGACCATCTCCGCATCTACGATCCCGCGGGCAAGAGGTCGCGCCCGAGCGTCGTCCTCAACTACGCGAGCCGCACGCCCGCGCGCCTCCTCTCGAGCGTCGCCTGGTGCCGCCTCGCGCGTCCCGCGCGACGCGTCCTCCCGGCCCGCGTCGCGATCCACCCCGCCGACATGCGGTACGCGCTCCTCAGGACCGAGGTCGCGTCGCTCCTCGCGTGGGCCTCGGGCGACTTCGCCGCCACCGGCGAGGCCCTGTTTTCGTGAGCGGGATGCGAGCCGACAAACCGCGCCGCCGACCACAGCAGAGCTGGCACCGCTTCCGGGGCGGTGGTAACTCGCTGCCGCGATGAGCGGAAAGGGCCTGACCTGGACGGCCGCACACCTGCGCGCGGCCGCGTCTCCCGAGGAGGTCCGCACGGCGATCGCCGAGGCCGCCGGGCAGCTCGGCGACGGCTCCGTGCCCGCGGCCACCGCGCTCGCGCTCCTCGAGGAGCTCGCGCTCGACTGCGCCCGCGTGCGCGCGGATCTCCGCGCCGCGACGCGCGTCCGCGAGGTGCTCCTCGCCAGCGTCGCCCACGACCTCAGGAATCCGCTGAACACGTTCGCGATGAGCGCCGGGCTCTTGCGTGACGACCTCGAGGGCCCCGACTTCGATCGCACGCGCGCGCTCTCGCTGCTGACGCGGATGGACCGCGCGTCGTCGCGGATGCAAGGGCTCATCGAGGACCTCCTCGAGGCGAGCCGCGTCGAGGGCGGCGTCGTCGAGCTCACGCGGCGGCTGGAGAAAGCGGGGCCGATCGCGCGCGCCGCGGTCGCCAAGGCGAAGCAGCACTGCGCCGACAAGGGCGCGACGCTCACGGAGGGCGCCATCGACGACGACGCGCTCGTCGAGGTCGACAAGACTCGGACGGTCGACGCCCTCGTGAAGCTCGTGGCGGTCGCGCTGAGGACGACCGGCGACGGCGGCGGGATCCGGGTCGGCGTGGAGCGCCACGAGGCCGACGTGCTCTTCACGATCCGCGCGATCCCGCCGCGCGGCGCGCTGAGCTCGGTGGCCCACGACGAGGGCCGCGGGGGGCTCGCGTTCCTCATCGGCCGCGGGCTCGTGACCGCTCAGGGCGGACAGCTGCTCACCGAGTCGACCCAGGAGGGGCCGCGCATGGTGGCGGCCTTCCCGGCGAAGTCCTGAGCCGCGGCTCAGGCGGCGCTGGAGGAGGACGCCTCGCCGTCGCGCGAGCTCGGCTCGCCGAGCGTGGCCCCGCCGCGCGCGAGCAGCCGCACGACCACGCTGCCGAGCATCGCCGGCTGCACCGGCTTGGCGACGTGCGCGTCGAAGCCGGCGGCGATCGCCTTCATCGCGTCCTGGCGCGAGGCGTACGCCGTCAGCGCGACCGCGGGGATGGCGCCGTCGTCCTTGCGCGCGCGCACGTTCTTGATGAGCTCCATCCCGTCCATGTCGGGCAGCCCGATGTCCGAGACGAGGATCTGCGGCCGCGCGCCGTCGAGCGCGTCGAGCGCGGCGGCGGCGGTCATCGCGGACGTCACGCGCGCTCCGTATCGCTCGAGGATCGCGCAGACGAGCTCGTTGCCATCGGGGTCGTCCTCGACGATGAGGACGTGCACGCCGGAGAGGTCGGGCTCGCCGGTCGGGGGCAGCGAGGCCGCCTCTTCGTCGCGCCCCGTCGAGGGCTCGGCGACGAGGGGCAGCTCGATGGAGAACGACGCCCCCTTCCCGTGGCCCTCGCTCGCGGCCGTCGCCGTGCCGCCGTGCTGCTCGACGAGGTGCTTGACGATCGCGAGGCCGAGGCCCAGGCCGGCCTGGTTCGCGCGCGGCTGCCGCGCCGAGGCGGCGCCCTCCGTCGGCTCCTGACGGAAGCGCTCGAAGACGTGGGGGAGGAACTCGGCCGCGATCCCGTCGCCCGTGTCCGACACCGTCAAGCGGACGCGCTCGTCGTCCCCGGTGAGGCGGACAGAGACCGTCCCGCCGCGCGGCGTGAACTTGATCGCGTTCGACAGCAGGTTCGTGATCACCTGGCGGAGCCGCTCCGGATCGCCGAGGACGCCGCCGGCCTGCTCGATCTCGAGCTCGAGGTCGATCTCCTTCTTGGCGCACTGAGGGCGCGCCGCCATGACCGCCGCCTCGACGATCGCCCCGAGCGAGACGTACTTCGACTCGAGCTTGAGCGTCCCGGTGACGATGCGCGAGACGTCGAGGAGGTCGGCCACGAGACCGGAGAGCGCGTGCGCGTTGCGGTCGATCGTCTCGATGGCGCGACCGAGCTCGTCCGCCGCGAGCGAGCCCTTCTTCAACATGTCGGTCCAGCCGACGATGGCGTTGAGCGGCGTCCTGAGCTCGTGCGAGAGGGTCGCGAGGAAGACGTCCTTGCTCTTGTTGGCGAGCTCGAGGTCCTCGCGGCGCTTCTCGGTCATCGCGTGCAGGCGCGCGTTGTCGATCGCGACGGCGATCCTCCGCGCCAGGTCGCCGGCGAGCTCGACGTCGGCCTCTTCGAACCGGTCCTTGTCCGACAGCTTGACGAACGTGAGCGTGCCGATCGTTCGATCGCGGCTCACGAGCGGGACGCAGATGTACGCGCGCACACCGAGCTCGGCGAGGAACCGCAGGTGCTCGGCGCCGCGGCCGGAGGACTTCGCCTCGCCGCGCGCCGCCAGCGCCCGAGCCTCCTCCTCGACGTCGAGGAAGACCTCGGCCCGCCCCGAGTAGCCGACCGTCGCGGGCCCCAGATCGAACCGCGGGTCGGCGAGGCGCGCGGCGTCGATCCCGTCCGCGGCCACGCGGAGGCGCTCGGACGCGATCCCGCCGTTCGCGAACGCCTCGCCGTTCGCGAGGTCGGTGCCCTGCACGTCGAGCAGCGCGGCGTCTCCCAGGATCGGCAGCGCGCTCGCGAGGACCAGCTCGAGGTCGCGCGTCGGCGTGACGCTCGCGTCGGGCTTGGTCGGATCGGCGCCGAGCAGCTGGTTCAGGCGCTGACTGGCGTCGGCGAGCATCTGCAGCGCCCGATCGGCGCGGACGCGCGCGTCGATGTCCGTCGCCGTGCCGACCCAGGCGACCACGTTCCCCTGGTCGTCGTGCCGCGGGACCGCGCGGACGAGGTGGAAGCGGTAGCCCCGGGACGGGGCGCCGAGGCGGAGCTCCGCCTCCCAGGCGACGCCGACCTTCACCGCGCTGCTCCACCCCGAGGCGAACGACACGAGATCCGCCGGATGCGCGATCGCCGCGAACTCCGCCGCGCCCGGGACCGACGGCGGCGCCTTCTGCGCGACGGCGTCGCGCGGGCTCGCGGGGCCCTCGCTCGTCGCGGAGGCCCGCGCGAGGTCCGCCCAGCGCTCGTTGTGGTACGTGATGTTCCCCGTCGCGTCGGCCGTCCACACGACCTGCGGCATCGAATCGGCGAGGTCCTGGTAGCGCCGCTCGCTCCACTCCTTGAAGTCGGCGAGCGCGCGCTCGCTCCCGACGCGCAGCGCCTCGTGCTGCGCCCGGATGCGCGCGTTCTTCTTCCCGAGCTCGACGAACGTCGCGACCTTGGTGCGGAGCGCGTCCGGATCGAACGGCTTGAAGAGGTAGTCGACCGCGCCGGCCTCGTACCCGCGCGCCACGTAGCTCTCGTCCTTGCTGATCGCCGCCAGGAAGATCACGGGCAGGTCGCGCGTCTTCGGCCGCTTCCGGAGGAGCTCCGCCGTCTCGATGCCGTCCATCTCCGGCATCTGCACGTCGAGCAGGACGACGCAGAACTCCGTCTTGAGCGCGTGGCGGAGCGCCTCGACGCCCGAGCCGGCGCGCACGACGCGCTGGCCGAGCGGCTCGAGGATCGCCTCGAGCGCGAGGAGGTTCGAGGCCTCGTCGTCGACGATGAGGATGTTGCAGACCGGGCTGTCCTCGCACCCCGAGGGCGGCAGCGTCGACGGAGTCATCCGTTGCTCCTCTGCACGAGCTCGCCCGCGATCTCGCCGAGCGCGAGCACCCGATCCGCCGCCCCGATCGCGATCGCCGCGGTCGGCATCTCCGGGCTCTCCGCCGTCTTCGGGTCCTGGACGATGGCGAAGCCGCCGGCCGCCCGGATGCGCGCGAGGCCGCGCGTCCCGTCGTGGTTCGCGCCCGTCAAGAGGACGCCGAGGACGGCGGGGCCGTAGGAGTCGGCCGCGGACTCGAAGAGCACGTCGATCGACGGCCGGCTGAAGCTCACGGGCTCGTCGGTGGAGAGGGCGAGCCTCCCGCCCGGCTCGAGGAGGAGGTGGTAGTCGGGCGGCGCGAGGTAGACGCCCGGCGCGACGAGCTCCTCCTTGTCCTCGGCCTCGCGCACCGGCAGGGCGACCAGGCCCTGCATGACGGTCGCGAAGAGATCGGACTCGCGCGAGCGGTGCTGGACGGCGACGATCGGGATCGAGAAGACCGCCGGCAGCGCGCCGATGACGCGCTCGAGCGCGCGCAGCCCTCCGGCCGACGTCCCCATGACGACGACGCTCGGCTTCATCCGCGCGCCCCCCTCCCCGACGTCGCGCGCGAGGGCGCCGGCCCCCCGCCCTGACGCGGCAAGCTGTTGCGCCGGTAGATGCGCTCCTTCGGGTCGATCTCCTCGAACTCGTCCTCGACGTTCGTGAACCGGAGCGACTCGCGCCGGCCGAGGCAGAGGAAGCCGAACGACGAGAGGCTGTCGCCGAAGAGGCGGAGGGTCCGCGCCTTCAGGTTCCTGTCGAAGTAGATGAGGACGTTCCGGCAGAGGATGACGTTGAACTCGCTGAACGACGTGTCCGTCGCGAGGTTGTGCTGCGCGAACAGCACGTTCTCGCGCAGCCGCGCGTGGAACAGCGCGGCCCCGTAGCTCGCCGTGTAGTACTCGCTGAACGAGCGCGTGCCGCCGGCCTGCTGGTAGTTGGTCGTGTACTCGCGCATCCGCGCGATCGGAAAGATCCCGGTGCGGGCGCGGTCGAGCGCCTCGGCGTTCATGTCCGTCGCGTAGAGGCGCGAGCGCTCGTAGAGGCCCTCCTCCTCGAGCAGGATGGCCATCGCGTAGACCTCCTCGCCCGAGGCGCAGCCCGCGTGCCAGATGCGCACGGACGGGTAGGTCCGGAGCATCGGCACCACCTTCTCGCGCAGCGCGCGGAAGAACGTGGGGTCGCGGAACATGCCCGTCACGTTGACGGACATGTCGCGCAAGAGCCCCTCCATCGCCGCGGGCTCGTGGAGCACGCGGTCCTGCAGCGCGGAGAAGGTCGAGAGCCCCTCGGCCTCGAGCCGCTTCTTGAGGCGGCGGCGGAGCGAGGACGGCGCGTACTGCCGGAAGTCGTAGCCGTAGTGGCGGTAGATCGCCTCGAGCAAGAGCTCCATCTCGAGCCGCTCGAGCGGCGGCACGCCGGCGAACGGCGCGGGCGACTCACCCGACACCACCGTCCGGCTGATGCGCCCCGGCACGTCGGGCTCCTCGGCCGGCGGCCTGTCCGCCGCCTCCGCGACGTCGGGGTCCGCGACCGCCCCGACCCGCGGCCCGGCGCCGGAGGACCCGCTCGCGAGCGCGACCTCCCGCCGCTCGCCGACGGCGACGGCGACGGCGGGGAGCTCGACGCGTCCGTAGGTGCCGCTCCTGGAGCTCATGATCGGTTGCCTGGTCGGACCTTCACGGGTGGTGGGCGGAGTAGAGCCAGACCCTCATGAGCGAGAGGAGCTGGTCGGGATCGACGGGCTTGGTGACGTAGTCGCTCGCGCCGGCGGCGAGGCACTTCTCGCGGTCTCCCTTCATCGCCTTCGCGGTGAGCGCGAGCACGGGGAGGGACTTGTGCTCGGGCATCTGCCGGATCCGGCGCATCGTCTCGTAGCCGTCCATCTCGGGCATCATCACGTCCATCAGCACGATGCTGATCCCCGGGTTCTGCTGGAGCGCCTCGATGCCCGCCCTGCCGTTCTCGGCGAAGACGACGTTCATCCCCGCCTCCTCGAGGACCGAGGAGAGCGCGTAGATGTTCCTGACGTCGTCGTCGACGATGAGCACCTGCTTGCCGCGGAAGACGGACGCCGGGCCCGCGGCGTCACGCAGCATGCGCCGCTTCGGCTGCGGGAGCTCGGCCTCGACGCGGTGGAGGAAGAGCGTGGTCTCGGCGAGGAGCCGCTCGGGTGAGCGGGCGTCCTTCAAGATGATCGAGCGCGCGAACCGCTTGAGGCGGGTCTCCTCCTGCGACGACAGCTCGCGGCCGGTGTAGACGATGACCGGGAGGGCTCGGAGCTCGGGCTTCGTCGCCATCCGCTCGAGCAGCTCGAAGCCGGACGTCGTGGCCTCCGAGTCGCCGTCACGCGCGTGTCCCTTCAACGTCAGGTCGAGCACCATGCAGTCGAAGTGGCCCCCGTCGAGCGCGGTGAGCGCCTCCTCGACGGAGCCGACCGCCGTGGTCTCGACGTCGTCGCTGCCGATGAGCTCCACCATGCTCATCCGCTCGCGCTCGTCGTCCTCGACGATGAGGAGCTTCGACGCCTTGCGCTGGAGGAAGCCCTCGATGTCGGCGAACGTCCGGTCGAGCGCCTCCTTGCTCACCGGCTTCTCCACGTACGCGACCGCCCCGAGGCTGAGCCCCTCGTGCTTCTTGTCGCCGCCGGAGAGGATGTGCACCGGGATGTGCCTCGTCTGCGGGTGCGCCTTGAGGTGCTCGAGGATCCGCAGACCGTCGATCTGCGGGAGCTGCAGGTCGAGCAGGATCGCGCTCGGCAAGAGGCGCCGCGCGAGCGCGAGCCCGGTGTCGCCGCGGAGCGCGACGACGCCCTTGAAGCCGTGAGCGCGCGCCATGGCGAGCAGCGTCGAGGAGAACGACGCGTCGTCCTCGACGATGAGCACGACGCGATCGTTCGGCGTCAAGGTGTCGCGGTCGTCCTCGACCTCGCCGGGCGGGAGCGGCGTGATCGGCTCCTCCGGCGGCGCCCCGGCGTCTCGCGCGACCGCGGTCGCGGGCTTGTAGGCGAACGGCAGGTAGAGCGTGAACGTGCTCCCCTTGCCGATCGCGCTCTCGACCTTGACCTCGCCGCCGAGCAGGCGCGACAGCTCCCGGCTGATCGAGAGCCCGAGGCCGGTCCCCCCGTACCGCCGGCTCGTCGTGCCGTCGGCCTGCTGGAACGCCTCGAAGATGAGCTGTTGCTTGTCCTCCGCGATGCCCAGCCCGGTGTCGATGACGGAGAAGGCGACGACGTGGCCGGGGTCGGCGGCGAGCGACGCGGTCGAGTACGGCGTCTTCGCGCTCGGGAGGTGCACGCGGAGCCGGACGCCGCCCTCTTCGGTGAACTTGAAGGCGTTGCCGAGGAGGTTCCTGAGCACCTGGACGACCCGCTGACCGTCGCTCACCAGCGTGACGGGCACGTCGTTCTCGACGTCGACGACGAAGTCCAGCCGCTTCTGCGTCGCGAGCGGCCGGAACGTCTGCTCGATCTGCCGCACCACCTCGGAGACCGCCACGTCCGACGGGTAGATCTCGATCTTGCCCGCCTCCACCTTCGACAGGTCGAGGACCTCGTTGATCAGGTCGAGCAGATCGGAGCCGGCGGAGTGGATGGTCTTCGCGTACTCCACCTGCTTCGGCGTCAGGTTGGCGTCCTTGTTGTCGGAGAGCATCCTCGCGAGGATGAGCAGGCTGTTGAGCGGCGTGCGCAGCTCGTGGCTCATGTTGGCGAGGAACTCGCTCTTGTACTTCGACGAGAGCGTCAGCTGAGACGCCTTCTCCTCGACCGCCTGTCGCGCTTGCTCGACCTCGCGGTTCTTCTGCTCGACCGCGCGGTTCTGCTCCACGAGCAGGGACGCCTTCTCCTCGAGCTCCTCGTTGACCTGCTGCAGCTCTTCTTGCTGCTCGCGGAGCATCTCCTCGGACGCGCGCAGCGTGTGGGCTTGCTGCTCGAGCTCCTGGTTCGAGCGCTTGAGCTGCTCCTGCTGCTCCTGGAGCTCGCGCGACTGCTCCTGGAGCTCGTGCGCGAGCGACTGGGACTGCTTGAGCAGCTCCTCGGTCCGCGTGCTGGCGCCGATCATGTTGAGCACCACGCCGATGGTCTCGGAGAGCTGCTCGAGGAAGATGCGGTGAATGGCGCTGAACGTCTCGAAGCTCGCCAGCTCGACGACCGCGCGCACGTCGTCCTCGAAGAGGATCGGGATGACGATGATGGTGAGCGGCGGGGCCTCGCCGAGGCCCGAGTTGATCTCGATGTAGTCGCCCGGCACCTTCGTGAGGACGATGCTCTTCTTCTCGAGGGCCGCCTGCCCGACGAGTCCCTCGCCGAGGCGGAAGCGGCTCGCGACGTGCTTCCGCTCGCGGTAGGCGTAGGAGGAGAGGAGCTTCAGGGTCTTCGCCCCCTCGACCTCGTCGACGACGAAGAAGGCGCCGTGCGACGCCTGCACGAGCGGCGTGAGCTCGCTCATGATGAGGCGGCTCACCGACTCGAGGCTCTTCTGCCCCTGCATGAGGCCGCCGAAGCGGGCCAGGTTCGACTTCAGCCAGTCCTGCTCGCGGTTCTTCTGCGTCGTCTCGCGCAGGTTCGCGATCATCTGGTTCACGCGCTCCTTGAGCTGCGCGACCTCGCCCTGCGCCTCGACGGTGATGCTCCGCGTGAGGTCGCCCTCGGTGATCGCCGTGGCGACCTCCGCCATCGCGCGGATCTGGTTGGTCAGGTTGTCGGCGAGCTGGTTCGTGTTGTCGACGAGGTCGCGCCACGTGCCCCGCGCGCCCGGGACCTTCGCCTGACCGCCCAGCTTCCCGTCGGTGCCGACCTCGCGCGCGACGCGCGTGACCTCGCTGCCGAACGCGCCGAGCGTGTCGGTCATCCGGTTCAGCGTGTCGGCGAGCGCGGCGATCTCGCCCTGCGCGTCCATCGTGAACTTCTGCGAGAGATCGCCGTCGGCGACCGCGGTGACGAGCTTGATGATGCCGCGCACCTGCGTCGTGAGGTTCGACGCCATCCCGTTGACGCTGTCGGTCAGGTCCTTCCAGGTCCCGGCGACCCCGGGGACGCGCGCCTGGCCCCCGAGCTTGCCCTCGCTGCCGACCTCGCGCGCGACGGTCGTGACCTGATCGGCGAAGATGCCGAGCGTGAGCGTCATGTCGTTGATCGTCTCGGCGAGCTCGGCGATCTCGCCCTTCGCCTCGACGACGAGTCGCTTCGACAGATCGCCCTTCGCGACCGCGGTGACGACCTTGGCGATGCCGCGCACCTGCGTCGTGAGGTTCGACGCCATCGAGTTGACGTTGTCGGTCAGGTCCTTCCAGGTGCCGGCGACGCCGGGGACGAACGCCTGTCCGCCCAGCTTCCCCTCGGTGCCGACCTCGCGCGCGACGCGCGTGACCTCGCTCGCGAACGAGCGGAGCTGATCCACCATCGTGTTGATGGTGTTCTTCATCTCGAGCATCTCGCCCTTCACGTCGACGGCGATCTTCTGCGAGAGGTCTCCGTTGGCGACCGCCGTCGTGACGAGCGCGATGTTGCGAACCTGGCTCGTCAGGTTCGACGCCATCCCGTTGACCGAGTCGGTCAGGTCCTTCCACGTGCCGCCGACGCCCGGCACGAACGCCTGGCCGCCGAGCTTGCCCTCGCTGCCGACCTCGCGCGCGACGCGCGTGACCTCGGCCGCGAACGAGCGGAGCTGATCCACCATCGTGTTGATGGTGTTCTTCATCTCGAGCATCTCGCCCTTCACGTCGACGGTGATCTTCTGCGTGAGATCGCCGTTGGCGACCGCCGTCGTGACGAGCGCGATGTTGCGTACCTGGCCCGTGAGGTTCGAGGCCATGCTGTTGACGCCGTCGGTGAGATCGCGCCAGGTCCCGCCGACGCCGGGCACGTTGGCCTGGCCGCCCAGCTTCCCCTCGGTGCCGACCTCGCGCGCGACGCGCGTGACCTCCGCGGCGAAGGTCGAGAGCGAGTCGACCATGCCGTTGATGACGTTCTTGATCTGGAGCATCTCGCCCTGGACGTCGACGCTGATCTTCTGCCCGAGATCGCCCGAGGCGATCGCGGTCGCGACCTTGCTGACGTCCCGCAGCTGCACCGTGAGGTTGCCCGCGAGGCCGTTGACGCTGTCGGTGAGGTCCTTCCACGTGCCGCTGACGCCGCGCACCGTGGCCTGACCGCCCAGCTTCCCCTCGGTGCCGACCTCGGTCGCGACGCGCGTGACCTCGCGCGCGAATGACGAGAGCTGCTCGACCATCGTGTTGACGGTGTTCTTGAGCTCGAGGATCTCGCCCTGGGTCTCGACGACGAGCTTCTTCGAGAGGTCGCCGTTGGCGACCGCCGTGACGACGCCCGCGATGCCGCGCACCTGCGTCGTGAGGTTCGACGCCATCGAGTTGACGTTGTCGGTCAGGTCCTTCCAGGTGCCGGCGACGCCGGGCACGTTGGCCTGACCTCCGAGCTTCCCCTCCGTCCCGACCTCGCGGGCGACGCGCGTGACCTCGCTCGCGAAGGCGCGCAGCTGATCGACCATCCTGTTGACGGTCATGCCGATGCGGAGGAACTCGCCGCGGATCGGCTTGCCGTCGATCTCGAGCTCCATCTTCTGCGAGAGGTCGCCCTCCGCGACCTGCACGATGACGCGCGCGATCTCGGTGGAGGGACGCACGAGATCGCCGATGACGGTGTTGAACGAGTCGCCGATGGTCTCCCACCCGCCGCGGAGGCCCTCCATGCGGAGGCGCTCGCCCATCTCGCCGTCGCGACCGACGACGCGCGCGACGCGCGCGAGCTCGAGAGACTGGTGCTCGAGGCGCTCGGCGAGGTTGTTGAAGGCGTCGAGCGCCTCCCGCGAGACGCCGTCGCGCGGGCGCAAGCGCTGGGCGAAGTCGCCGCGATGCAGCGCCTCGAGCGCGCCGACGAGGACGTCCATCTCGCTCAGGTGCGCGCCGTGGCCGTTCCCCTTGGCCGGCGCCGCCTTCGCGCCGGCCGGGCGGCCTCCTCGTCGCTTGCTCCGTGACTCTCGCGAAGAAAGGTCCTCTATGTCCGCCACGTAACCCTCCGTCGGGGAGACCCCGAGAGGGCGGTGCGTATGCAAGCCTCACACCGCGAGCGCGACTCGGCGGACGGCCTCGCAACCGCGGAGAATCGCGGTCGACCTTCCTCGATGTCGCACAAGATCGCCACACCCCACGCGCGTCTGCCTCAAGCGCCGCGCGATCGAGCGGGCCGCTTTCAGGCGGGCGCGAACGCGAGCGTGAGCCTCCGGCGGCGCTGCGCGACGGCGGCGGCGAGCGAGTACGCCTCCGCCGAC
>JAHBWF010000058.1 GCA_019637105.1 Labilithrix sp.
AGGCCCCAGAGGGACACGAGCGCTTCAACGAAGCTGCCGGCCGTCGCCGACAGAGAGAGCGCGCGCATGTCGAGGACCGCGTCCTTCGCGAGTCCGCTTCAACGAAGCTGCCGGCCGTCGCCGACAGAGAGGCACCCTGCAGGTCCGTCGCAATAGCGAGGACTTAGCAAGCGTTTTGCGAGCGGTGGCTTGCACGGGGTGAAGCCAAGCCAGGACGAGGACGCGTGAGCTGGACCATTGGCCCCGCAAGAGTCCTGATTTCAAAGAACGAGCGACCTGCGAGCGGTCACGGCGGAATGTTGTCGATTCGGTGCTCGCCGCGCCCGCGATGAGCGGGGCCGCTATCGCGTCAGGTGGTGGGCGGCGGGCTACGGGCTGGAACTTCTGGCGTGGCACCATCGGCGACACGCTCCGCTGCCGTGTGCTCAACCGTACGATGACCTTCGCCGCCGCGCTCGCGACTCCTCTTCTTCCTTCCGGACGTGACAGATGTCGTCGCCTGCCGTCGAGACGCGGCTCCGTCGAGCACCTACGCGTGTGAACATGAAGAGTCGCCCGGCCTCGAAGGGTTCGGCGGCGTGCGCTCACCGCGGCACGTTGATCGCTCGAACGCCGCGAGACCGTTCGTGCGGTTAGAGTCTTTCTTGGCGTCGACTCGCCACGCTCGCAGGAGAGAAGCTCCCATATCCGCCTTGATCGCTGCGGTTGATGGATGCCTCGAATACTACTGCGACGCCGCGTGTGCGGAGGACGCGAGGTTCGAGGTCGAACAGCTCCGAGGAGGCGAGGACGGATTGCACGACCTCGCGGCCGAGCGATGCGTTCCAGATGGGCCAACGGAACGTGCCGGACTTCCATCCGCCTCGGCAGCCCGTCGTCACGATCTTGTCCTCCTCGGGGACGACGCGAATGAATGGCAGGCCGCGGAACGCCAGCCAATCGGCGCCCGGCACGCCGAGCTTCTTCTCCTTCGACGGATCGCCTGCGCGGAGCGCGTAGTCGCGTGACTGCGCGTTGTCCCACTGAAGGACGGGAAGCGGACGTGCGTAACGCCATGGCCCGAAGAGCGCTTCCTCGAAGTCCTCGCGATTCGTCCCCCTCTGCAGCTCGGTCACCATCGCGAGGAACTCCTGCTGCCCGGCGGTGAAGTGAAGCGCGGTGGGCTTGGTGTTGCCGTTGTTGTCGACAGCGACGTCGGTGGCGAATGCACCTGCGAAGGCGAGGCTGCGGCGTGACGCGCGGTCGCGGAGGTCTTCGAGGTACTCCGCGTAGCGTCGGGGGAGAGGCTTGAGGTCGTGCGCGTCCGCACCGCCGGGCTTCTTGTAGTGCAGATCGAGCGCGCGCTCGTCGGCGAACGACGCGAGGTCCTCGACAAGGATGTCGAGCAGGTCTCGGGGAGCGGGACCGTCCACGAGTACCGGTCGATACGTGCCCACGTTCTTCCAAGCGATCTTCGGCGCAGGCGGCGTCGTGCACCGATCGGCGAGGATGTTGAGCACGCCGAGAGCGGCGAGGAATGCGAGCGGATTCTTTCCGTCCAGTCCCGTGAAGAGGATCTCGCTCATCGTGACTCCTTCTCTGCGTTCTCGTCGTTCGGAAGCTTCTTCTCGGAGCCGCGTCGCTGCTCGTACTCGCTGCGGCGGTGATCGGCCAGGCGAAGGATCGCCTCGAGCCAGGCGAGCCCGAACCATCCGTACCGCCCGACGAGCGTCCAGAAGCGCTCGGCGACTCCGGAGTCGAGCGCGGCGAGGTCGTTGCGGCTCGAGGCGCGCGCGGTGATCCCTTCAGCCTGGAAGACGAGCTCGACGGGCTCCGCATCCTCGACGACCGGCGCGAAGGGCCTGCACCACCCGTGGTGTGACGCAACGAGGTAGAGGACGAGATCCTTGTCCGTCGCGTCGCGGAGGAGCTCGGGCGCCGCTTCGAGCAAGGATAGGGACGCGAGCTCGTGACGCATGCCCACGGGGTAGCCGGAGCGAGCTCTCGCGCGACGTCGGGCGGCGCGGTCGTTGATGACGACGTTGCTCTTTGCGAGCGGAGTGGGAGCTACCTCCGCGAGCGGACTGCCTCCCCGCAGCCAGCGCTGGAAGCGAGGATCGATTTTCCCGGCATCGTGCCATCGGGCTGCGAGCTCGACGTCGCGTACGAGCGTGGTGGGCAGGCCGCAGCGTTCGGCGAACTGCCCGGCGTAGGACTTGACTCCCTGCATGTGCTCGTCGAGCGGTACCTCCACGCCAGCGGCGGATCCGCCGTCGTCTTCGGTCGAAACGTCCTGGTCGCCGCGCTCCTCCTGATCGCTGCGAACCTCTAGATCTCCGTGCTTCTTCGGAGCGCGTTCACCGACGAGCGCGAAATAGGCGGGTGCGAGCGAGCCCGATACTCCGTCGAGTTGAGGTACCACGACGAGCTTCGACCTTCGCTCGCTGAGCGCCGACAGGATCTCCCGCGCCCATTCTGGGACCGCGGGTGACGTCAGCGCGCTCATCGCGTCGATCCACGGCTTCACGTCGTCGACCGGATCGTCGGTCGCGGCCTCGTCGTCCGACGGGACAGGGAGCCGCGGGAAGAGCTCCGGCTTGTCCCAGCGAGCTGCGTCCAGCCGGAACGTCGGCCTGCCGGTCTGGATGAAGCGTGCACGATCGCCGAGATCCTCGACCGGAGCTGACGCCGACGGATCCCAGGTCTCGCGTGTGAGCCCGCCGTAGGTGCTTGGAACGACGATCGTCATTCCGGGCCGGAGCTCGCTTGCGCGGACCGCCGTGGTGGCGTCGGCTCCCCGCCACGCGACGGCCCAAAGGCCATCGTTCGAGGCGCGGCGATCCCTGTCGTCATCCTTCCTGCTGACGCTGACGCCGGCCTCGACGTCTGCGACCTCCGGCGCTCCGCTCGTCGAGCGCTCGAGCCACGCCTTGGCCGCCGCGAACGGGACGGCGAGCGCCTCGAGCCCGCTCGGCGGGCAGACCTCGAGGCGCTCGAGGATCGCCTCGAGCGCCGCTTTTCTGGCGTCTGTCGGCGCACCCGACGCGTGCTCGATGAGCTCGCGCGTGATGTCTGCGCGCCAGACGATCTGGACGTCCGCCTCCTTCTTCCGCTCGACACCGTGGAGCCACAACGCGACGTCGGGATCGACGCTCGGAGGAGGGTTGGTCTCGACCCAGGCATCGAGATGGCCGGGGAGCATGACCGGTGCGCGGCCCTTCGGCGGGAGCATCGCGACGAGCTCGCCGTGCGGAGGCAGCTCGCGCCCGAGGGCGCCTATCCCGAAGTCACGCGGGGCGGCGGCGAGCCAGGCCCAGGTCTTGGTCAGGGCAGCGCCGTACACCGGGTCGGCCTCGTCCTTGGCGATCACGTCGGAGCGAACGAGGACGGTGCCCGCCGCGTCCTCGATGTCGCCGAGTCTGTTGAGGCGTCCGAAGCGCTGACGGAGCGCATCGAGGGACGCGCACTCGGTCACGAGCGCGTCGAAATCGAAGTCGGCGCCGGCTTCGATGCACTGGGTCGACACGACGATGCGTGGCGGTGCGTTCGCGTCGCGAGTGCGGCCGGAAGAGACGAGCTCCGTGATCCGGCGATCGAGATCGTTTCGGTCGAGCGGGCGCATGCGTCCCGTGACGAGGTGGACGTGCTCGGTCCCGTAGCGCTGCTCCAGCAGCGCGAAGACCGCGAGCGCGGTAGCGACGCGATTGACCACGACGCCGACGATGCGTCCGGCCGACGCGTAGCGCGTCGCCTGCTTGGCGAGCTCCTCGGCGAAGGCGGCGCGCTTTGCCTCCTCGCGGCCGCTGACCTTGACCTCACGGCACTCGGTCGGCTTCCTCGCGTCGAGGCGACGCTTGAGGCGAGCGTCCGCGTAGTCCGTCTCGTCGAGCGAGAAGCACGGCTTGTCGTCGCCTGGCGTGGCCGACATCGAGACGAACTGCCAGCGGTCGGGGAGAGTCTCGGCGAACGCGCCGCCGGACGGATCCGGTGCGTTCGTTCCTGACGTCGACTCGGGGCGTCTCGTCGTCATCGTGCGATAGGTGGACAGCGCGGCGAGCGTCTGACGGAATGGTTCCGAAAGGTGGACTTCGTCGAGGAGGATGAGCGTGTCGTGCCCGAGGAGCCCTGCGTGGATCGGCTTCATGGCGTCCTTGACGCCGTAGCCGCGGAACAGGAGACGGGAGCCGACTTGGTCGACGGTCGAGACGGCGACCACGGGCTGGTCGGGACGCGCCGTCCAGTCGTCGTCGCGGGGCATGCCCCCGCGGAGCTGAGCGTACCGCAGCGGCGCTTTCGTCCCGCCGAGCGAGCAGAGTCGCTCGCGGACGATGCGCAGGATTCCGCTCTCGGCCTTCGAGAGCGCGTCGGCGATCTTCCTCGCGCGCGCATACCCCTGGTCGACGACGGTGCGGCGGTCGACGACGAGGACGACGCGCCGCGCCGCGCGTCGTTCCTTCGGGGGTAGCGCGGCGTCGAGCGCGAGTTGGAAGAGCGCGACGTCGATCGCCGCGGTCTTCCCCGAGCCCGTGGGAAGGTCGAGCGTCTCCGGCCATCTCCCGTCGCGCGCGACCTGCTGCAGGAGTCTCGTTTGCCAGGGGAACGGCGTCGCGTCTTTCCCGTGAACGGCGGTGAAGTACTCCGAAAAGTGTTCTGGCGTGAGATCAGCCATGGTTCCTCGAGGGGCGAAACAGTCCGAGGCCGAGGTAGCGGCCCGCGCCGAGCAGGATGGGACCCTCGACGGGTTCGGCGAAGGTGATCGTGGCGTGGACGAGCACGCGCTGGATCGGCGGCTTGCCCGTTCCGTAAGGCGGAAAGTGCCGCGTCTTGTCGCCGCCGGCGAGCGGCGCCGACACCATCGCGGTGACGAGCGCCGGTCGCGGGAGGCCGACGTGCTCGCACGCGGTCGCGATCGTCTCCTCGGCTTCGGCGTAGGCGCGTGCCTCCTTCCGTGGATCGGAGCTGCGTAGGTCGCCAGGGTTGCGATCGAGCGCGATCGGCGTCGCGCTCGACCAGCGGCGCGCCCGCGCGCACCAGGTTTGCGGAGAGAGCGTCTTCTGCGAAGCCTCGTCCTCGACGACCGCGAGCTCGAGGACGCCGGCGCGTCCGAGGTGGACCCTCAGCCGTCCGTCGCGACGGTCGCCACGCCTCCAGGCGTCGACGGCGCGGTAGATCGCGAGCCGCTCGTCGCGAGCCGCGCCGCTGGGGACGACGAGCGCTACGCCGAGGATTGAGCCGTCTGCGTAGTCACTCGCGACGAACGGCAGAGGCACGATCGCGAGGTGCGTCCGATCGCTACGCTCGCCGGGCGCGCGATGGCCGGACAGGACCTCCGGCGCGTCGCTGCCGAAACTCTTGAGCAGCGCGGAGCGAACTCCGCGCGCGACGTCGACGGCACGCGTCGACGGTAGCCTCGGCCCCGCGACGCGCCGAAGCACGATCCAGTCTTGTCCGAAGGCCGTGGTCGGAACCGGGTTCTCTCCGCCGCTGGAAGGCCGGACGTACCGTTGGAACGAGGCCGGCATCACGCGACCCGGTACGTCAGCCTGCTCTGCGAACGTCGTGTCGAGCGCCGCGAGCTGGCCGGTCGCGACGACGCGGAGCGTGGCCTCGTCCTCCGGCGCGCGCACCTCACCCGTCTCGTCGGGGACCCAGCGCGATCGCGCCTCGTCGTCGGCGCTGTCATTCACGCGCACAGTCACGAGCGAGGATGAGTGGCCCAGTCGAACGACGCGCGCCGCGAGCGCGTCGAGGAGCGCGCGCTGCTCCGCAGACGGTGTCGCGTCGGGCCAGCTGAACACGATGCGAGGCTCGACCGGCATGACCGACGGGAACGTGCGCGGCTGCCGGATTCGACGATCGGGCAGCAGCGAGGCGGCGCGCGGCGGACCGTCCTTGCCTTCCTTGCCGGGGGCGACGGGCTCGACGGCCCGCTTGAGCGCATCGGCGAATCGAGCCTCCGCCTTCGCGAGCTTCTTCTCGAGCGTCGCGGCGCCCTTGCCTCCGGTGGCCCGCGCCGCAGCGAGCGCGTCGCGGGCTTCATCGACGGCTCGCGCCTCGTCGTCCAGTGAGCTGACGACGCTGGTGTCGTTGACCGGCACGAAGACCGTCGTCACATCGCGATGGGAAGCATCGCTCGCGATCACCTGCGGTGCGCCGAGCTGCTCGAGCCACTCGAGCGCGGCTCGCTCGCCGGTCGAGCGTTCGAGCGCCTCGAAGTGCGTCGCGACCAGCGCAGAGAAGAGCCTCGCCGGGTGCGGAGGCCACTCGGCGCGTCCGCGGTCGTCGAATGCCGTGGCGACGTACCGGCCTGTCAGGAGCGCGACCTCGAGCGCCAGCATCAGTTATCCCCCGCCTCGGCTTCGGAGCTCGCGGCGACCTCGCGGCTCTTCCGGATCAATCCGGCCAGCTTCGGCGCAGGCACGAGGGTGATCGGGACGGCGTCCCAGCCGAGACCGTGCTTGCGCGCGGCGCTCTCGGCGTCCTTGAGGAGCTTGGCCGCCTCGTCCTTCGTGAGCGAGAAACGGGCCGGCTCTCCGCCGTCGCGTCCGACCACCTCGAAGACGAGGGGGCCGGTGGCGACCAGCGTCGATCGGGAGCGCAGATCGTAGTCGTTTTCGCGCTGGTAGACGATGGCCGTCAGCGCGAGCGCCGCGAGCGCGGTCCGGGCGGCGACCTCTGCGGCGTCGCGACTTTCGTTGGGAATGCGCTCGCCCGCGCAGCTCGTCTGGAACCGGAGGCGGCGCAGTCCGGCGAGCGTGAGGACGGTCGTCTGGACGGCGTGGCTCATCGTGACGCCGCCGGCGTCCGTTTCGATGCTCGGCGGGATGTTGCCGTGGTTGATCGCCGAGGGAGAGCCCTTCTTGCCATCTCCGCCAGTGCTGCGCGAAAACTCGACGGGTTTTCCGCCCTTCTTTTCGGCCTCCCCCTCGTCGACGGTCCAGTCCTGGCTCGGGTCCTTGTGCTTGTAGACTGGGCCAGCCTTCGTCTGAATGCCGGCGGGATCGATGCGGCTGGCCGTCTTCACGCCGGTGATGACGTCGACGCCGACGATCTCCGAGACGAGGCACCGCTGGAACTTCGCTCCGAGTCCGCCCTTCGGTCCGGTGCTGTCCCAGACCCCGAAGACGAGCGCGGTCGGGCAGTACTTGTAGATGGCGGTGGCGTGTGTCGGCTTGGCGTCGGTGATCTCCTTGCCCGTGGCGGTCTGACGGAACGGGACGCCCTCGAGCAGGCTGTCTCGAAGGAGCGCGTCGGCGATGCGGTGAGGCGCGTGAAGCGCAGTGATCTGCTCGAGATCCTCCAGGCCCGCTTCCTTCGAGAAGTCGACTTGCACGACGGGAAGCGCGAGCTCACGCCGGCGCCATCCTTCGGCCAGCGCGTCCTCGAAGCGGTTGGCTTGCGAGGCGACCGAGTCGAGCAGCACGGTCTGGACCTCGCGGCCGTCGACGCGTCGCTTCTCCATGGCGTACTTCGTCTCGGCGTTGCGCTCCTTCACGTAGGTCGGAGGGAATACCTTGTCGTTGGGGCCGCCGGCGGGCTCGAGCCGGGTGAGGGTGCGGATGGCGGCGGCGCCACCGGAGACTGCCTTGGTCAGATCGTCGAGCGAGAGAGAGGCCATGTGAGCTCCTTCGTCATGGGATGAACGGACAAGATGCGTAAGTTTCGAAGAGCGATGGGCGCGCGAAGCCGCCGCGCCTCGTTTGGGCACGTCGGGTGGGTCTCGGAGTGAGTGCGTGGTGCGGTGTCCGGAGCGCGCGGGCGGCGCTACGGATCGAGGTCGCCGCGAACGCGCGGTGGCGCGCGGGAGAGTGCTCGCGGAGCCTCTTCCTTCAGTTCAGCAGGACGGCGCGACAGGCCATGTCGCCCACGTGCATGTTCGTCCCCCATCGAAGTCCTCGTCCCCCCTCACGGCCTTCGTCGACACGCGGCGAAGACTTCCACAGTACAGACTCGCCGCACGCGTCGGAAGTCAATTCGTGGTTACGGCGCAATTCCATGACATTGAGCGAAGCGCGGAGAGCTCCGGCCGCCGTTCATCTGCCGATTCTGGGCAGTAGGGCCGAGCCCTGCCTCGAGGGACTGGTCGAGAGATGTCATGCGTGGCACCGGAGCGCGAGGCGTCGCGCGCGCTCGGTACGGGAACGTAGAGAAGTGCCGGGGAGAAAGTCCTCTCGGGACACCGTTGTGCTCGCCGATGACTGTCCCGGCGATGGCAAGCCGAGGGCCGTCGTCTTCCGGATCCGAAGACGTCGCTGTTCAAGGAACGCGTCGTGCGATCTTCCCGCTCCCGAGCTGCTCGAGCTGAAGCTCGCTAGGATCTCGGTTTCGGTTGCCGACACCCGAGCTCTGCCTGTCGCGAGGTACACGCGTTGCTCTCGGCCGGGCATGGCTCGCGGGGTCGTGAGGTCCGCTGCGATCATGGGCTGTGTCGCGTGGTCGGTGCGGACGCTGGGCTGCGACACGTCGGCGACGAACAGCGCGTTCGTCGACACGGACGGCGATGGGATCTCGGACGTGGACGAGAGCCATATCTATGGGACGTCGCCGCTCCTCGCGGACACCGACGGCGACGGGATGTCCGACTACGACGAGATCGTCCTCCACGCCTTCGATCCGACCAACGCGCCGCTGCGCTTCAATCCGCGTGTGGCGGACGTCCCGTTGATGAACGTCCGCATCGTCGGCCCGCCGCTCATCTCGCTCCGGTTGACGGCGACGAGCGGCGAGACGTGGACCTACGAGACCGCGCAGACCATCGAAGAAGGCGTCATCCTCTCGATGAGCGTCACCCAGGAGGAGTCGTTCGCCTCGACGTTCGGCGAGTCGGAGACGATCAGCGAGGAGATCACGGTCGAGTTCGGACCGACGTCGCTCGTGCTCCAGGAGGATCTCGCGGCGGCGGAGGAGGAGGACGATCCGGCGGCGCTCGTGCCTCCGCCGATCGGGTTCTGGGGACCCGGCGCCGTGATCGTCACGAGCGGCGTCTCGGCGACCATCGACTGGTCGAACACGGTGGGCGTGACGCTCTCCTTCACCGCCCAGCAGGCGCGGGAGCTCCGGCAAGCGCTGACGTTCGCTCAGAGCTACGCGCAGAGCCACGAGCTCTCGGCGAGCGGCGCGATCATGGAGGTGCTCGTCGAGTTCGAGAATCGCGGCAACATCCCGTTTCGGGTCACGAACATGGTCCTCGCCGCCACGTTCGTGGGGCCCGACGGCGTCGAGAGCCCGGTCGGCAACCTCGACATCAACACGCTGTTCAACAACTTCGTCCCGTACTCGCTCGCGCCTGGAGAGGTGCAGGGACCGGTGAACTTCTCGCGCGACTTCCTGACGCTCGATCAGGTGAGCGTGCTCGCCGCCGACTTCGACGGGCTCAACGTCCGCGTCGGCGTCTACGAGATCGTCGACGGCGACAACAGGCCGTTCGTGTTCGACGTCGCCACGATGATGTCGCGGACCGCGACGCTCATCATCGACTACGGAGAGGCGCGACCTCCCGAGCGGTACCTCGTCGCGACCAACCTCGATCCGGCGCGTCCCGGCGTCACCGCGGAGCGGGCGCTCTTCGAGATCCTGCGGATACCGTACGAGGCCGACGCGGAGCGCGGCCTCACCTCGGTGCGCGACGTCGCCTCGGAGGAGGGGCGCTGGAGCGTCCAGCATCGCTACAACGAAGCCGGCGAGCCGGCGACGCTCGCGTACGAGCCGCCGTACGAGCTCGCCGAGATCCTCCTGCGCGCGGGCGACGTCCTCGTCCTGACCTGGAGCGAGCCGTGATCGCGCGGCGCGGCGCCCTCGCATACGAGCTCGCCGAGATCGCCTGCGCGGCGCGACGTCCTCGCGGTGACTTGGGGCGCTTGCGCGCGATCGCGCGGCCGCGGCCGTGATCGCGCAAGAGCCCGTCTGCGAGCTCGCCGAGATCCTCCTGCGCGCAGGCGTCCTCGTGACCCGAGCGCGCCGTGATCGTGCGATGCCGCACTGTCGAGGTCCATCGATTGCTTCCGGGGGACCTACGGAGGCGGTTTGGCTGCAGGATCGTCGTTCGTGCGCGGACGGGCCGTGGCCTTCGGCCTCATCCTCGCCGCGGACGCCACGTTCTCTCCACGTCCGGCGGACGCCGCGGCGGGGGACGCCGTCGCCGACGAGATCCGGTTGCGCGACGGGCGCGTCGTGGAGGGCCGCGTCGTCGAGCAGGCTCCGGGCCGCTGGCTCGTCGTCGAGACCGGAGAGGGACGGCGTCGCACGTTCGCGTGGGACACCGTGGAGGAGGTCGGTGTCGCGGCCGCTCCGCGCCCCATGGCGATGCACGCGGCGATGGACGACGCGTGGCGACGGCGAAGCGTCGCGGGGCTCACCTACGAGCTCCGCTTGAACCTCTCGACGATCGCGCTGCCGGACCGGACGTTCCGCGTGGACGGCCTCTGCTCGACCGGCACCGGGACGGCGCCGATCGCGATGTACGGTCAGAGCGCGCGCGCCGGCGCGCTCGGGTTCGGGGGCGGCGTCGGCGGTCGGCTCGGCTTCATGGCGCGGTCGCGCCTCGATCCCGACGGCGCGTCGTCGTGGTGGGGCTTCCGGGCGTCGGCGGGCCTCGACCTCCACGCCTACCACCTGCGCGCGCCCGTCGGGATCCCGGAGCCCGCGGGCGAGCTCTGCTCGAACGTCGCGAAGAGCAGCCACGCGGTCGGCTACGAGAGCTCGGTGCAGCTCTTCGCGAGCGTGCCCATCACCGTCGGCGGCCTCGTCGCCCTCGGCAAGCTCGACGACGCGCGTTGGAAGGGCGTCGTGCTGGGGGCGGCGTGGAGCCCGTCGGTGTCTCACTTCGGCGTCTTCAGCAGCATGGCGCGCGCGCACATGAACCCGCTCGGGCTGGAGCTCACGGTCGATCTCACGGTGATCCACCCCGTCCCGGCGCGGCCGGAGCCCCACGTCCGCGTCGCCTTCTTCTTCGCGCCGCAGACCGGCGCGGCCCAGCCGGCGATCGGGACCCTGAGCGTCGGCGCCGTCTGGTACTGAGCGGCCCGCGCCGTCCGACGGAGGTCCGAGGACTACGGAGCTCGACGCGCGAGCGCGCGCTCGGCGTGCCCGGCGTCAGGGTGAACGAGCGGGACGACGACCTGTCCGCGTCGGTCGATGGCGCCCCACGCGCCGCCCGCGAGGACGTCGGCGTCGTCGCCCCGCTGGCGGGCGCAGCCGTCGCAGACGAACGCGTGCTCTCCGCAGTAGGACGTCGCGCCGTCCCACCGGGCGGCGACGACGACGCGCCCGCGGACGTCGATGAAGCCGACCTTCCCGCGGTCGACGATGCGCGCGCGCCCGGACGAGAAGTAGTCCGGACCGTTGTCGAAGAGGTAGGCCTGCGCGAGGACGTTGCCGCCGGTGTCGATGAAGACGGGGCGGCCCGAGAGGTCGACGCCGGCCGTGACTCCGTGCTCCGAGAACTCGTAGACGAAGCGAAAGCGCGGCGGGATGACGGTCACTCCTTTGGAGTCGGCGAACCCGTAGAGCCCCGTGGGATCCTCGAAGGCGTGGAGCCCTCGCGTCCCCGCCACGTGGTCGGTGTACATCGCGGCCTCGCACGCGCGATCGTCCGCGCCGTCGTCGTCGGCCGGCGTCGCGACCGGCGCGGTGGACGGTGACGCAGGGGACGCGCCCTTCACCGAGGCCGCGCCGACGACGTTGGCCTCGACGACGGGCGCCGGCGCGCACGCGACGAGGAGGGCGAGCGGCCAGGAGCTCCGAGGCATCGGCCACGATGTTAGCGCAACCGGCGCAGCGCCCCGAGGCGCGCGCCGCGCCGGGACGCGCCCCCGGCCGCGCCGCGCGTCGAGCTCCGATCAGAGCCCGAACGAGCGCAGCTTCTTGTGGAGCCCCTCGCGCGTGATGCCGAGGGACTTCGCGGCGGCGGTCTTGTTGTTGCCGTGCTCGCGCAGCGCCTCGATGAGGAGCCAGCGCTCGACCTGGTCCATCATCTCCTTCAGCGTGCCCTTCGTCGGGCGCACGCGCTCGATCATGCCCTCGACCTGGCGGACGCGGGGAGAGAGCATGTCGGGCGTGACGAAGCCGCCGGTGTCGATCTGGATGACGAGGCGCTGCACCTCGTTCTGCAGCTCGCGGACGTTCCCGGGCCAGTCGTAGCTCTGGAGCAGCTCCATCGCTTGCTGCGAGAAGCCGCCGGCCGGCTTGCCGAACTCCGTCGCGAAGCGCTGGAGGAAGTGCGCGCCGATGAGCGGGATGTCCTCGCGCCGCTCGCGGAGCGGCGGGACGCGGAGCGGGAAGACCTTGAGGCGGTAGTAGAGGTCCTCGCGGAAGCGCCCCTCGGCGACCTCCTTCTCGAGGTTCCGGTTCGTCGCGGCGACGATGCGGACGTTGACCTTCTTCTCCTGCGTCGCGCCGATCGGGCGGATCTCGCCCTCCTGGAGGACGCGGAGAAGCTTCGACTGGAGCGACAGCGGCATCTCCGTCACCTCGTCGAGGAACAACGTGCCGCCGTCGGCGACCTCGAAGAGGCCGCGCTTGTCCTCGTGGGCGCCCGTGAACGCGCCCTTCTTGTGGCCGAAGAGCTCGCTCTCGAGGAGCGTCTCCGGCATCGCCGCGCAGTTCTGGCCGACGAACAGGCGATCGCGCCGGTTCGAGCGGTAGTGCACGCTCGCGGCCACGAGCTCCTTGCCGACGCCCGTCTCGCCCTCGATGAGGACGGTGACGCGCGTGTTGACGACCTTCTCGAGCTGCTGGAGGAGCTGCTTCATCGGCGCGCTGTTGCCGATGATCTCCGGCGCGCCGTCCTTCTTGCCGCCGCTCCGGCGCTCCTGCTCCTTGCCCTTGAGGAACGCGTTCTCCTTCTTGAGGCGCTCCTCGGCGGCGCGGAGGCGCTTGGCGACGCGCGCGTTCGCGACGGCGAGCGAGGCGTTCTGCGCGAGCACCGCCATGATGTCGAGGTCGCTCGCCGTAAGCACGCCGGTCGCCTCGCGGTTGTCGACCTGGATGACGCCGAGGATCTCGTCGCCCTTCCACAGCGGGATGCCGAGGGTCGACCGGATCTGCGCGCCCATGAGCGACTCGCTCTGTCCGACGTCGCGCGGAGCGTCGGCGGCGACGACGGCGGCGCGCTCGCTCACGACCTTGCGGAAGACCGAGCGCGTGATCGGGATGGCCTGAGAGGGCGGCGCGTCCTGCCCGCGCACGCGGGTCATCACCGGCACGTAGCCGGAGGCGCCCTTGGCCGCGGCGGACTCCTCGTCGTCGTCGCGGAGGATGATCGTCACGTGCGTCGCGAGCGGCACGATCGTGAAGCTCGACTCGCAGATCGCGACGAGCACCTCGGACAGGTCCTGCGCGCTCCCGATGCGCTTGAGCGCCTCGTAGAGGACGCGGATGCGCCCGTCGTCCTTCTCGAGGATCGTCGCGCGCGGGACGAGCTCCTCGATCTTCTTCATCGCGAAGACGCGGGCGTCGTCCGCGTCTTCGCGCATGCTCACGGTCACGTGGACGATGCGGTCCTGAGAGCCGAGCTCGATGACGTCGCCGTCTTCGAGCGTCGCCTCGCGGCTGTTCGCGTCGTCGAGCGCGATCCGCTCGGCGTGGTCGCCGCCGGCTCCTCCGCGGAGGATCGCCGTGCCGTTCGTCGACCGCTGATCGACGAGGACGTAGCGGTCCGCGGAGAAGACGATCTTCGCGTGCTCGCTCGAGACGTGCGTGTCGGGCACGACGAGATCGTTGCCCTCGGCGCGTCCGATGCGGACGACGTCCGAAGTGGGCTCGATCGCCGTCCCGGCGAGCTGGCCGCGCGTGACCTCGAGCCTGATCACGGCACGCGCGACCGGAGCTTCAGGGCGATGCGGTACATCTCGTCGGTGCCCGCCGCGTTGCCGGCGGCGCGCTCCGTCTCGACCAGCTTCTCGAGCTTGTCGGCGATGGCCGCGTCGCCGTTGGGCGAGAGCGTGTCGATGCCTTCGAGGATCGCGAGGCGGACGGAGCCGTCCTTCACCTTCTCCACGCGCTCCATGAGCTTCACGCGCGTGTCGTCCGGGTGGAGCTCGACGGCCATCCACACGGCCTTCACGTGGCCCATCTTCGCCGCGGGCGGCGCCGACGGGACGGGCGTGTCGAGGACGCCGAGGTAGCAGGCCGCGTCCTTCTTGCACTTGTCGAGCACCGCGCTGGCGCTCTTGAACATGTCCTTCTCGATCGCCTGGCCGGGGATCTTGTCGACCGCCTCGCCGACGGCCTTCGCCTGCTCGACGGTCATCAGCTTGATCGCCGCGGGGAGGCCCGAGGCCGGCATCGCGTCGGCCGCCTCGCCCTTGGCGTTCGCGACCTCCTTCAAGATCCACTCGGTGAGGCTCGGGTCGAAGAAGTTCGCCGCCGTGCCGGCGAGGATCGCGTGGCCGTTCGCGCCGCCCATGAGCGGGATCGCCGCGTTCGGGGCGATCTTCGCGTACGCGTCGGTGTACGCCTTCACGTTCTTCGGATCGGTCGGGAAGTACGTGAGGTAGGTCGCGAGGAACGTCCGGTTCGAGTCGTTGTCGGCCTTCGCGAGCGCCTCCTGGATGGCGGCGAGGCCGGCGGGGCGCGAGATGTACGCGAGCGGCTCGGCGACGAACGGGAGGTACGCCTTCTCCGGGTACGCCTCGGCGAGCTTCTCGTAGTCGCCTTCGCCCTTGAGCGCCTTGATGAGCTCGGGCTCGGCCTCCTTCGGCATCTTGTGGAGCGCGAGGCGGACGGGGAAGGTGAGGTCCTTCTTCGTCGGCGTCATCAGGACCTTCACGAGGGGACCGACGCCGGCGGTGAACTTGGTGTCGCCGATGAGCTGGACCGACGTGAGCTGCCAGAACTGGAGCTGGTCCATCCCCTGCTCGGGGTTCTTCGGATCCGTGACCGGCGCGTTGAGGAGCGCGACGGCCTTCGGGCCCCACGACGGGTGCTTGACCGTCTTGACCGCGCTCTGGAGATCCTTGACCAGGTTGATCGACTTGGCCTTCGACGGCTGGAACTTGGCGAAGCAGTCCCAGAGGGCGTCGATGAGCTGCTGGTCGGTGAGCTTGCCGGACGTGGAGAGGCGCGACGTGCCCTGCGCCGCGAACTTCACGTCCTCGTCGTTCTTGCCGGGCTCGTAGTCCTTGAACGCCTTCGCGAAGGCCGGCGCGGCGCGCGGGTCGCCCATGTCGGCGATGAGCTTGATGAGGTCCTTGCGCGTCTTCTCGTCGAGGCCGCCGGTCGTGTACGTCTTGGCGAGCGCCTCGATCGAGTCGTCGACCACCGCCTTGACCTTCGGGGCTTCGCGGTTGTTGCTCTCGCTGCCCATCGCCGCGTTGAACATCTCGTCCAGGCGCTTGATCGCCGCCGAGCGCTGCGCCGGATCGTCGAGGCGCTTCACCCACGTCTTGGGATCGTTCTCGTCGGCGCAGGCGACCATCGCCGACCCGGCGAGGACGACGGGCGCGGCGACGAGGCAGGTGCGCGTGAGGATCCCGAGAAGGCCCGAGGACAACGAGCGGACCGCGGTGCGAGGCTTCTTCATGTCGAGCTCTCCGTCGAGGAAACCGCTCGACGCACGAGCGGCGGCAAAAGTGCGGGGAAGGCGATCGAGAAGAACGGGAAAATCCCCCGTTTTTCCGTGGCCCACGGTAATCCTGCGCCTCCCGGGGTGTCAACGTTTGTTCTCACCCGGCTCTGCGGCCCGACGAAGATTATTAATACTTATGATATCCATTGGTTAGACGATGTCGGTCGCGGCCTTGTCGAGCCCGGCCGAGCTCCCGCCCGTGGCCGAGGACGGCTCCGTCGTCGCAGCCCGAGGCGCGGGAAGCCCACGGCGGTTCGCGGCTCGACCCATCCCTCCAGACGTTCGATGGCGATTCGTTCGGCGCCGGGGGCGCTCGGGCATGCACCGAGGCCATGCACCGAGGTAGAGACTCCGTCGTGACCCCTTCGCCGGAGCGAGACACCACCGCGCGGAGCCTGCCCGCGCGCGCCCTGCGCGCCCTCTCGAACAGCTCCTTCGGGCTGATGGTGCCCGTTCTCCTCCTCAACCTGGCCTGCGCCGGATCGCTGCCGCCGACCTACCAGCCCGAGGTCTTCTGGCACGACGTTCCAAGCGCGCTCGCGCTGACGGAGCACATCAGCCGGACGGCGGTGACGGCGCTGCCGTTGGCGATGTCGAAGAGCGAGTCACGTCCACGTCGACGCCTCGGGTTGGCGCTCTACGGCGCGGGGCTGGTCGCCTACACCGCGGCCTGGGCAGCCCTGATCCTCGCGCCCCGAAGCGGCTGGAGCCTTCACTTCGTGGGGTTCTCGGCGCCGGCCTCTTTGCCGATCGTGTGGCTGGCGGGGATCGGCGTGGCCTCTCGCGCTCGATGGCGCGGGGTGAAGCCGCTCTTTTGGCTGGCGTCGGCGCTCTTCCTCGCGAGTCATCTCGGCCACACTGCGCTGGTGTTCTCACGGCTGGGGGGCTCTGGCTCGGGGGCGGGCGGCGCTCCAGCGTTTCATGGCGCGCGGTCGTCGAAGTCGAGCGCGCGTGTTCGCCGCGTCGTTCTGTCGCGTGAGGAAGACGTCCGCCGCTCGAAGATTTTTCGATCGATTCGACCTGTCGCGACATCGATATGCGCGAGAGCGGTCGTCGCTCGCGTGATCACTCGTTGGCAGGTGCCGGGATGAAGTCATCGTCCGTGGGGAGAGTTCTCGCGTGGGGCGTGTCTGGGCTCGCTTGCTCGATGGCGCTGCTCGTCGCGTGTGGTGACGACGACTCCGCGAGCCCGCCGGGCGGTGACGGAGACGCGAGCGCTCCGAGGCCCGACGCCGCGACCGATTCGACGCTCCCCGGCGACGCCGCGGCGGAGACGGACGCCGACGCGGACACCTCGTGCGCCGTCGGTCGGAGCCACGTCGCGACGGTCGGCGCCGCAGGAGCGACCGTGAGCCTTTGCGGCGCCACGCTCGAGGTGCCCGCGGGCGCGCTCGCCGCGGGCACGTCGGTCGGGATCACGCTCGTCAATCCGCCCGGGCCGGCCTGGTTCGAGCAGGAGCTCAGCGGGCCCGTATTCCGCTTCACGCCGGACAACGTGGCCCTCGACGTGGCGGCCAAGCTCAGCCTCGCGCGGGACATGTCGAAGCAACGCGGCCCGGTGCTGGTTCGTTGGCTCGCCGACGAGGACGTCTGGGGCGAGCACGAGGCTTGCCTCGAAGACGGCGAGCTCTCGCTCGAGACGCTGAACCTCGGCACGTTCGGCCTGATGCAGGATCCGGCCACGTACCCGCCCGCGGCGTCCGGCCTCGGCAGCGCGACGCTGACGCTGAACATCGACGGCGCGCAGTCCTCGTGGTCCGTCCCCGGATCGGGCGGCTACGCCGTCTACGAGCCCGGTGAGGACTCCCGCACGCTCATCCTCGTCGCGCGTCGCAACGAGAACGGACACCTTCAGAACCTCGACGTCCGTATGCTCGTCCGGAACGGTCAACCGGCCTCGCTCGCGCAGCTCTCGTGGATCTGGACCGATCCCGACCAAGGAGGGAGCTGGAGCTACGTCGAGCCGGCGCACGGCGCGCCGACGTCCTTCACGCTGACGGAGCCGACCCCCGGCACGTTCGAGGGGGAGCTCCACGTCGTCGGGCACAGCGGCCAGGCGACCGCGCAGATCGAGGCGACCTTCACGGCCACGCCCGAGAAGTTTCGCCCGCCTCCGTCGTACTCGTGCGGCGTCCCTGAGGGAGACACCAGGTAGTCACGACACGAGAGGCGAGCGAGGACGAGCTCGCGGAGGTTGAACGACGAGGCGAGAGCCACGGCGCAAGGGCGCGGCTTGACGTTTCAGGACGGCCCGCCCGTTGTGCCCCGCGCCGCAAGGGGGGCGAGGTGGATTCTCACGCCTCACCGATAGGTGGCGTCCGCGTCGGCTCACCTTGCTGCGGGAGGAACGAGAAGAACTCGCGCATGCGCGCCCTCTGCTCGGCTGGCATGTACTCGAAATTTCGACCTCGATCGATGATCTCCCAGAAGTCCTTCGACTTCACGCGCTCGAGCTCGTCGCGGATTGCACGTAGCCGTTCGCGCGGCTCGTGCTCCATGTCCTCGCGGATCCGCTGCGCCTTTTCGCTCTCGCCGACCGAGAGATAGTAAGCCGCGAGCTTGACCTGGGCTTTACGTACTCCCTTGAGCGCCTGCTCCTGGGCGCGCTCGTCACCCGTGCGATCCAGATCGAGGAATGCGCTCAGCAGCGTGTCTTCCTCCGCGAGCTGGAGCTCGTGGGCGATCTCGATGAGCGCACAGACGTCGTACGCGACGGTCTCCGTCACGAACGGAAGGTTCATGTTGAACGAGACGTCACCGTAGTACTTCAGGTGGCCGACCGCCGTGACCGCCGCCGCGCCGTCTCCCGCTCGGAGCATCGCCTCGACGAGGAGGCGGTACTGATTCAGGATGTTGTAGGCAGTGCGGACGTCCTTCGCGTTGAGCGCGGCGCGAAGGTAGCTGTTCATGAACCAGCTAGTCAGCGTGAGGAGCTCGGAGTCCTTGGACACCAGCGCGGCCTCGCCGATGTATCGCGTGTCGATCGCGATGAGATAGTTGATGTCGCGCATCGACTGCAGCGCCTCGGTGAAGATACCGAGGTACTGCCGCATGACCTTCCACTCTACCCACGTGCGGCGCTGCTCGAGATCGTCCAAGGACTCGGGCTCCATGGCGACGAAGTCCGGGTTGTCGCGGATCGCAGCTCCGATCACGAACCACTGGGGCGTCGCGGTCACCTTGGCGCGCGCATACCCCACGGCAAGATCTTTGAGGGCATCGACGGCGCGGCTCGCGATGATCTTGTCCTTGCCGGAGATCGAGTTGCTCGTGATATCCGTGAGCTCCTCCATGCCGTTGAGGAGCTCGGCCTGGAGCGCGTCGCGCACCTCGGTGTCGGTGCTCACCATTCCCAGGTCAGCGGTGCGAGATGCGTCGCGACGGATGCGGGCGATGATGTTCGCTGGCTCGAGGAAGCGGAACACGTGCGCGAAGAAGGGGGCCATGATGACGAAGCCGATGCTGTCGGTCACCATCATCGCCACGAGCGTGGCGCGCGGAACGAACTCCCCGTGCACGGACATGCTCACCCAGATCCCGGCGACGCACGCGATGACATAGTACGCGAGGACCAGGAGGTTCGTCCGGTCCCTAAAGAACATCTTGGTGACGCCGGTGTAGCGCTCGGCGGACAGCTGGACGACGATGCTCACCACCGTGATCACCATGCCGAGCACGGCGGCCATCATGGCGCCGAGCTGGCTGACCGCGTCCGTGATGTGGTCATCCGAGAAGTTGAAGAACGTCCTCGCGGTCCCTCCCCGGTACTCTTCGGTCTTCACGCCCGTCGCGTAGTGGTCGAGGACGTAGAAGAGCGCGAACGCGAACAGCGCGATCGCCGCGAGGAGGACGATGGGCTGGACCCACTGCCTGCGAAAGCTCCCTCGTTCACTCCTTTGCACGCCCGTAGCATACGCGACCGCCCTCCGCCGAGCCTCGGGGGACGACGAGCCGGCGTCGGTGCTGGCGTCCGCGCGCGCGGCTCGAGGCGCGCGCCGGCCTGGTCGAGGACGAGGCCGCGCGCGCGGCGTTCCTGGCGCACGGCCCGAACGCGCTCCTGCTCGAGGCCTGACGAGCGCCGGCGCGGCGTCGCAGTCCGTGCGCACCTGGTCGTCGGTCGCCTTACCTCGTCGGAGCTGCGCGGATCCTCCGCCGCCCGCGCGCCGCGGATTCCTCGCGGTCGGCTCCGGTGTCGATGGAAGCGCCGCCTCGAGTCGGGCTACGATACGACCGAATGTCCAGACTCGCCTTGCGGGCGCTCGCCGTCTCTCTTTGTGCTGCGTGTGCCGCCGTCGCTCTCGCGGCGGGGTGCGCGACCCCGGACGACGGCGGCGGAGCGACGCCGGAGGACGACGCCGGCGCGGACACCGGCTCGGACGTCGCCGTCTCGGAGGCCGCGCCGCCACCGCAGTGCACCAAGAACGACGACTGTCCCTCGCGGCTCTGCGAGATCGCGCTCGGCACGTGTCGCGAGGCGTCGTGCAAGGACGGCACGAAGAACGCGGACGAGACCGACATCGATTGCGGCGGCCCCGCCTGCGAGAAGTGCGACGTCCTCAAGGGCTGCGGCGACGCGAGCGACTGCGCCTCGGGCGTGTGCGCGGACACCGGCAAGGGCAAGCAGTGCCAGCCGGCCACCTGCGCCGACGGGGTGAAGAACGGCGAGGAGGCCGACGTCGACTGCGGCGGGAGCTGCGAGAAGTGCGAGGACGGCAAGGCGTGCAAGGCGCGCGGCGACTGCGCCAGCGACGTCTGCAAGGACGGAAAGTGCAGCACGCCGGTCTGCGACGACGAGGCGAAGAACGGCAGCGAGACGGACGTCGACTGCGGCGGCCCCGATTGCCCGCGCTGCGCCGATCTCCGCGCCTGCGCGACCGCCGACGACTGCAAGAGCGGCGTCTGTACGGGAGGCGTCTGCCAGGTGCCGACCTGCGAGGACGAGGTCAAGAACGGCGACGAGACGGACGAGGACTGCGGCGGCCCCACGTGCTCCGCGTGCGGCGTCGGCAAGGGGTGCCTGACCGGCACCGACTGCACGAGCCTCGGCTGCAACTACGCGAACAAGTGCGCGGCGGGCCGGAGCTGCACGCAGCGCTACGGCGGCGACACCTGCGGCCTCGGCGGCGCGGGCGGCGTCGGCGCGGCGCAGTGGGAGGACTGCTGCATGAAGGCGCCCGTCACCCCGACGAGCGGGCCGACGAACGGGCAGACCATCCTGCTCGACAAGTACCAGGTCACGGCCGGTCGGATGCGCGTGTTCCTCGAGAGCATCAACTACAACGTCCGCGCGTTCGTCCAGCAAGCCCGCGCGCAGGGCAAGATCCCGCTCATCCCGGACCAATCCGGCAACAACGCCGGGCGCCGCCTGCTCGAGGCGGACTGGGACCTGTACCTGCCGGTGAGCTTCGGGGGGAGCGCCGCGGCGACCGAGCTCGAGGATCGCGATCAGGGCAGCGCGGTGCTCGAGCGGGGGATCTACAGCTCGATCCGCAATCACCTCGGCGGGCGCATCTTCAAGAACAACGCCCAAAGCTCGACGGGCTGCTACGTCGGCTCGCCCGGCACGCACGCGTTCCGCTTCCCCGACGGCCAGCAAGACGGCGCGACCCCGGGGGAGGACCAGAACGTCTACGACACGAAATCGATGCAGTGCATCGACTACCTGGTGGCCCAGGCGTTCTGCATCTGGGACGGCGGCCGGCTGCACCTCGGCCCCGAGTGGACGGCCGCCTGGGGCGCCGGGACGACGGCGAGCCCGTGGCTGCCCCAGGGCGAGACGCGCGCGCCGCGGCGCATCGGCGACAACACGTACTTCGGCTGCCGCTTCCCGACGGTGACGGACGCCACGTTCCCGGCCTTCTGCACGGCGCAGTCGCAGTTCCCCGAGGACATCCCGGGGCGGACGATCGAGTTCGCGAACTACCGCTACAGCTACGAGTGGCCGAACCTCGGCGCCACCGGCGACTACATCGTCTTCATCTCGGCGCCCGGACGCCTCCGCGGGCGCGGGCCGAACGGCCACGCGGACGTCATCGGCGACAACTACGGGCTGACGAGCGACGTCCTCATCGCTCACAACGGGAGCGCCACGACCACCTACGATCAGACGCCCTTCACCGCGTCGCACGGCTGGAACGCCGGCGGGTCGTGGGAGGTCCACGACTACTCGAAGCCGGCCAACGGGCTCAGCCGCCGCTCGATGCTGCTCAACAAGTACGGCAAGCTCGGCCTGCGCTGCGCGTACCCCTGAGCGCCGTCGCGCTCAGCCGATGATCATCGACTCGCTGAGGAGCTTGCCTTCCTTGAAGCGGCGGAGGTTCCAGCGCTCGAACATCGGCAGCTCCGGCGCCTCGTCTCCCTCGGCGATGTGCTCGGCGATCAGCTTGCCGACGACGGGCGCCATCATGAAGCCGTGGCCCATGAAGCCGGACGCCTGGTAGAAGTGCTCGACCTCGTCGACGCCGCCGACGATCGGGTTGGCGTCCGGGGTGAGGTCGTAGCAGCCCGACCACTGGCGCAGGACCTTGACCTCGCCGAGCAGGGGGCACGTCGTCACGAGCGCGCGCGCGTAGAGGCCGAGGAACGCGAACGAGCTGTCGTGGTTCACGCCCGGCGGCACGCGCTCCTGCCCGATCCCGCCGACGATCTCGCCTCGCGTCGACTGGCTGAAGTAGAGGCCGTTCGTGAGATCGGCGACGAGCGGCTTGAGCCAGGGCTTCAGCGGCTCGGTCGAGCAGATCTCGTGCCGGTGCGGCTTGTTCGGGAGGTCCACGCCGACGAGCCGCGCGATCTCCGGGGACCACGCGCCGCAGGCGTTCACGACCTTGCGGGTCGCGATCCGGTGGACCGGCGCGTCGGGCGCGCTCGCCTTCCGGACGCGCACGCCCTCGATCCGCGGGCCGCTCGTGTCGATGCCGACCACCTCGGTGAACGTCGCGACCTCGACGCCGAGCTTCGCCGCCGCCTGCGCGAAGCCCCAGACGAACGGCCAGGGGAAGACCACGCCGTCGTCGGGGTTGTAGCTCGCCGCGACGACGCCGTCGGTCGACAGCTCGGGGACGATCTTCTGGGCCTCGCGCGGCGAGAGCATCCGCGTGGTGAGGCCGCACTCGCGCTGCAGCTTGCAGCTCTCCTCGAGCGCCCGCTTGCGCGCCTCGGTGCGCGCCAAGAAGAGGTAGCCACCCTGGCGGAGCCAGACGTTGATCTTGAACTCGCTCGCGAAGTCCTGGCACATCCGGATGCTCTCCTGCATCAGGCGGACGTTCGCTTCGCTCGACCACTGCGCTCGGATCCCGCCGCCGTTGCGGCCGCTCGCGCCGCCGCACAGGTAGCTCTTGTCGACGACGACGACGTCGGTGACGCCCAGCCGCGCGAGGTGATACGCGATCGACAGGCCCATGATGCCCGCGCCGACGACGACGACCTCGGCGCGGTCCTTCACGTCGTCGCCTCGGCGAAGCGCCGGAGCGCCTCGGCGTGGAGGGTCGGGTTCGCCGCCAGCGTGCCCTCGTTCTGCGCGACGGGCCCGCGGTAGTCGAAGGCGCGTCCGCTCGCGTCGGTGTAGACGCCGCCGGCCGCGCGGACGATCGCCTCCGGCGCGCAGGCGTCCCAGAGCTTCACGAGGCCCGCCGACGGGTGGGCGTAGATCTCGAGCGCGCCGGAGGCGACGCGGACCCCCTTGATGCCGGCGCTCCCCGTCGGCACGAGCTCCTTCACCCCGAGCGCGGTGAGCTTGGCGTCGACCGACTTGCTGCGGTGGAAGCGCGAGACCGCGCACCGGCACGCGGCGAGGTCGGTCTCCGCGGCGACGTGGATCGGCGCGCGGCCGTCCTTCGTGATGAGGAACGCGCCGCTGCCCAGCGCGGCGCCGTAGACCTCGCCGAGCGCCGGGCAGTCGACGACCCCCACGGTCGCGACGCCCGCCTCGGCGAAGCCGAGCATCACGGCGAACTCGCCGTTCTTCGCGATGAAGTCGCGGGTCCCGTCGACCGGATCGACGAAGAGCGCGACGGGGGCCGAGCCGAAGCCCGCGAACGTGGAAGGATCGCTCTCCTCGGCGACGATCGGCACGCCGGGGAAGTCCGCCGCGAGCCGCTCGAGCAGGAGCGCGTTCGCCTCCTTGTCGGCGCGGGTCACGGGATCGTTCGGGCCCTTCAGCTCCACGCCGACGTCGGCCTCGGCGTAGACGCGCATCACGACCTCCGCGGCGGCCGCGGCGGAGGCGAGGAGCTTGGCGAGGACGTCTTGGCGATCGATCATCGGAGCTCCGGCGTCAGCTGTGGATCCCGACCTTGTCGAGCGCGCGCGGGAGCTGCCGGAGGTCGTCGTCGGCGAGGTAGCGCGGGCCGCCGCCGGTCTCCCGGACGAGCTGCTCGAGCTGCTCCTTCGTGCGCGGGCCGAGGACCGCGGCCGACACGAGGTGGTTCGAGAGCGCGAAGCGCACCGCCGCGCCGCGCAGCGTGTGGACGTCGCCCTTGACGAGGAAGCGGACGGCGTCGAGCTGGTCGACGCGGAGCTCGAGCTCCATCCTCGTCCATCGCTCGGCGCGGTGGTCGCCCTCGTCGAAGCTCCGGTCCTTCGGCCACATGCCGGCGAGCAGGCCGTGGCCGAGCACGCTGCGCGCGAGGACGCCGGCGCCGGCGACCATCACGTCGCCCGAGATGCGGTGCAGATCGATCGCGTGCGTGAGGTTGTACGCGAGCTCGATCACCTCGGCGCCCTTGTCGATCGCCGCGCGCGCGACGTCCTCGTCGCCGGCGGCGACCCCCCAGTGCTGGATCTTGCCCTCCTTCTTGAGCGCCTCCATCGCGTCCACCGCCTCGCCGGTGTGGAGCGTCTCGGGGGTCGGGCTGTGGAGGAGGTAGACCTGGTGCGCTTCCCTGCCGAGGCGCTTCAACGAGCGCTCGACGGCGCTGCGGAGATAGTCCGCAGCGAAGCACTTGCGCGGCGGATCCGTCATGCGATCGATCCCGCCCTTCGTCACGAGGACGAGCTCGGGGTGGTCCTTGGCGATCGTCCCGCAGAGCCGCTCCATCCGCCCCGCGCCGTAGGCGTCGGCGGTGTCGATCAGCGAAAAGCCCATGTCGATCGCCCGCCGCAGCACGGCCTCGGCGTCGGCCTCCTCGACCTTTCCGTAGGCGTCGCCGGAGAGGCCCCAGGTGCCGATGGCGAGCTCCGAGACGACGAGCCCGGTCTTTCCGAGGGGGCGCTTTCGCATGGGATGACCGCTTTTAGCACGGACCCCCGGCTTGACGTGGGGCGGGAAAGGGGCGTACGGAAGCGGCCTCGCAAATGGTCGAGCTAGCAGGCCTACGTCCTCGAAGGCGCACGTCGCCGACGCGGGCGAGGTCTCTCAGGAGGAGAGATATGCGAAAGGTGTCGTTTGCTCTTGCGATCGGGTTCGTGCTTGTCGCGTGTGGCGGGGAAGAGAATTCGGCGCCGAAGACGCCCGAGGCCCCCGCCGTAGCCGCCACGACTCCGCCGACGGCGCCGCCCGTCGAGGCCCCGAAGGAGGAGCCGAAGGCGTCGCTCGCCGAGCTCCAGCAGAAGACGCTGAAGGGGATGACCGCGGCGACCAACGCGCACGACGCGAAGGCGCTCGCCGGCTTCTACGCCGAGGGCGGCGTCGTGAAGATCGCGGGCGCGCCCGCGGACGCGAGCGGCCGCGAGGCGATCGCGCAGAGCTACGGCAAGCTCTTCGAGGCCTTCAAGGACTACACGACCGCGCCGAGCCGCGTCTTCGTGAAGGGTGACGTCGTGGTCGTCGAGTGGGCGTTCAACGGCACGCACACGGGCGACCTCTGGGGCATCAAGGCGAGCGAGAAGAAGGTCGGCGCGCAGGGCGTCGACGTCCTCTGGTTCACGCCGGAGGGGCAGATCAAGGAGCACCACGTCTACTACGACGGCGGCACGATCCTCTCGCAGATCGGCCTGTCGAAGCAGAAGGCCCGCCCGATCCCGACGCTCGCGTCGAACGCCGAGGTCGTGACCTCGAGCGGCGCGCCCGAGGAGACGAAGAACGTCGAGGCCCTGAGCGCGATGGGCGCCGCGATGGAAGCCAAGAAGGAGGCGGACTGGCTCGCCGCGATGTCCGACACCGTCGAGTGGGACGACATGACCCAGCCGCAGACGTCGAAGGGCAAGGCCGAGGCGAAGAAGTTCTTCAAGGCGATGACGACCGGCTTCCCGGACGCGAAGACGACGGTGGTCAACGCGTGGGGCATCGGCGACTTCGTCGTCCACGAGACCACGTGGACCGGCACCCACAAGGGCGCGTTCTTCGGCATCCCGGCGACGAAGAAGTCGGTCACCGTGAAGAGCGTCGACATCATCCAGTACAAGGACGCCAAGCTCACGAAGGGCGCCAGCTACTCGAACGGCGCCGATTTCATGCAGCAGCTCGGCCTCATGCCGAAGCCGGGCGAGGCGAAGCCCGCCGCGGACGCCAAGCCGGCGGACGCGAAGGCCGCCGACCCGAAGGCCGCGACGAAGAAGTGAGCGTACGGGCCGGGGACGGACGGAGGGCCGAGAGGTCCTTCGTCCGTTCGACGCGCCCCCCTCAGCGCGCGCCGAACCAGTAGTGGTACGAGGTGAACGGCGCGCCGTCGGCGCTCACCTCGAGCGCCGTTCGCTCGCCGCGCGTGTCCGTCGGGATCGCGAACGTGACCTCGACCCAAGGTCCGCCGGGGACCTCGACCCGCGCGATCTCCTTGCCCGCGGCGCTCACGCGGAGCGCGATCGTCGTCGCGCTCTCGAGCCGCGCGACGCCGACGAGCTCGCCGCCCTGCGGGAGGTCCGCGAAGAACGCGTCGCGGCTCCGGTGCGTGCGGCCGCCGTCGAGGACGATCGCGCCGTCCGGGGCGTTGCCCTCGTTGGCGGTCTGCTCGCCCTCGCGGGCGCCGAAGAGCTCGTAGCCGTGCGCGGCCTCGCTCTCGAGATCGGCGACGTCCACCGCGTCGTGGATCGCGGCGAGCGCCGTCCACGGTCGCTCGCCGGTGCCGAGGTGATCCCACCGAGCCTCGCTCACGCGCATCGTCTGACCGCCGAGGATCGTCGCGTCGGTCACGGTGGCCTCGTGGAGCGGCCGCCCCAGGACCGGCTCGAGGCCCATCCACTCGGGGTAGACGATGAAGTGGGTGGGCAGCGCGCCGGGGCTCGCCGCGCGCAGGCGCTCGTAGTGCTCGAGGCGTGACGCCGCGCCCGCGACCCAGTAGCGACCCTCGGTCGGCGTCGTGAGGCCGACGACGTCGAACGTCCTTCGGTCGCCGAAGTACGCGATCGCGCCCGTGTCGTTGACGCCGACGCGCGCGTCGGCCGGGAGGTTGGCCTTCGCCCAGCGTCCGAGCGCGACCTGCTGGCGATCGATGCCGCTCGCCGACTGCGCCACGTCTTCGAGCACCCAGTCGAGGCGGACGGCGAGCGCCCCGGCGAACGCCCCCGCGACCAGCGCCGCGGTCAGGCCGCGCGCGCGGCGATCGACGAGCGACAGGAGGACGCCCGCGCGATCGGCGAGGCACGCGAGGCCGACGATCCAGCCCGTCGCGAAGGGCCAGAGGTACCTCAGGCGGTTCCACAGGAACGTGACGTAGATGCAGGGCACGAACATCGAGAGCGCGAGCAAAAGGACGAGCGCCGCGCGGACGCCGCGCCTCCGCTGGACGCCGCACCACGCGATCGACGCCAGGCCGAGGCAGGCGAGGGGAGCGCCGCCCTTGGGGAGGAACTCGGCGCTCCACACCTGCCCGTCGAGGATGGTCCCGACGAGCAGCCGCGCGTTCGCGAGCGCCGCCTCGTGCAGCACGTAGTACGGGTTGCCGGGGAGGAGCTTCACCTGCGCGGTGCTCGACGTCGGGCGCCCTGTGAGCGCCAGGAAAACGAGCTGAGGCAGGAGCGCCGCCGCGACGAACGCGAGCGCTTCGACGCGCGAGGCGTCGCGCCCTCGAACGACGAGCGCGCGGACACGAGGGGACGCCGCGACGACGACGCCGAGCGCGACCGACGTGATCGCGCCTTCGGGGCGCATGAGCGGGCAGAGCGCGGCCAGCGCGACGAGCTCGAGGAGCCGCCGGCGCGTCCTCGCCTCCGCGCCCTCGGCCCATTCGCACGCGCGCCGCGTCGCGAACGCGATCAACCACGCGAAGGGGACGACCTCCATCCCGCTCGCGGCGCCCCAGGCGAAGCCGCCGAACGCGAGGACCATGGCGCCGGCGCCGATCGCGGCGGCGCGCCCGGCGAGCGGTCGCGCGAGGGCGAAGGCCTCGTGAGCGAGGCCGCCGAGCGCGGCGAACGACAGGACCCACGCCGGCCAGAGGATCGCCTCGCCGCGGAAGCCGAGCGCGTAGAACGGCGCGAGCACGACGGGCCAGAGGAAGCTCGTCGCGCCGGTGGAGACGGCCTCGCCGGCCTGGTAGCGGAACGGGTGCCCCTCGGCGAACGCGCGCGCGTACTGGTAGTGGATGTAGGCGTCGTCGAGCGCCGCGCCCGGGTGCCCGAGCTTGGCGAGGACGCCGCCGACGGCGCGCCAGGCGAGCAGACCGGTCCCGAGCGCGAGCGGCGCCCAGCGCGCGGCGCGCTTCATCCGAGCCGAGAGCGCGCCGCCCGAGCGCCCGCCGGCCTCGAGCGCGCGACCTCCGGTGCCAGACGAGGTCGGCGCGGCCCTCATGCGGGGGTGGACGCTAACAGACCTCGAGGGCTCGGCCGAGAAGTCGCCTTGACCGTGCCCGTGGCCGCGTCTAATCGGCGGGCGTGGAAAGCGAGCCCTCGCCCGAGCCCGAGCGCCGACTCGGGCCTTACGCGCACGCGCCGCGGCTCCCCGAGGGGGACGCGGTCGACCTCCGGCAGCTCGGCGAGGGCGAGTGGATCGAGCTCGAGATCGGCCCGGGTCCGAAGGCGGGCTTCCTCTTCGAGCGCGCCGCCGCGGCCCCCGAGGCGCTCCTCGTCGGGCTCGAGATCCGCCGCAAGTGGGCCACCGTCGGCGACGAGCGCCTCGCGAAGCAGGGCTTCGGCGCGCGCGCGCGCGTCTTCTGCGAGGACGCTCGGCAAGCGCTCCCGCGCCTCCGGCCCGACGCGGGCGTCCGTCGGGTGTTCCTCCACTTCCCGGATCCGTGGTGGAAGAAGCGACACCAGAAGCGCCTCGTGATGGGCGACGTCTTCCTGAACGAGGTCGCGCGGCTGCTCGCGCCGGGAGGAGAGCTCTTCATCCAGACCGACGTCGAGGAGCGCGCCGAGCTCTACGCGGACGCCGTCGGTCGATGCGACGCGTTCGTGCCCGCGGGCGACGTCCCCGGCTCGCCGGTCGTGGCCGAGAACGCGTTCGGAGCGCGGAGCCCCCGCGAGCACCGCGCGATCGCGGACGGCCTCCCGGTCCACCGGATGTCCTGGCGCCGCCGCTGAGGTCGCCCGCGGAGCGTCGAGCCGTCAGCGGAGCGGCGCGTCCCCCGGGCCGCCGGGATCGAGCGACCGTCGGTCCGCCGGAGCTCCCTCGTCGGCGAGCGTGAGCTCGATGACGCCCCTGGGCGGCTGAGACGGCGGAGCGACGGCGTCGGGGCGGAACATCCGCTCCTCGAGCGATCGGCGGAGCGACTCGACCGCGTCCTTCGCGGTCTTGCCCTCGCCGGCGGCCTCCGACTCGACGCACTCGGCGACGAAGCCGTCCTTGTCCCGGATGAGGCGGTAGGTGAACTTCATGGTCGTTCAGGCGCCGTCGTCCGCGGTGCCGCCGCGTGGCGTCGTCACCGGCGTCTTCGGGTCGGTCCCCTCGTGGATGGGCTGCACCGGGATCGGCGGGTGGATCGGATGCGCTTTCGGATCGGGGTTCACCGGCGAAGCGGGCTGCTTCTCCGGCGGCGTCGGGGTGGGCTCGCGCGGGTCGGGCGAAGTCGGTTGAGTGGACATGCACGACCACGTGCACGACGAGTGCCGCTCGCGGGAGCCGCAGCGCCGTAGCGCGAGCAACGAAGATCGCGTTGCGGTGACGTGCCCATATGCCCCGGATCGGCCACGCCGCCTCGGAGATGCGGCGTCCGGCGGCGCGGAACGGCCCCGATCGCGGGTCTCGCCGCAGGCACGCTCCTCGCTACTCCCCGGTCCAACTCACGAAAGGAACACCGTCATGCTCTACTGGGCCGCCGTCTTCTTCGTCATCGCTCTCGTCGCCGCCGTGCTCGGCTTTGGCGGCATGGCCGCGGGCGCCGCGGGGATCGCGAAGATCCTCTTCTTCGTCTTCCTCGTCCTCGGCGCGCTCTCGCTGATCTTCGGCCGCCGCGTCCCGGTGTGATCGCCACGCCCGCGCCGCCGCGCTGAAGGGATGCTCCTCACCGCCACCGTCTCGAAGGCCGAGGTCGTCGCGCTCGTCGGCGCGCTCACGCCCATGCGCGTCTGCATCGACGAGCGCCGCCGCCGGGCCGTGACGCTGAACCGTCCCGAGGTGGCGTTCGTCGCGGGGAGGGGCATCCGCCTCCGCGGCGACGCTCGCGTCACCTGGGACGTCGCCGGCGCCGAGATCCCCGTGACGGTGCAGGTCTGGCAGGTGCTGCTCGTGCCGAGCGTCGTCGCGCGCGGCCGCTCGCGCTCGCTCGCGCTCGAGCCCGTCGTCGAGGAGCTCGAGCTCGGCTTCGTCCCGGGGTTCGTCGACGGCAAGATCTCCCGCGCGATCCGCGAGGGGATCGCGCAGAAGCGAGAGAGGCTCGCGTGGGACTTCGCGCGGACGCTCTCGAGGCGCCTCGCGTTGCCGGCGCGGATCGCGCCCCCGCGGGCGTTCGAGATCGTCGCCGCCGCCGGGGACGTCGACGTCGGGGACACGGAGCTTCGCCTCGGCGTCCGGTTCGAGACGCGCGTCGTCGAGCGACGCGTCGAGGCCGCGCCGTCCGAGCGCGAGCCGGCGGCGCTGCCGCTCGTCCCGGCGCGCGCCGCCGCGCGCTGATCGTCTCGTCGGGGGACGTGGGCGAAGGCGACCCGAGCAAGGGGCCGGCGCCGTGCCCGGTCGGGGGTGGGGCGAGCCCGATCCCTTTACGGTGTAAAATGATGATCCAGTGCGAGCGGCTTCGTACAGAGGTGAAGGACGCAAGTCCTGGCAAAGGTTACCTTTGGGGACAATGTGGGATGTGGCTCGCTCCTCGCATCCCGGGCGGACATGACCCTCGCTCGTGGCCTCGCCCTGTCGCTGCTCCCCCTCGCGCTCCTCGCCTGCGCCGCGCCCGACGATGCGACGTCGACGGACGACGCGGACTTCTCGTCGTCGGCGGGGCCCGCCGCGGAGTGCGCCGTCAAGTGCTCCGGGGAAAAGGGAGGCCTCGTCGAGGGAGGCCAGTTCTCCGGAGACCGCTGGGCCTCGGTCGCCTACGAGCAAGACGAGACGTGCACCACGCCGCCCAAGGAGCCGAGCGGACGGTTCTACCGAAAGCGCGCCGGCGATCCGTGCGCGGTCGAGGACACCGAGGCGGCCGCCGGAGGCGCCTACGGGTGCGAGTCGTTCGTGTGCGGCACGACGGGCGCGTTCGTCGCCTCGGCGTGCGTGGGGACCCGACCCGCCGGCGGTGGGCGCATGGTGCGCAAGTGCGCCGACAAGGCGACCGCTTGCGCGCTCGCGCTCGAGGCCGTCGGCGGTCTCTGTCGCTGACGTCCCGGCGCTGACGTCCGGGTCGGGCGCCGGCCCTCGTCCGGCGCCGTCGCGCGCCTGGCCCGGGACCGAGCGGACCACGGCGCCGCGCGCGACCGCTCGCGCCCGCGTCAGCGCACGGTCACGCCGTCTTCGCGTTCGGTCGTGGCGTCGCGGGCCGTCGCCGTCGCGGCGGGGGTCTTCGACGGGGCTCCGTCGCGGCCCTCGGGGGCGCACGGCTCGACCGCGCCGACCTTCTCCGCGTGGATCCGCGTCAGCTGCGCGCCGAAGAGGATGATCATGCTCGAGAGGTAGATCCACGTCGTCAGCGCGAGCACGCCGCCGGCGACGCCGTAGGCCGAGTAGCTCGTGAGGTGCGAGAGGTACGACGCGAAGAGCTCCTTCAACGCGCTCAGCATGATCGTCGTGAGGAGCGCGCCTCGCGCGACGATGCGCATCGGCGGGCGTGAGCGCGGGATCAGGTGGAACGCCGCCGTGAAGACCGCCGCGAGCAGCGCCATCGAGAGCGCCAGGTCGAGGGTGCGCGCGACGGCCGGCCACATCGCCGTCGAGACCTCCTCCTGCGCGCGTCCGACGACGAACGACAGCATCGAGCTCGTGATGAGCGAGACGAGCAGCGTGAGCCCGAGGCCGAGGACGATCGCGAACCCGGAGAGCCGCTCGAGGACGAAGACGCGGATGGATCCGGCGAGGCCCTTCGACTCGCGGCGCGGCACGCACCAGATCCGGTTCAGCGACGCGTCGAGCTCGACGAAGGCGCCGCTCGCGCCGAAGAGGAGCGTGCCGACGCCGATGATCGTCGAGAGCCCGCGAGCGCTCCGGTTCTCCTGCATCGCGGTGATCGTCCGATCGAGGATGTCGCGCACGGGAGAGCCGGGCGAGGCGATCGCCTCGAGCAGGCGCTCGCGCGCGGAGGCGCTGTCGCCGACGACGAACCCGACGATCGTGATCGAGAGGAGCAAGAGCGGGAAGATCGAGAAGGTCGCGTAGTACGAGAACGCCGCGCCGAGGCGGTAGCCCTCGTTGTCCGAGAACCTCTCGGCGGTGTCCGAGAAGAGCTCGACGAGGAAGCGGACGCGGTTCCGGACGCCGGGCGCGTTCGGATCGGCCCGCTTCTCCAGCGTCGTCGTCCTCGGCGAGCTCGGCGAGGTCGCGCTCACGAGCCCAGGGTCTCCGCGCGTTCGTCGCCCGCTGCGTCCATCTTCATGCCGTCATCCATCGTGTCCTCCTTGGATGAGGCTGTGCGCTGCAACGCGCGTTCCGCGCTCGACGTATCGGGGGCGAGCGCCTAGGTTTGCCTTCGTGCCGCGCCTGCGCGTCATGACGTACAACGTCCATCGCTGCGTCGGTCGCGGTGGGTACGATTCGGTCGACGACATCACGCGCGTCTGCGCCGACGCTCGCCCGGATCTCGTCGCGCTCCAGGAGCTCGACGCGCCGGAGACGGACGACGCCGAGGGCGCCCACCACGCGCGCGACCTCGCGAGCGGCCTCGGGATGACGCTCCTCTTCTGCCGCACCTTCCGTCGCGGCGTCGGCTTCTACGGGCACGCGCTGCTCAGCCGCTTCCCGGTCGAGCTCGTTCGGGTCACCACGTTCCCCTCGTTCGGGAAGGGAGCCGAGCCGCGCGGCGCGATCTGGGCCCGCGTCCAGGTCGAGGATCGGACCCTCGAGATCGTCAGCACGCACCTCGGCGTCGGCCGGCGCGAGCGTCAGCTTCAGTCGAGCGAGCTCGTCGGCGACGGGTGGCTCGGGAGCACGACGATGGGCCCGCTGCGCCTCTTCTGCGGGGACCTGAACGCCGTCCCGAACGCGACCACCTACCGGCGCTTCGCGCGGCGGATGCGTGACGCGCAGCGAGGGCTCCGCGGCCATCGGCCGAAGCCGACCTTCCCGAGCGTCCTCCCGTTCTTGCGCCTCGACCACGTCTTCGTGTCGGACGGCGTGCGCGTGCTCGGCGTCGACGTCCCCCACGACGCGCGGGCGCGGCGCGCGTCCGATCACCTCCCGCTCATCGTCGACCTCGAGCTCGGCCTCTGAGGAGCCCGCTCGTTCGCCGCGCCGGCCCCGACCCGCGTCAGGTGATCGACGGCTCGCTCTCGTCGACCTCGTCGTCGGCCCCGAGGTCGGCGCCCAGGTCCTTGATGAAGTCGCGCGAGATCTTCGCGACCTGACCGCGGACGGACTCGCTGAGGAGCGCGCCGGCGGCCGTCAGGAGCATCACGCGCGAGAGCTTCGATCCGATCAAGACGCCGACGCCGAGCCCGAGCACGCCGGTCGCGACCGGCAGGAGGTACGGGCGCTCGTGGAAGGCGATCTCCGCGCGGTCGCGCAGGTCCTCGACGATGTCCCGCGCGTGCTCGACGCGCTCGCGGAGGGCGACCTCGGCGTTCTCGACGCGCTCTTCGACCTTGGTGTTCGCCCGCGGGATCCCGTTCTTCGCCTGAGTCGGTTGCATCTGTCTCGAGCTCCTCTCGCGCGGCAAGAAAGCGCTCGGACCGAAACGGTCAGCGGCGGCCGCGCCGTGCCTCTCGTGCAATCGCCGCGCCGGGCAGCGCGAGCATGGCCAGCCCAGGGGCGCGGGCGCCGAGCACGAAGGTGTGGCGCGAGCGCCGCTGCCTTCTGCCTCACGCGTGCACGGATTCCCCGAGCGCGGCTCGCCGCGCGCGCCCGGATCCTGGGAGTGTACGTCGCCTCCGTGGGGACGGCGCGGACGCGGTAGAGTCGCGGGCGTGATGGTTCGGCTTGCTTCAGGGCGCGGGCTGGCGTTGGCCGGTCTGCTCGCGCTCGCTGCGACGTCGGTCGCCTCGCCCGCGCGCGCCGACGAGCCCGAGGCGGCGCCGCCGGCGCCGATCGTCCCGCCGCGGCTCTTGACCTCCGTCGCCGCACCGTACCCGGCGGACGCGGAGGGGGACGCCGTCGTGACGCTGGCGGTGAGCGTGGACGCGGCGGGGGCCGTGGAGGACGTCCGCGTCCTCGAGGGCTACGAGCCGTTCGCCTCGGCCGCGATCGAGAGCGTGCGCGGCGCGCGCTTCGTCCCGGCGTCGCGCGACGGCAGGGCGATCGCCGCGACGGTGCGCTTCCGCGTCGACTTCACCAAGCCCGCGCCGGAGCCCGCGCCCGCGCCGGAGCCCGAGCCCGAGCCCGAGCCCGCGGACTCGTCCGAGGCGCCGTCGCCGAGGCCCGCGCCGCGCGCTCGGCCGACCGACGTGGTGGTGCGGGGTGGGCGCGCCGCCGTCGGCGCGGGCGCGGCCGAGTCGCTGGCGCGCGCGGAGGTGCGCCAGCTCCCTGGAGCGTTCGGCGATCCCTTCCGCGCGATCGAGGCGATGCCCGGGTTGACGCCGGTGCTCACGGGCTTGCCCTACTTCTACGTCCGCGGCGCGCCGCCCGGGAACGTCGGGTACTTCTTCGAGGGCGTCCGCGTCCCGTACCTCTTCCACTTCGGGCTCGGGCCGGCGGTGGTCCACCCGGCGTTGATCGCGAAGACCGACCTCCACCGCGGAGGGTACCCGGCGGCGCTCGGCCGGTACGCCGGCGGCATCGTCGACTCGCAGGCGATGCCGCCGGGCGATCGCCTCCACGGCGAGGGGCAGCTCCGCCTCATCGACGCGGGCGCGCTCGTCGAGACGCCGTTCGCGGGCGGCAAGGGAGCCGCGCTGGCGGCGGCGCGCTACTCGTACACCGCGGCGCTCTTCACCCTCCTCTCGTCGGACACGACGCTCGACTACCGCGACTACCAGGCGCGCGTGTCCTACGCGCTGAGCGATCGCGACACGGTCTCCGTGCTGGGCTTCGGCGCGTACGATTTCGCCGCCCAGCGCCAGACCATCGACCCGAACCAGCGCCCGATCTTCGTCGACCCCGGCGCGAGCCGGGAGCCGCGCGACGTGACGCGCGTGCTCTTCGCCTCCGAGTTCCACCGCGCCGACGTGCGCTGGGACCGGACGCTGCCGCGCGGGGGCAAGCTCCGCGCGGCGGCGACGCTCGGCTTCGACCGGACCCGCGTCGAGTCCCACCGCGCGGCGACCGATACGATGACGGGCGCGCGGGTCGAGCTCACGCAGCCGCTCGCGCCGTCGGTCCTGCTCCGCACCGGCGCGGACCTCGTCGTCGACCGCTACACGGCCGACTCGCTCCCCGCGTTCTCCGACGACGACGACGTCGTCGTGCGCCAGCGCAACATCTTCGTCGAGCGCGTCGACTTCGCGACGGGCGCGCGCGTCGACGCCGTCGTGACGACGATCCCGAACACCGAGATCGTCCCCGGCGTCCGCCTCGACGTCTACGGCTCCGGTCCGGCCCGCGCGCTCGCGGTGGACCCGCGGCTGACGACGCGGTTCTTCGTCAGCGATCGCCTCCGGATCGTCCACGCCTACGGCCTCGCGAGTCAGGCGCCGTCGACGCCGATCGCGCTGCCCGGCATCACGATCGCGCGCCTGCGCGGCGGCCTCCAGCGCGCGGTCCAGACGAGCGCCGGCGTGGAGGTGGACCTCCCCAGCGATTTCACCGCCGTCGGCACGGCGTTCCACAACGCGTTCTACGATCTCAACGACGCCCTCGGCACGGCCCAGGTCGAGCTGATCGACCTCGAGCGGAGCGAGGCGCTCCTCGCGAAGAGCCGCGGCTCGGCCTACGGGCTCGAGATCGGGCTCCGGCGCAAGCTCACGCGGCGCGTCGCGGGCCTCGCCTCGTACACGCTCTCGCGCTCGATGCGCACGGTCGACGGCCAGCGGCTCGTCTCGGCCTACGACCGCCCCCACGTCCTGACCGCGGCCCTTTCGGTCGACCTCGGGAGGTCGTGGCGGGCCGGGACGCGGCTCGTGACGTACAGTGGGATCCCGATGAGACCGGGCGTCCCCGCGTTCGCCGAGCAGCTCGTCGGCGTCCCCCCCGAGCGCACTCCGGCGTTCGTGCGGCTCGACCTGCGGCTCGAGAAGCGATGGCGGATCGGCCAGACCGGGTGGATCTCGGGCGTCCTGGAGGCGCTCAACGCCACCTTGTCTCGCGAGGTGACCGGCTACGCGTGTCAGACGGCGCTCGCGCTCCCCGGGATCGAGTCGGCGGCGCCGCGCTGCTTCGAGCGCGTGATCGGCCCCGTCAGCGTCCCGAGCCTCGGCGTCGAGGGAGGCTTCTGATGGCGCGCCACGCGCTCCTCCTCGGAGCGGCCCTCGGGCTGGGCGCCCTCGCGGCGTGCGTCCCGGCCGACGAGGCGGTGCGCCTCGGATCGGTGCAGTTCACGTTCAAGGTGAGCGAGCGGACGCAGGAGGGCATCGAGTCCTCGGAGACGCTGGACGGATGGTCCGTCCGCTTCGAGCGCGTCGTGCTCGGCTTCAAGACGATGACGATCGGGCAGGTCGGCGTGGCCGACGTCTGTTCGTATCGCGGCCGCGGCGCCGAGAGCGACGTCGTCTTCGATCCTCGATTCGGCGTCGTCCAGACCTTCAACGGGCTCAAGCCCGTCGTCTGTCCCGACGTCGGCATCATCTTCGGACCGCCGGGACCCGAGACGACGCTGGGCGCGGGGGCCACGTCGAAGGACCTGATCGATCTCGCGACCGGCGCGCCGGCGCACGCGATCATCGAGGCGGCCGCCTCGCGCGAGGCCGAGCCGCCGGATCCCCCGCAGTCGCTGCGCATCTCGCTCCGCTTCGACACGGCGCGCACGTCGTCGCGCTTCGGCGGCTGCCGCGCCGCGGCGAGGGGCGTCCGTATCCTCGAGGGAGAGCGAGACGAGGTCTCGGTGCGCCTCGCGGCCGAGCACCTCTTCCGTGACGCGATCTCGCCGGGCGCGGGCCTCCGCGTCGAGGCGTTCGCGCTGGCCGATCGCGTCGGCGACGGCGACGGCGTCGTCACGATGGCCGAGCTCGACGGGCTCCTGCTCAACCGCATGCCGCCGGTCGGCGACTACGCGCTGCCGAACGGCGTCAGCACCGACACGCTGGGCGACTACGTCCGCGTGCTCTATCGCTTCTCGTTCATGTTCCGGACCGCGGACGGCCTCTGCGTCGGCAACGAGCCCGGCAGCGAGGCGAACGAGCCGTCGCCCTCGGAAGACTAGATCGCATCGAACGCGCCCTAGCGCTTCTTCGCGGCGGCGTCGGCCGGCGGCTCGCGCGTCGGCTTCGCTTCGCCGCCGTTCGCGATGTGGAGCTCCACGCGGCGGTTGTTCTGCCGGCCCTCCTCCGTCGCGTTGCTGTCGACCGGTCGCGTGACGCCGAAGCCCTTCGCCTCGAAGCGCCGCTTGTCGAGCCCGTAGCTCGTCAGCCACGTCACGACCGCCTCGGCGCGCTTCTGACTGAGCCGCATGTTCGCGCCGGCCTGCCCGGTGTCGTCGGTGTGCCCCTCGACGCGGACCTTCGCGATCTCGGGGTGGTCCTTGAGGGTCGTCGCGATCGCGAGGAGCGTCGGATCGCTGTCGCGGAGGATCTCCGCGCTGTCGACCCTGAACTTCACCTGCTCGACCACCTTGATCTGGCCGTCTTCGATCCGCGCGAGCGGGCAGCCGTTCTTCTTCGGATCGGGGTCGGCCGCGCCGGGCGCGTCCGGGCAGGCGTCCTCGTCGTCGGAGAGGCCGTCGCCGTCGCGGTCGGAGGGGCAGCCGTGGCTCAGCGGATCGTCGCTCGCGACGCCGGCGACGTCCGGGCACGCGTCGACGTCGTCGAGGACGCCGTCGCCGTCGCGATCGGGCGGGCAGCCGTTCTTCGAGAGGTCGTCGCTCTTCGGCCCGGGGACCTCCGGGCACGCGTCGACGAGATCGCTCACGCCGTCGCCGTCGCGGTCGGGCGGGCAGCCGTTCTTCGCCGGGTCGTCGCTCTTGATGCCGGCGGCGTCGGGACAGGCGTCGATCCGATCGCGGATCCCGTCGCCGTCGCGATCGTCGAGGCCGTCGGTCGCGACGGGCGGCGGGCAGCCGTTCGTCCTCCGGTCGCCGGTGCGCGCGCCCGCGATCGTCGGGCACGCGTCGTCCGTGTTCGGGACGCCGTCGCCGTCGTCGTCCTCCTCGAGGCCCGGCGTCCACTCGGCGCTCAAGAAGGCGCGCACGGCCGGGGTCCCCCAGCCGCGCGTGAGGCCGCTGGCGACGCCGCCGCCGACGCGGAATTCGGAGAAGGTGTAGTGCGCGCCGAGCAAGGCCTCGATCGGCGTGCCCCGCCGCTTGAGGAAGGAGCTCGAGTCGAGGATCGAGCTGCCGTACAGCTCGGGCCCGACGACGAGCTTCCGATCGGCCAGGCGGACGCCCGCGGCGGCGCCGAAGGTGAGCTCGCTGCCGAGGGGGTTGCGCTCGAAGCGCTCGGTGAGGGCGCGGTAGTGAAAGCCGACGCGCGCCGAGTAGGTGAAGAGCGCGAAGTCGCCCGCGACGGTCGCGCGCGGCGCGACGCGGACGTAGCCGTCGCTCGTGTAGTCGTCGCGCGAGCCCGTGGGCAGGTAGACGGCGGCGCCGAGCGCGCCGGTGAGGAGCCCGCCGTGCCGGCCGAAGACGCGCGCGTCGGCGGAGAGGCGGAGGTCGCCGGCCGCGGTGCTCGGCGGCGAGTACGACTTGGTGCCGATGACGATGGGATCGCCCGTCTGCACGAGCGCGATCGGCATGCTGATCGCGGCGCGGACGCGGTTCCAGAGGACGAGCGACGCGCCCGGGTGCACGAACACCTGATGCTCGACGAGCGACGAGACGTAGTTGCCGTCGCGGTCGTAGACGACGAGGGGGTTGTACGCCCACGCGCCGACGACGCCGCCCGCCGAGGGCCGGAGGTGGCCCCGCAGGTCGAGCGAGTCGAGCACGAACCACTCGCTCCCGCGCTCGGAGGGATCGAAGCGGTCGAGGACGAACCCCTTCTGCGCCTGCGCCGACGCCTCGCCGTCGAGCAGGAAGAGCCCGAGAGCGAACGTCGCGGGGACGAGCGATTTGTGCGACATCGGCAACACAAGCGTATCCGGCCCGCGCGCGCATGGCCCAGCGGGCCGCGAAAACCGCGGCTACTTCGATAACCGCCGCGGCGCCGGCTCGAAACGAGCGAGCGCGCCGTCGCCGGGCCCGCGCGATCGCTCGTTCGCCGCGCCGCCGCCGGCGTCAGAGCGTGAACTTGTAGCGCGCGGTGTCGCCGGCCTGAACGGTGACGGTCGCGTCGCGGACCTTGCCGTCGGGCGTGGTGCACGTGACCTTGTGCGCGCCGGCCGGGAGCTCGAGGCCCGCGACGGGCGTGGCGCCGCGCGCCGCGCCGTCGACGGTGACGTTGCACCAGCCGCCGGACGCGCCGACGTTGAGCTTCCCGTTCCCCACCGGCTGCGCGGCGGCGTTCGGACGAGGCGCGCCGCCGCCGCCGTGACGGGGCTCGGGCAGCTTGTCGAGGGTGACCTCGAGGTGCTTGGTCTCGAGCGGCGCCCCCGTGAAGGTGACGGTCCCCTCGGAGTAGCCCGGCGCGGCCACCGTGAGCTTGTGCGAGACGCCGGACGTCAGGCCGTCGATGCGCGGCCCCGTGACCGGCTTGCCGTCGACGGCGAACGTCGTGGCGAGGCCCTCGGGCGTGACCTTGACGTCGACGACGACGGAGCCTTTCCTGAGCTCCACCTTCACGTCGCTCGTCTGGCCCTCCTCGAGGGTGAGCTTCTGCTTCGCGTGCTCGAAGCCGTCCATCGTGAGCTTCACGTCGAGCGGGACCCCCGTCGGGAGCTCCTTGATGGTCGCGGGCGTGACCTCGGGGCGGAGGTCGCCGTTGATCCAGATCGACGCGCCGACCGGCTCGCTCACCACCGCGAGCGCGCCCTTGGCGACCGGCGGCGCGGCGGCGGCGGTCGGCTCCGGATCCGTCGCCTCGTTCTTGTTCTTGGCGAGGACGTAGCCCGCGCCGCCGAGCGCTCCGGCGACGACCAGGATGGTCGCGACGACGCCCGCGACGAGTGCGCCGCTCGTCTTCTGCGGTCGATTCGCGCTGACGTCGGTGACCGTGCGCGCGGCCGCGGGCATGCTCAGCGTGCTGGCGAGGCGCTGGCCGCTCGCGTCGACGTCGAAGCCGCCGGAGACGTCCGGGTTCGAGCCGTGGTGGGCGTGTTGCAGCTCGATGATGTCCGCGAGGTGCTTGCCTTGCAGGAGGGCTTCCTTCTGCATCGCCAGCTTCTCCTCGAAGAGCGACTGCATGAACTGGTTGAGCGCGAGGCTCGAGACCGCGATCTGATGCTGGCGGACGAAGCCCTCGAGGTCCGCCTGCATCTCGCGCGCGCTCTGGTAACGATCGTTCGGATCCTTGGCGAGCGCGCGCATCACGATCGCCTCGAGGTCCGGGGGGTAGTCCGGGTGGATCGCGCTCGGGCGCGGGTACTCGCGCTCGCAGATCAGCTTGAGCGTCTCGTACTCGCTCTGGCCCTTGAAGAGGCGCTTGCCGGTCGTGAGCTCGAAGAGCATCGTGCCGGTGGCGAAGAGGTCGCTCCGCGCGTCGATGGCGTCGCCGCGGGCCTGCTCGGGCGACATGTACGGGACCTTGCCCTTCAGCTTGCCGCTCTTCGTCTGCTCGCCCACGCGCGAGTCGCTCTTCGCGATGCCGAAGTCGACGATCTTCACGTCGCCCGTGAACGTCACGACGATGTTCTGCGGGGAGATGTCCCGGTGGACGATCGACAGGTGCGTGCCGTCGAGGTCGCGCTTGTCGTGCGCGTACGCGAGGCCGTTGCACATGCCGAGGACGATCGCGAGGGCGTGCTCCAGCGGGAACTCGAGCACGCCCTTCTTCTTCATCTGCCGGACGATCGAGCGCAGGTCCTCGCCGTGGACGTGCTCCATCGCGATGAAGTACTGACCGTCGGCCTGACCGACGTCGAAGATCTGGACGATGTTCGGATGCGAGAGCGTCGCCGCGATGCGCGCCTCGTGGAGGAGCATCTCGATGAACGCCTTGTCCTGGTTCATCGCCGGCAAGATGCGCTTGATGACGAGCAGCTTCTCGAAGCCGGCGACGCTCTTCTGGATGGCGAGGAACAGCTCGGCCATTCCGCCCATCGCCAGCTTGCGGATGAGGGTGTACTTGCCGAATCGCATCGGCATCCCCTCCATCCCAAGATCGCGATCCGCGCCGGGCCCGTCGGGCTGGGCCGCCCGAGGCGGCAACGGCACGGGCTGCTGTGACATCCTGGAAAAACCCTAGTCTGCAAGAGGTGACCGGTCAACGCGACGGGGACCAAACGGAGCGCGCGGCGCACCACCGGTCGGCGCGCGCGCGGGGCCGGCGCGCTCGGGCCGGCGCCCTCTGTCGCGCCGGTCTGCGCGAGGCGAGGGATAAGATATCGTATTCGTTCGGATCCGGGAGGGATGCCGTCCGGATGGAAGGCGCGTCGGATCGACGCATCGCCCTCGGCCGCGGCCGGACGCGCGTGCCGCACGGCTCACGGCGGAGCCGCCACGCGTGGGCGCCGAGCCGGATCGCCCGCGTGGGCGCCGAGCCGGATCGCCGAGCCGGCGATCGTTCGAGGAGGTGGAGCCGCCGGCTCACCGACGTCCGCGCGAGCACGCGCCGGGACGCCCTGAGGACGTCCCGGGCGGGCCGTCGCGACGCGCGCGGTGTCCCGCGTCGCGTCGAGGGCGTTACTTCGTGCTCTCGATCTGATCCTTCAACGTGAGGCGCATCTTCTTGAGCTCGACCGAGAGCTGACGCTCCGGCGGTGTCGGTCTCGGCCGGTGATCGAGCTTCTTGATCCGAAGCTCGACGTCGCGGGCTTGAGCTTCGAGATCACGGGCGCTGAGACGTGACAGGTTCATGAGTCCTCCGTAACGGAACGGTCGTGACGACGACGTTGCTCGAAGACACCTGGTGTGCGGTCAGCGGCTCGGGTTCATCCGAACGAGCGCTCTCGCTTGCTTCGCGCTCTCCCCCTGCCGCATCCACCACGAAGCGCGTACGTCGTAACACCGTGGTTCATTCCCGCCAGAGTCGCAGCCGTCTCTTCGCCGTCGCGTCGCGGCCGTCCTTTCGTTCGGTAAAACGGCCGTCTTTCGCAGGCCAAATCACGTGCCAGCGATCGCGTCGCGAGAACCGGAACGTTCGACCTCGAGGGACGTCCTATGCTTCCGAGGATGACGCATCGACGTCGCACGCTTCGCTTCACCGAGGTCGTCGCCCTGCTCGGGCTCGCCGTCGCCGTCGTCGCATGTGGAGGCGCATCGCACGAGGTCGGCAAGACACCGCAGGCACCACGGCGCATCGACGCGTCGAACCTGATCGTCGGCACGCGCGTCGAGGGCACCGCGAAGGAGCTCAAGGCGCGCGGCGAACGCGCGCTCCTCGCGCAGAGCTGGCAGGAGGCCGTCGACGCGTTCGAAGCGCTCGTCGCGGGAGATCCGGAGGCGGCGAACGATCCGCAGGTGATCTACGACCTCGCCCTCGCGTACGAGGGCCTCGGCGATCGCGAGAAGGCGCGCGCGCGCTACCGCGACGTCGTGCGTCGCTTCCCGAACGATCCCAACGCGCGCGCGGCGCTCGCGCGCGAGGTCTCGCTCGACGCGTACGTCGAGGACTGGGCGGCGCTCGGTGAGGTCGGCGAGCAGATCCTCGCGCGAAAGGACCTCGAGGTCGCCGACAAGATGCTCGGCCTCGGGGCGCGCGGGCTCGCGCGGATCACGGCGGGAGACGAGGCCGGCGCGTCGCGCGACGTGAACCTGGGGCTCGATCTCGTCGAGGAGACGCGCTTCGGCGCGACCGGGCAGCTTCCGGTCGCCGTCGCGATGCTCAAGTACACGCAGGGCGAGATCCGCAAGGCGCGCTCGGAGAAGATCGTCCTCGTCCCGCCGCCGCCCGACTTTGTCCACCAGCTCGAGGTGCGCTGCCAGCTCCTGCTCGACGCGCAGTCGTCGTACGCCGACGCGATCCGCTCGGTCGATCTCCACTGGGCCGCCATGAGCGGCTACCGCGTCGGTGAGATGTACCGCACGCTCCACCAGCACCTCATGATGATCCCGCCGACGGACAAGGCGAAGACGGAGAGCGACAAGCAGCTCTTCTACGGCATCATGCACGTGCGCTACCGCGCGCTCCTGGAGAAGGGCATCGAGATGATGAAGCGGACGCTCGCGCTCGGAGAGCGGACCGGCGTCGCCTCGGACTGGATGAAGCGCGCCGAGAGCGCGAAGGCCGAGATGGACCGCGCGCTCGAGGAGGAGAAGGCGACCCTCAAGCGCTTCCCCTTCACCGAAGAGACGCTCGAGAAGACGCTCGAGATCATGAAGAGGAAGGCGGCCGACGACGCCGCGAAGGCGGGCGG
>JAHBWF010000059.1 GCA_019637105.1 Labilithrix sp.
GGGCGCGGGCGCGCTCGTCCAGCCGCGCCACGCGCGCGCGCTGCGCCGCGCGGTAGCGGGAGAGGAACGCGTCGCCGTACTCGCTCCACGCGGGCGGCTCACGAAAGCCGTTCCGCTCGTCGTACATGTCGAGCGACGGATCGCACGAGAGCGGATCGGACTCGTCCACCACCGACGGATCGATCGAGGCGAGGAGCACCTTCCCCTGACCGCGGTGGGCGGCGACGTAGACCATCGCGTCGGCGGGCGGCATCGTCGCGCGCTCGAAGTGCGTCGGGCTCCCGCCCGGGGAGCGGCGGGTGCGCTCCGACGGCGGCAGCCGCGCCTCGGCCTGGTAGTAGGCGACGAGCGAGCCCCCTCCGCAGTTGCCGAGGAGCACGACGCGCTCGACGCGGCGCTCCTCCTTGAGGTGACGGACGCACGCGGCCACGTCGAGGACCATCTCCTCGTGCTCGGCGCGCGTGTCGTCGTTGCCGTGACGCGTGCACGCGCCGAGGACGGCGAAGCCCGCGTCGAGCAGGCGCGGGATCGTGTAGTGGTGCGTGAAGTCGATGCGCGGGTGGATGACGACCACGCCGACCCTCGGCGCGGGCCGTCCGCGCATGGTCCAGTAGACGGCGCGGAGCTGGCGCAGGTCGAACGCGCGGAGGACGAGCGACTCGCTCACGGCGCCCTCCGGCGCCCGCGCGAACCAGAACGGCATCCCGGCCGCGTACGTCTTCGACACGAGGAGCATCGCTCCCGGAGAACCTGGCACCGCCCGCGGGACCGTCAACGCGCGCGTCCACGTCCGCGCGTGTCCCTGCGATCGCGAGGACGCCGCCGGCGTCGAGTCGATCGCGCGCGTGCGGCGCGACCGCGGCGGCCTCGCCGCGCGCGATCGCCGGGACCGCGGCGCCGGCGCGCTCGCGGGCCGCCGGTCGCGCAGGCTCAGGCCGCGCGCACGTCGATGAGCTGGAACGCGTCGACGTCCATCAGCCCGCGATCGGTGAGCTTGAGGCTCGGGATGACCGGCAGGCTGAGGAACGCGAGCTGGAGGAACGGCTCCAGAAGGACGCACCCGACGGACCTGCTGGCCGCGCGGAGCTCCTCCAGGGACCGCGCGATCGACTCCGGCTCCTCGAGCGACATCAGTCCGCCGAGCGGGAGCGCGAGGCGCGCGAGCACGTTGCCGCGGCGGACGACGCAGAAGCCGCCGCCGACCTCGGCGAGGCACGCGAGCGCCGCGCGCATGTCGCCCGCGTCGCTGCCGACGACCACGAGGTTGTGGCTGTCGTGGCCGACGCTCGACGCGATCGCGCCGTCGATCTCGCCGAACCCGGAGACGTAGCCGTTCGCCGGCTTGCTGCCCTTGCCGTAGCGCTCGAGGACCGAGAGGCGTCGTACGCCGGGCGCGTCGTGACGCGCGACGTGGCGATCGGTCAGGATGCGCCCGGCGCGCACGTCGATGACGTGGACCATGCCGGCGGGCCCCTCGAGATCGCGCGCCTCCGGGATCGCGGCGCGGATCGTGTTCGGCGGCGCCTCGAAGGAGGGGCGCGGCAGCTCGAGCTCCCGCACGAGCCGGCCCGCGACGAGGACGTCCCGGACCGCGCACGTCGCGAGGTCGTCGAGCAGGACGAGATCCGCGCGGAAGCCCGGCGCGATCGCCCCGACGCGCTCGGCGCCGCGCGCGGGACCGGCGAGCCCGTAGTGGCGCGCGACCGACCACGAGGCCGCGCGGTACGCGACCTCGGCCGGCACGCCCTTCGCGATCGCCGAGCGGATCAGCCAGTCGAGGTGGCCCTCGTGGGCGATGTCGAGCGGGTTCCGATCGTCCGTGCAGAAGCCTACGCTGGTCGAGGTCGCGAGCGTGAGGAGGGGCGCGAGCGCGTCGAGGTCCTTGGCCACGCTGCCCTCGCGGATCCAGACGGCGATCCCGTTCCGGAGCTTCTCCCGGGCCTCGCCGAGCTCCGAGCTCTCGTGGCAGCTCGTGATGCCCGCGCACGCGTAGGCCGAGAGCGCCTGCCCGCGGACGAGCGGCGCGTGCCCGTCGAGCGGCCGGCCGTCGAACGCGGCGAGCTTGTCGAGGACGAGCGGATCCCCCGAGAGGACGCCGGGGACGTTCATCACCTCGGCGAGCCCGAGCGTCTTCGGGTGGGTAAGGAGCGGCGCGAGCATCGTCGCGTCGAGCACGCCCGCGCCGTTGGTCTCGAAGCTCGTCGCGGGCACGCAGGAGCTCACCATGACGCGCAGGTCGAGCCCGGCGCCGGAGGTCATGCGCTCGGCGGCGTCGAGGAAGAACTGGATGCCGGGGACGCCGAGGACGTTCGCGAGCTCGTGCGGGTCGCACACCGCCGTGGTCGTGCCGCGCGGGAGGACGGCGCGCTGGAAGCTCTCCGGGACGAGGAGCGAGCTCTCGAGGTGGACGTGCGCGTCGATGAAGCCGGGCACGACGTGCGCGCCCCGGCCGTCGAGCTCGCGCGCGCCGCGGAGGCCCGGCGCGAGCCCGACCACGGCGCCGTCCTTGATCGCGACGTCGCCGGAGACGAACTCGCAGGAGAAGACGTCGAGCCAGCGCACGTCGCGGAGGACGAGATCGCACGGCTCCTGGCCTTGCGCCGCGCGGAGGCGGCGGCGGAGCACGTCGGCGATCGGCATCCCCCGATCATAGCGCGGTCGGCGCCCGGGCGCGGCACGGGACGCGCCGGCGTCCCCGCTCCGGGCGCGGCCAGCGCGGCCGTCGCGCGAGCGCCGTCACTGCCAGCCGACGGCGCGCTGGATCTCCGCCGCGAGCGCGTCGGCGATGCGCTGGTGCCACGCCGGCGTCCCGTGGCTGTTGCACGCGGTCATCTCGTCGTACGTGTACGGCTCGGCGACGAAGACGTGCATCTTGTCGTCGCCGACCGCGGCGCGCTCGGCGACGATCTGCCGGCCGACGTCGTCGATCGTCCCGCGTCCGCCCATGCCCAGCACGCTCATGAAGATGTGCGTGTTCGGGCCGCGCGCGCGCAGCGTGTCGACGACGAACCGGCGGTAGGCCGCTCGGAACTCGCCGTCGGACACGCCGGAGCCGAAGTCGACGGATCCCTGCGTGAGGACGATCACGTCCGGGACCCAGGAGCTCAGGTCGAAGAGCTGCGCGCTCTGGGCGATCGCGGGGTTCGGGTTCGTGCGCGGGTAGTAGTCGACGAGCGGGTCGGTGTCGGTCGGCCAGACGTTCTTGAGGAGGCCCTTGCCCGAGTAGACGATCCCGTGGACCTCGGCGTCGAACCTCGTCCCGAGGAGCGAGCCCCAGGCCTTGCGGAAGTTCTGGTACGTCCCGCTGTGGTTCGCCCCCGGGCAGTTCAGGTCCGGCGCGTTCAGCATCTCGATCCCGAAGCCCGACGCCTGCGAGTCGCCCATCACTTCGATCTTCCTCTTCTGGCGCTCGGGCGGCGGGAGCGATTTGCCTCCGTGGAAGTCGAAGCCGAAAAACTGGGTGATCCCCGTCTGGGTCTCGCTCCGCTTGAACAGCTCGACCTCGTGCGCCGCGGCGGGGAGGTCCTTCGCGAGCTCGTAGACGTGCGGCCGGTTGTCGGGCGTCATCGCGATCGGCGTCCACGGACCGTGGTCGATCGACACCTCCCAGTAGCTCGGTGTGCCATCCATCCACGGCTCGGCAAAATCGCTCAGCTCGACGGACACCGCGGTCCCCTCGAAGCGCGCGAGGATCCGCGCGCCCGGCCACGCGGCCTTCGGGCCCGCGGGATCGGTCGTGTCGAAGCGCCCGACGAAGAGCGGGGGGTGCGTGGTCCCCGGGTCGGACGGCGCGGGCGTGTCGCCCGTGTCCGGACCGCCCGGAGGAGCCGGTGGCGTCGTGTCGTCGACCGCGCCGCCCCCGCCGCCCCCGCCGCCCCCGCCGACGTCGCTCGTGCCCGGCGCGGGCGGCGGCTCGCGCGAGCTCGAGCATGCGAGCCCGGTCGTGAAGACGAGGACGAGGAGGGAGAGGTGGCGGCGGAGGGAGCGCATGGCGAGCCGACGTGCAACGTCGACGCCACGCCCGAGCTCGTCGTCGAACGCGACGTCGCAACGCACGCGCTCCCGAGGGCTCGCCCGACGCGATGTACGCGGCGCGGGAGCCGTGCCATACCCTCGGCCCTCGTGTGGAAGGGGCTCGTCGTCTTCGCCGTGACCTACGCGCTGGTCGCCGGGCGGCGTCTCCGGTGGCTGCCGATCGATCGGCCCTCGGGGGCGCTCGTCGGCGCCGTGCTCGCGGTCGCGCTCGGCGCCGTCTCCGCGACCGACGCGGGCGCCGCGGTCGACAAGAGCACGCTCACGCTGCTCTTCGCGGTCATGGGGATGGGCGCCTTCCTCTCGATCGACGGCTTCCTCGAGCGCGCCGTCCCGCGGCTCGTCCTTGTCGCGCGGACGCGCCGCCGTCTGCTCGCGGCGATCGTCTGGGGCGCGGGCGGTCTCTCCGCGTTCGTGACGAACGACGCCGTGTGCGTCCTCGCGGCGCCGCTCGTCGTCGAGCTCATCGAGCGGTGGAGGCTGCCGAGGCTGCCGTTCCTCCTCGCGCTCGCGACCGGCGCCAACACCGGCAGCGTCGCCACGCTCGTCGGGAACCCGCAGAACATGCTCTGCGCGAGCCTCGGCGAGCTCGACTTCGCGACGTTCCTCGTCCACGTGGGGCCGGTCGCCGTCCTCGGCCTCGCGGCCAATCACGCGATCCTCGCGTGGCTCTACCGCGCCGATCTCGTCGGCGAGCTCGCGAGCGGACCCGAGGTCGAGGGCCCCCTCTTCACGTGGCGGACGGGCCTCACGCTGGCCGTCATCGTCGGGACGGTCGTCGTCTATTCGGGCGGCGGGAGCCTCGCGTTCACGGCGCTCGGCGGCTTCGTGCTCCTCTTGCTCCTCCACCGCGTGCCGGCGGAGAAGGTCTGGGCGCGCGTCGACTGGTCGATCCTCCTCTTCTTCGGCGGTCTCTTCATCGCCGTCGACGCGCTCGCGCGGAGCGGCGTCGTGGCGGCGTTGTTCGACCGCGTCCCGCTCTTCACGCCCTCGCTGGGGCACCTGTCCTACGCGCGCGCGGCGGCGTTCTTCATGATCGGGAGCAACGTCGTCACCAACGTGCCGTTCATCCTGCTCGTGCAGGACGAGATGGCGCGCATGCCCGATCCGCTCCTCGCCTGGGAGCTGCTCGCGATGGCGTCGACGTTCGCCGGCAACCTCACGCTGCTCGGCTCGGTCGCGAACGTCATCGTCTCCGAGAAGAGCCAGAAGGTGGGCGGCCTCGGCTTCGTCGAGTACCTGCGCGCCGGTGTCCCCGTCGCCGTCGTCACGACCGCCATCGGCACCGCGTGGCTCGTCGGCCTGAGGCTCCTCCGCTGAGCCGCGGGCGCCCGGCGCGCCGCGGTCGTCAAGGGAGCAAGAACGTCTCGAGCCAGAGCACGGCCAGCGACACCGCCAGCGCCGGCATCGTGACGAAGAAGCCGGTGCGCACGAAGTCCCACGTCTTGATCTCGACGTTCAGCCGCCGCGTCATCTCGATCCACAAGAGGCCCGCGAGGGAGCCCATCGGCAACAGGCGCGGTCCGAGGTCGCCGCCGACCAGCGCCGCGAGCGTGAGCCAGCGGTTGTCGCCTTCGATCGAGCGCATCGCGAGCGCGTTGAGGGCCGCCATCGGGTGGTTGTTGAGGACCGCGGAGCCCAGCGAGGAGACGCCGCCGACCAGCGCGATGCCGCCGGGCCCCTCGGCGGGGGCGGCGGCGTAGAGGTCTCCCATCGTCGCGGTCACGCCGATGTTCTCGAGGCCGAGCGCGGTCACGAAGATGAGGAAGAGGAAGGCGAGGATGTCCCAGGCCACGCCCTGTACGACGTGCGCGCTCGTGATCCGCGCCTCGCGGAGGCCGATGCCGCAGACGAGCACGGCGCCGGTGAGCGCCGCGATCCACACCGGAGCGTCGAAGTACGAGAGGATCGGGTACGAGGCGAACATCGCCCCGACGACGACGAGCACCGAGCGCGCGCCGGTCCCCATCGCGGCGAGCGGGCCCTGCTCGCGGCCACGCGCGGGGACGTCGTCCTCGAGCAGCTTCCGGAACACGACGCGCAGCATGACGTAGGTGCAGAGGGAGCCGACGAGCGCGACCGGGACCATCCGGACGGCGTAGGCGTTGAAGCGAATGCCCGCCGTCTCCGCGACGACGAGGTTCATCGGGTTCGACGTGCACAGCGGAGCGACCCCCGCGGACATGAAGACGGCGAACGCGAACGGCGTCGCGAGGGCGCGCCTGCGCGGATAGAGGCGCTGGATCAAGGGGACGACGATGGGCGTCAGGAGGAGCACCGCGGCGTCGTTGTTGAACAGGGCGGCCGTGACGGCGCCGATCGCATAGACCGCGGTGAAGGCGCGGGGCACGGGGCCGCGCGCCTGGAGCTCGATGCCGCGGGCCACGCGATCGAAGATGCCGAGCCGGTGCGCGATCGACGTCATCGCCATCACCGACGCGATCGTGACGAGCGGGCGCCAGAGGATCGACGCCGCGCGGACGAGGTCCTCCGGCGCCAGCACCCCGGCGATCAGCATCACGACGACGCCGGGGACGGCCCCCGCCACCGGGTTCAGGCGGCCGAAGCGACCGACCGCGGGCCGCGTCACGACGAGCGTCACGGTCAGGCACAGGGACCCGAGGGCGGCGGCCTGCTCCACGCGTCCAGTCTACGCGATGCCCGCGACGGGACGCTCGCGCGAGGTGACGCGGTCGACCGGCGCCGGCTCGGACGCGGCCCGAGCGCGCTCGGCGGCGTCCGGCGAGAGCCGAAAATTCCAGACCGGCGCCGCGCGGGCGACGCGGAGGCGGCATTCGGGCGCCGTCGCCGTATACTGGGGAGCCCGTCGCTCGGGAGAGGCCGCGTGAGTCACGTGGCGCCACGCCTTGCGTTCGGTAGAGGTGACGATGCGGCTTTCGGTTGTGCGATGGGTCCCCTTCTTCGCCCTCGGTGTCGCGTGCTCGATGGAGCCCGCGGGGGTCCCCGGCACCGAGAGCGCGAGGGACGAGAACGTCGGCCGCGCGTCGAGCGCGGTGATCAACGGCTCGCTCGACACCGCGCACCCCGCGGTCGTCGCGCTGATCCTCGCGCAGGGCAGCCAGGGCGGCCTGTGCTCCGGCACGATCGTGAAGAAGGACGTGCAGCGCGGCATCGGCTGGGTCGCGACCGCGGCGCACTGCGTGGAGGTCCCGCCGGCGATCGTCGTGCAGGCGCAGGACTTCTCGTCGCCCGACGCCATTCGCTACAGCGTGATCGACTTCGAGGCCGACCCCCGCTACTCGCCGCAGCGGCTCACCTACGACTTCGCGATGGTGCGCATCGCCGGCGTGGACGAGTCGACGCCGGTGATCCCCCTGACGAGCGCGCCGGACGGCGTCGTCGCCCGTCAGACGTCCGTGACGAGCGTGGGCTTCGGGCGGACCTCGCTCGTCGAGCCGACGTCGCCCGACGACCAGAACACGCAGCGCCGCATGGTGACGAAGACCGTCGACGAGGTCACGGCCACGCGCCTCGGGTACGACATGCGGACCCAGGGGATCTGCCAGGGCGACAGCGGCGGCCCCGTGCTCCTCGGCTCCGGCTCGAACCAGCGGGTCGTCGGCATCCACTCGTACGTCCAGGGCGACTGCAACGGCCGCGGGTACAGCGGACGCGTGACCGCGGCGCTCGACTTCTACGAGCAGGAGCTGACCAAGAGCCTCCCGGCCGACAGCTGCGCCCTCTGCGAGAAGATCGCCAACTCGGGGAAGCAGGAGTGCGCCGCGATGAGCGCGTCGTGCCTCGCCGACAAGGATTGCAGGGGCTACTACGAGTGCCTCTCGAGCGGGAAGAGCGCGACGTCCTGCTTCGCCACGTACCCCCTGGCCGAGGGCCCGTTCTACGCCGCCGCCAACTGCGTCTGCGGGCGCGCGTGCGCCGACCAGTGCAAGGGCTCGAGCTCGTGCCGCGGCGTGCCGAAGTGCGGCTACAAGATGGACCCCGGCGACTGCGCGAAGTGCGTCGAGGCGTCGTGCTGCCAGGAGGAGACGGACTGCGCCGCCGACGGCCAGTGCTACGTCTGCCTGAAGGAGGGCGACGCCGATCCGGCGTGCGCCAAGAACGCCGCGCGCAAGAAGCTCGCCGAGTGCGCGAAGAGCAAGTGCACGACGGAGTGCGCGGACTCCGGCATCCAGGCGGGGGGCGACGACGCCGCGCCCGAGGGCGAGGTCGAGGCGGCGGCGACCACCACCCGCACCACGACGACGACCGGCTGCGCGACGTCCTCCGGCGCCTCGAGCTCGTCGGTGCTGGCGCTGGTCCTCGGCGCGCTCGTGACGGCGGGCGCGCGCCGTCGCCGCCGCGGCTGAGCCGGGCGGAGGCGCGGTGGCCCGTTCCCTCCTGGCCGTCAGCGACCTCCACGTTCGCCAGCCCCAGAACCGGCGGTTCATCGAGGAGATCGCGCGCGCGCGCCCCGCGAAGACGCCCGACTGGCTCGTGCTCGGCGGCGATCTCGGCGAGTCGGAGAAGGACCTCGAGCTCGTCTTCGAGACGCTCGCGCCGAAGTTCGAGCGCCTCGTGTGGGTCCCCGGCAACCACGAGCTCTGGACCGTCGAGAAGGACGGTCCGCGCGGAGAGGAGCGCTACCAGCGGCTCGTCGACACGTGCCGGCGCTACGGCGTCCTGTCTCCGGAGGATCCGTACGAGCGATGGCCCGGCGACGGCCCGCCGATCGTCGTCGCGCCGCTCTTCCTCCTCTACGACTACTCGTTCCGCCCCGACGACGTCCCGGCCGAGGGCGCGCTCGCGTGGGCGGCCGAGCACGGGATCGTCTGCACCGACGAGTACGTCCTCCACCCCGATCCCCACCCGAGCCGCGGCGCGTGGTGCGCGTCGCGCGTGCGCGCGACCGAGGCGCGGCTCGCGGCGCTGCCGCCGGACGTCTCGACCATCCTCGTCAACCACTTCCCGCTCCGCCGCGAGCACGCGCGGCTCCCGCTCGTCCCGCGCTTCTCGCTCTGGTGCGGCACGCGCCTGACCGAAGACTGGCACGTCCGCTTCCGCGCGAAGGCCGTCGTGTTCGGGCACCTCCACATCCGCCAGCGGCGCGAGCTCGACGGCGTCGTGTTCCACGAGGTCTCGCTCGGCTACCGCCGCCAATGGGATCCGAGCGATCCCGAGCGGTACCTCCGCCGGGTGTGGCCGGCGAGCTGAGCGCCCCGGTCAGCTCGCCGGCAGGCGGATCTGGAAGCGCGCGCCGCTCGGCACGTCGACGCACGCGATCCTGCCGCCGTGCGCCTCGATGAAGCGTCGCGCGGTGACGAGGCCGAGCCCGATCCCCATCGGCTTCGTGCTGTGGAGGGGCTCGAACAGGTGCGCGCGCACCTGCGGGCTGATCCCGACGCCCGTGTCGCTGACCGTGATCACGATCTCGTCGTCGGCCAGCTGGAGCTCCATCGAGAGCTCGCCGCCGTCGGGCATGGCGTCGACGGCGTTGCGCACGAGGTTGGCGATGGCGCCCTGGAGCTGATCGGCGTCGACCTCGCTCACGACCGCGTCCACGGTCGGGAGCACGCGCACGACGCGCACGTTGGGCGGGATCCAGTCGGAGTCGAGGATGCGCTCGAGCAGATCGACGATCGACGCGGGGTGACGGTCGGGCGTGCGGACGCGCGCGTAGTCGAGCAGGCCCGTGATGATGATGTTCGCGTGCCGGACCTCGTCGTGGATGATCCGGATGGCGTCTTCGACGTTCTGATGCTGGTCCGGGGAGAGGTGCCGCTTCAGCACGTAGCTCGCGTTCATGATCGCGGCGAGCGGGTTGCGGATCTGATGCGCGACGCCGCCGGCGAGCTGGCCGAGCACCGCGAGGCGCTCCTGGCGGACGAGGTTCTCCTGCGCCTCGGCGAGCTCGGCGGTGCGCGCGAGGACGCGGCGCTCGAGCTCGTCGTTCGTCGAGCGCATCGCCTCTTCGATCTGCTTGCGCTCCGTGATGTCGCGCGCGACCCCGGTCGTGCCGATGACCTTGCCCTCGTCGTCGACGATGCACGTCTTGAAGGTCTCGAGCCAGAGGCGCTGGCCCGTCGCGTCGACGAAGGGCTCCTCCAGGCGCTTGTGGAGGCGCGTCCGCATGACCTCCTCGTCGTCCGCGCGGTAGCGCGTGGCGAGGTCCTCCGGCCACAGGTCGTCGTCGTGGAGGCCGACGACGTCGTCGGGCGAGGTGCGCCCGGCGTAGGTGGCGAGCGGCTGGTTCACGAGCAGGTAGCGCCCGCGCTCGTCCTTGAGCCACGCCATGTCCGGGAGGTTGTCGAGGATCGCCTTCTTCTGCCGGACGCCCTCGCGGAGCTGCGCCTCCTGCTGTCGGGTCACCGAGACGTCTCGGAGAATGCAGGCTCCGCCGCGGATGCGCCCCGCCGAGTCACGGAGCGGCGTCGCGCTGACGAGGATGTGGATCCCGCCGGGGACCGCGTGGTTCCGCACGAACATCCCGACGTCGCGGACGTCCTCGCCGTTGTGGAGCGCGCGGAAGAGCGGGACCTCGTCGGGGGGGAAGGCCGTCCGTTCGTCGGGGAGGAAGAGACCGTGGTTCTTGCTCCACTCGAGCGGGTCGGCGACGAGCCCCCGGAGCCCGATCAGTCGCTCCGCCGCCGGGTTGCGGTAGACCAGGCGCGCGCGCTCGTCGACGATGATCAGCGCGTCGCTGATGCCGGCGACGGCGTCGAACACCCAGGCGCGTTCGGAGGCCTCCGGCGCGCTGTCGGCGCGTCTGTCCAACACCCCCGGATGTTACCGCAACTCCCAGCGCCGTGCGCCTCGCCCGACCTCAACCGCGAGACGAGCGCGGCGCTCGCGGCGCCGTCCCGCGATCGAGGAGGCGGCGGTGGGCGTACACCGAGTAACCCACGACCGCCGCCATGCCGGGCAGCCACCACGCGAGCCCCACGCCGAGCGCGTACGGCGACGCGGCGGCGTCCGCCAGGAGCACGCTCCGCCCCGGATCGCGCGCGACGAGCCCGTAGGGATGGATGGCGACGCAAGCGCAGCCGAAGAGGCCGACGAGCGCCGCCGACGAGCCGTGGAACGCGCGTCCGAAGCGCCCGCGACGCGCGGCGAGCGCGGAGGAGGCCAGGCCGCCGGCCGCCACGAGCGCGAAGACGCCTTCGTACGGCCGCTCGCGCAGGCTCCGAGCGATGTTCGGCTGTACGGCGAACGTCGCGAGCGTGGCGACGACCGCGAGCGCGACGCTCGGCGCGACCAGGAGCCCGGCGAGCCGAGCCGCGCGGGCGCCCACGCGGCGCGCCGCGTCGTCGGCGTCGTCGGCGCGGGCCCGCAGCCGGAGCGCGCCGTGGCGAGCGAGGAGCACCACCGCCGTCGCGCCGACGAGCAGCGTGTACCAGTCCAGGATCCCGACGTCGTCGCCCGCGCGGAAGGTCGTCCAGAGCGGCGCGAAGAAGTCGCCGCGCTCGTCGACGGAGACGCCGCGGACGACGTTGCCCAGCGCCGCGCCGAAGAAGAGGACGAGCAGCGCGCTCGAGACGAAGAACACGCCGTCCCAGAGCTGGTTCCACAGCGGCTGGTCGAGCTTGTGCCGCATCTCGATCCCGAGCCCGCGCCCGATGAGGAGCCAGAGCACGATCATCACGGGCAGGTAGAAGCCGCTCACGAACGCCGGAAAGAGGCGAGGGAAGGCGAGGTAGAGCGTCGCCCCGCCGGCGACGAGGTACACCTCGTTGCCGTCCCAGTAGGGGAGGATCGTGTGGAGCACGGCGCGGCGCTCGGCGTCGCTCCTCGCGACGAACGGCGAGACGACCCCGGCGCCGAGGTCGTAGCCGTCGAGCACGACGTAGGCCGCGAACATCGCGCAGACGAGGACGAACCAGAGGTCGACCATCAGGCGTGCCCCTCGCTCGGCTCTCCGTTCGCGGCGGACGGGGGCGACGTCGCGAGCGGCTTCGGTCCGTCGGAGACGATGCGGTACGCGACGAACGCGAACAGCAGCGAGAGCAGGACGTAGATCCCCATGAAGCCGAGGAGCGTGAAGAGCGCGTTGCCGGCCGACACGTTCGCCGAGTATCCCTTCTCGGTCCGCATGATCCCGTAGACGAGCCACGGCTGCCGTCCGAGCTCCGCGGTCATCCACCCGGCCGTGTTCGCGACGTAAGGGAGCGGCGAGGCGAGCATCAGCGCCCAGAGGAGCGGGCGGGCGCGCGGGCCGAAGAGGCGCCCCTTGCGGAGGAGCGCGGCGCTCGTCCCCATGAGCGCGATGAAGATGGTCCCGAGGCCCACCATCACGTGGTACGCGTAGTAGAGGAGCGGGACGTTGTCCGGCCACTCGTCCCGGTCGAACGACGTGAGGCCCTCGATCCGCGCGTCCCAGCGCTGGTGGGTCATGAAGCTCAGCGCGCGCGGTATCCGGATCGGGTTGTCGACCCTGAGCTGCTCGACGTCGGGTTGACCGATGAGCGTGAGCGCGGCGCCGTCCTCGGTGTGGAAGTGGCCCTCCATCGCGGCGAACGTGATCGGCTGGTGCTTCGCGAGGAGGCGCGCGTGGAGATCACCGGTGGGCAGCGCCATCATGATCGACGCGACGACGCCGACGCCGACGCCGACCCGCAGGAAGGTCTTCGCGTGCTCCACGTGTCGCCCCTGGAGCAGGTAGAACGCGCCGGCCGCGGCCATCACGAAGGACGCCGTCACGACCGAGCCGGTCATCGTGTGGCTGTACTGAACCCACGCCCACGGGTTGCCGAGGTAGTCGGCGAGGCTCGCCAGGCGGACGACGCCGTCGTCGCCGACGACGTGGCCGACGGGGTGCTGCATGAACGCGTTGGTCGTGACGATGAAGTAACCGGAGAGCCACGAGCCGGCCATCACGACCACGGCCATCGCCAGGTGCGTCCGCGGCGCCATCCACTTCTCGCCGAAGAGGAACAAGTAGAGGAAGGTCGACTCGAGGAAGAACGCGATGACGCCCTCCATCGCGAGCGTCTGTCCGATGACGCCGCCGGTCGCGTGGGCGAACCTCGACCAGCCGGCGCCGATCTGGAACTCCAGCGGGATCCCGGTGACCACGCCCATCACGAACGTCAGCCCGAAGACGCGCCCCCAGAACCGCGCCGCGTCGCCCGCGACCGCGTCCCCGCGGACGCTCTTCACCTTCAGGATCACGATGAGGAGGCCGAGGCCCATCGTGAGCTGAGGGAAGAGATAGTGGTAGACGATGCTGAAGGCGAAATGCAGCCTGTGCGCCGTGAGGGCGGTCATCCGCCGGAGGTTCTAGGGTCGACCGATCGGGCGCGCAACGCCGAACGCGCGACGCGAAGGTCGGATAGGATGGCGGGGAGGGAGGCACCACGTGGGCCAGGAGATCAACACGCAGCTGCGTTTGGACGGTCGCATCATCGACGTCACCGCCCTTCTCGAGTCCGACTCGCTCGTCTTCCGCGGCGGCGCGACGATGACGATCCCGTTCGCCGAGATGTTCTCCGTCGAGGCGAGCTCCGGATGGCTCGAGCTGAAGACTCCGCGCGGTCTCGTCCTGCTCGAGCTCGGGCCCAAGGCCGAGGTCTGGCGCGAGAAGATCAAGAACCCCCGCGCGCTCGTCGAGAAGCTCGGCCTGGACGCGACGAAGAAGGTCTGCGTCGCCGGCAAGCTGGACGCCGACCTCCGCGCGGACATCGAAGCGTCGGGGGCCAAGGTCGCGAAGAGCGCGCGCGGCAAGGGCTTCGACGTCGTCTTCCTCGCGGCGAACGCCAAGAAGGACCTCGAGAAGCTGCCGGCGATCAAGGAGACGATCGTGCCCGACGGCGCCGTCTGGATCGTCTACCCGAAGGCGACGGCGACCGGCATCAAGCTCGATCCGGAGCTCACCGAGCGGGCGGTCCTCACGGCGGGGCGGACGCTCACCCTCACGGACAACAAGCAGGTGAAGATCAGCGAGGATCTCACCGCCGTGCGGTTCGTGATCCCCGTCGCGTACCGGAAGAAGAAGTAGCTCAGCGCCGTCGGCGCCGGGCGAGGCCGGCGCCGGCGAGGCCGAGCCCGAAGGCCGCCAGGAGCGAGCCGCGGGCGTTCGCGCCCGGCGACACAGCGCAGCCCTGCTCGGCGCCGGGCGCCGTCGGGACGTCGAGGGTCGCGCTGGCCGTCGTGCGCTCTTCGTCGGCGGCGGCGGAGGGGGCCCAGGGGCCGTCGATCGCCGGTTCGGTGGCGTCGGGGATCGCGTCCGGCTCCTGCTCGTCGTCCAGGCCCTGCTCGTCGTCCAGGCCCTCCTCGGGGAAGTCGTCCATGGACCCGGACATCGTCTGCGCGCAGGACGCGCCCTTCGCGAAGCCTCCGACCGGCGACTTCGCGAGCCGCGCCTCGGTCTGCGGTCCGTACGCGCCGTCCTCGGCGATCTTGTCGTTGGGGTTGTTCCGGTTCCACAGGCGCTGGAAGGCCCGGACCGAGAGGCCGCTCATGGCGACCGTGCCGCCGCCGCGGAAGTCGAAGTGCACGGGGTCGCTCGAGCCCAGCCAGCGGAAGCCCTTGCTGGTCATCGCCGAGCGCCACGCGGCGTTGTTCGAGATGTCGACGGCGATGCCGGACTCGTGGTTGCTCGTCCCGGGCTTGGCGGCGAGGCCGATGCCGCAGCGCTTCGTCTGGTACCAGCGGTAGAGCAGGTACTGCTGCGGGAGCGCGCGGAGGCCGGAGTTGATCGAGAGGGTGACGCCGCGGGCCTTCTGCGCGGCGATGAGCGCGTTGGCCGCGGGGGTCTGGAGATAGGGGAAGACGGCGGCGCCGAGGGCGAGGCCGGCGGTGCCGTCGATGCGCTTCATCGACCCCGGCTTCAGGCACTGGATCTCCTGCACGAGCTGCAGCGAGAGCTCCTTCACCGACGTGGTCGAGCAGCTCCCGGAGACGGCCGCGGAGACGGGAGACGACGCGGTGAGCTCGCTCGAGACCGTCCCGACGTTCTCCTCGTCGGCCTCGTGGGCGTGGTGGTCCTCGACGGCGTCGAGCTCGTCGTCCGCGCCCGAGCAGGCGGCGGCGAAGAGCGGGAGCAGCATCCACGCGGCGTGACGGAGCGAGGCCATGTGGCGGAGGCCACTGCATCGATCGGGCCGCGCGACCATCGCTCCTCGCCGCTCATCCGCCGTATGTGTATGCAATCACGGATCTTCCGTCGATTTGACGAGGCGAAAGTCACCTCAAAGGTGCGCGTCGAGCGGCGGACTCCGACATCCTCGCGCGCGCTCGCGATGGCGGGGCGCGAGCCCGCGCGACGTCGCGAGGGCTCGCGAGCGAACGGCCGGTGATCGGAGGCGTCATGGATCGCGTCGTCCGGGATGCCCAAACCTGAGTCGAGGTGGGAGAAGACACCGCGCCCGGCGCGCGCGGCGAAATCGCGCGGGGACGACCGCCGGCGCGCGTCGGCGTCTCGCGGTATGCTCGATGCACTTCGTCTCGAGCTTCTCGTAATGCCCAAGTCACGCGCGTCCTCGGCCGTCCTCGTGTCGGCGCTCTGCCTCGTCGTCGCGCGCGACGCCTCCGCGTTCTGCCGCACCACGACGTGCGACCCGAACAACCCGGACGACGAGTGCCGGCGCAACGAGAACGGGTGCGTCCGCGACGGAGTCCCGATCAAGTGGAGCGAGCTGCCGATCGTCTATCGCTTCCACGGCGACGTCTCGAGCAAGCTCGATCCCTCGGGCGCGCGCACGGCGGTCCGCAACGCCTTCGACGCGTGGGAGAACGTCGAGTGCGCGCGCGGGCGCACGTCGCTTCGCTTCCGCGAGGGCAGCGACATCAAGCGGAACAAGCCGCTCGGCAAGAAGGAGGCGGCCGACAAGTTCGGCATCTTCTTCCGCGACGACGAGTGGCCTCACGACGACGCGGAGGAGTCGCTCGCGCTCACGACGCAGATCTACGGCAAGACGTCGGGCACGATCGACTACGCCGACATCGAGATCAACACCGCGGACACGGACTTCCGGCTGAGCGACGACGAGGGCTCGACGAAGATCGATCTCCAGGCGGTGGTGACCCACGAGGTGGGGCACTACATCGGCCTCGCGCACAGCAACGATCCCGACTCGATCATGGTGGCGCGCTACTGCGCCTCCGCCGATCGATGCGGTCAGAGCACGGACGTCGCGCGCGGCCTCTCGGAGGACGACCGGAGGGCCGTCTGCACGGTCTACCCGCCGAGCTCCGGGGCCGCGGCCGAGCCGGCGTCGGCCGGGTGCGCGCAGGGCGGCTCCGCCCACCCCGCCGAGGCCGTCGTGCTCGGCGGCCTCGTCTTCCTCGGCTGCGCGCTCGCGCGGCGCCGCGCGCCGCGGCCGGCGTAGCGGGCGCTCCGGCCCCGGCGAGCGCCCGAGCTCCGAGCCCCGGGGGCCGGCCTCGTCGTCGGCAGAGTTCCGCGGTCGGTCATGGGCCGGCGCCGGCTGGTCGGAAGGCCCGACAAGCGCGTTGTGTCGAGCGCCGGCACCGCCGACCATTCACGCGCGATGCGCCTCAACGTCGTGCCCGCGATCGTGGTCACCGGCATGCTCCTCTCGCACAGCGCGCACGCCGAGGAGGCCCTCCGCCTCGAGCAGGCGGTCCGCGCCGCGCTCGACAACAACGAGCGCTCTCGGCGCGCGCCGCTCCGCGTCGACCAGGCCGAGGGCCAGCTCGACCGCGCGCGCGGCGCGTTCTTTCCGACGCTGACCGCCGGCGGCATGGGGCAGTTCCGGCTCCGCGAAGACCGCAGCGGGAGGAACACGACGTCGAGCGGGACCATCACGCTCTCCCAGCCGATCCTCGCCGCGAGCGCGTTCCCGGCGTACTCGCAGGCGAGCCATCAGCTCGAGTCGGAGCGCTGGACGGCGGTCCAGGAGAAGCGCTCCGTCGCGTTCGACACCGCGCGCGCGTTCATGCAGACGCTCGCCGCCGAGCGCGTGTTCGACGCGGCCGCGCAGCGCCTCGAGCGCGCCCAGGCGAACCTCCAGAACGCCGAGGCCCGCGCGGCGGCCGGCCTCGCGAGCGTCAACGACGCGACGCGCGCGACGCTCGAGCTCGCCAGCGCGGCGCGCGAGGTCGCGACCGCCGAGGGGCGGGTCGGCACGGCGTACCTCGGCCTCGCGTTCCTCATGGGCCGCCCGATCGCGCCGTCGACGATCGGAGGGCCGCCGGCCCTCGCGCCGCCCGACCGGACGACGCGCGCGGCGGAGAGCTTCGAGACGAACCCCGACGACCAGGTGCGGGCCGCGCTCGACCGCCGGCCGGACCTCCGCGCCGCGCACGAGAGGACCGAGGCGATGCGCGCGTCGGCGAAGGAGCCGCTCTACCGCCTCTTCCCGACGCTCTCGGCCTCGGCGCAGGTCCGCGTGTTGCCGGACCCGCTCCCGACCGAGCGCGCGCACGAGGAGAGCGCGACCTTGAACCTGCAGTGGAACATCTTCGACGCCGGCTTTCGCTACGCCGACCGCCGCGCGCGGGTGGCGCAGGCGGAGAGCCAGGCGCTCGAGGAGAGCTACCTGCGTCGGACCATCGACAACGAGATCCGCGTGGCGCTCGTCTCGCTGAAGGCGGCGCGCGAGGCGTTCCGGATCGCCGACGAGGCGATCGCGGCGGCCGAGAAGAGCTCCGAAGAGACGGAGATCCTCTACCGGCAGGGCCTCGCCCGGGCGATCGAGCTCACGGACGCGACGGCGCGTCGCTACGACGCGGAGGTGACGCGCGCCTCGGCGAAGCTCTCGATGGAGCAGGCGTACCTCGAGCTGCGCTACGCGCTCGGCCTCGGGCCGGTCGACGACGGAGCGGTCAAGTGAAGCGGGCGCGCGCCGCGTTCGCGGTCGTCGTCGCGGCCTCCGCCGTGACGGCCGGCCTCGCCGCGTGCAAGCGGGAGACGCCGGCGCCGGACGGCGCGGCGGCGGCGGGCGCTCGCGGCGGCGGGCGCGCGGGCCGCGGCGGCGGCCTGACGTTCGCGGTCGACGTGATCCAGGTGGAGGCGAAGAAGGTCGACTACATCGTCAACGCGCCGGGCACGATCGAGGCGTTCGAGCGCGTCCAGGTCACCTCGCGCGTCGCGGGGGTCGTCGACAAGGTCGCCTTCTCCGACGGACAGGAGGTGAAGAAGGGCGACATCCTGGTCGTCATCGACTCCGAGCGCTACCGGCTCGCGGTGAACAGCAGCAAGGCCGCGCTCGAGAAGGCGCAGGCGGCGCAGAAGGACGTCGAGGGCCAGGTCGACCGCCGCGAGGGCGCGATGGAGAAGCACCCCGGCCTCATCCCCGGCGAGGAGCTCGAGACCTACCGGACGAAGACGCTGACGGCGAAGGCCGACACCGCCGTCGCGGCGGAGAACCTGAAGATCGCGGAGCTGAACCTCCGCGACTCGTTCGTCCGCGCGCCGCTCGAGGGCGTCATCCAGACGCGCACCGTCGAGACCGGCCAGTACGTGAACGCCGGCGTCGTGATGGCCACGCTCCTCCGCCAAGATCCGATGCTGCTCCGATTCCAGGTCGAGCCGCAGGAGGCGCCGCGCCTCAAGCCCGGGATGAAGGCGACCTTCACGATGCGCGAGACGCAGCGCACCTTCGAGGCGAAGCTCACGCTCGTCTCCGGGGCGGCGGACCCGACGACGCACATGGTCGGGGTGACGGGCGAGGTCCTCTCCTCCGAGAGGAAGTACTGGCTCCGACCGGGCTCGTTCTGCGACGTGCGCGTCGACGTCGGCGCGACCCGCGACGCGCCGGTGATCCCCCGCTTCGCGACGCGCGCGACCGACCACGGCTACGTCACCTACGTCGTCGAGGACGGCGTCGCCGAGGAGCGCGTCATCACCCTCGGCATGAGCACGAAAGACGGCTGGGTCGAGGTGCGCACGGGGCTCGAGGGCGGCGAGTGGATCGTCGTCCGCGGCGCCGAGGCGCTCTCGTCCGGGGCGCGGGTCAACGCGACGCGGCTCACGTCGCTCGACGCCGGCGCCGCGCCGCTGCCCGAGCCTCGCCGCGGCGACGCCGGGCCGGGCGACGCGCCCGCGGGGGCCGGCTCCGGGCGACGTCGCGGAGGCGGGCGAGAGGCCGGCGCGGAGAGCCCTCCGCCGTGAGCATCACCGACGTCTCGATCAAGAACCCCGTGTTCGCCTGGATGCTGATGGCGTGCACGATGCTCTTCGGCATCGTGGCGCTCACGCGCATCGGCATCAGCCAGTTCCCCGACGTCGACTACCCGAACATCTCGGTCTCCGTGCAGTGGCCCGGCGCGTCGCCGCCCGCGGTGGAGCGCGAGCTCGTGGAGCCGCTCGAGCAGGCGATCTCCCAGGTCGAGGGGATCAAGCAGATCAGCTCGCAGGCACGCGCCGGGAACGCCCGCGTGACCGCGACGTTCGACATGTCGCGCGACGTCGATCTTGCGCTCCAGGACATCCAGGCGCGTGTCGCGTCCGCGCAGCGCTCGCTCCCGAAGGACGTCCCGGCGGCCACGGTCTCGAAGTCGAACCCGGACGACGCGGCGATCCTCCAGATCGCGGTCACCGGCGCGTTCTCGAAGCAGATGCTCGCGGACGTCGCCAAGTACCAGGTGCAGGAGCGCCTGCAGACGGTCGAGGGGGTGGGGCAGATCACGCTCTCGGGCGCGCAGGCCCGCAACGTGCGGATCTGGCTCGACGCGAGCAAGCTCGTCGAGAAGGGCGTCGTCGCGAGCGACGTCATCAACGCGATCCGGACCGAGCACGTCGAGGTCCCCGGCGGCCAGCTCGACACCGGCGGCCGCGCGCTCGACGTCCGGCTGCTCGGCGAGGCCCTCGACATCGAGCAGTTCCGCCAGCTCGTGGTGAAGAAGGGGAAGCCGGCGACCGCCGACGCGCGCACCGGCGTCGTCGCGCCGGCGACCGCGCCGGTCTACCTCGAGGACGTCGGGCTCGTCGAAGACGGCTTCGAGGACTCCACGTCGATCTCCAGGCTCGACGGCGTACCGCTGCAGACGCTCGGCATCCTCAAGCAGCGCGGCACGAACGCGGTCGCCGTCGCCGCCGCCGTCAAGGCGCGCGTCGCCGAGATCCAGCGGACGCTGCCCGAGGGGATGAACGTGGAGGTCCTCTTCGACTCCACGGTGTTCATCGAGGAGGCGGTCCACGAGCTCGAGACCGAGCTCGTGATGGCGGTCGCGCTGACCGCGCTCGTGTGCTGGCTGTTCCTCGGCTCGCTCTCGAGCACGATGAACGTCGTGCTCGCGATCCCGATGTCGCTCCTCGGTACGGTGGCGGTCGTCTACTTCTGCGGCTTCACGCTCAACACCTTCACGCTCCTCGGCTTGTCGCTCGCCGTCGGCCTCGTGGTCGACGACGCCGTCATGGTCATGGAGAACATCTACCGCCACGCGGAGATGGGCAAGGACAAGGTCCGCGCGTCGTCCGAGGGCACCAAGGAGATCACCTTCGCCGCCCTCGCGGCGACGCTCGCCGTCATCGCGATCTTCTTGCCGGTCGTCTTCATGAAGGGCGTCATCGGCAAGTTCTTCTTCCAGTTCGGCGTGACGCTCTCGGTCGCGGTCATGCTCTCGTATTTCGAGGCGATCACCCTCGCCCCGGCGCGGTGCGCTCAGATGTTGAACGCGTCGCGCGAGGGACGCAGCGCCCTCGGCCGGCTCGTCGATCGCGGCTTCGGCGCGCTCGAGCGCGCCTACGCTCGCGTCCTCGGCACGGCCCTCCGCCACCCGGTGAAGGTCCTCGCCGGCTCGGTCCTCGTGCTCGCCGCGTCGGGCCTGCTCGTCACGCGGATCAAGACCGAGTTCATCCCGTCGCAGGACCAGAGCCGGCTGAACATCCGGCTCTCGACCGAGGCCGGCACGACGCCGATCGCCGCGCAGCCGCTCCTGGCGAAGGCCGAGGAGCGGATCGCGAAGCACCCGGAGATCTCGCGCATGCTCGTGTCGCTCAACGGATCGTCCGGGTCGATCTCGCTCACGCTCGTCCCGCCGAAGGAGCGGAAGATGTCGGCGGTCGAGCTCATGGCCGCGCTCCGGAAGGACCTCCAGGGGATCCCGGGCATCCGCGGATCGGTGCAGGACCCGTCGCAGCAGGGGTTCGGCGTCTCGTCCGGCGGCTCGCCGATCGACTTCACGGTCCGGGGCTCCGACTGGGACGCGCTCGTCGCGGCGGCGGACATGTTCAAGACGGAGCTCGAGCAGAGCGGCGTCGCGACCGACCTCACGTCGGACTACCAGGTCGGCGCGTCGGAGCTCCAGGTCACGCCAGACCGCCGGCGCGCGACCGAGCTGGGCGTCTCCATCAGCGAGCTCGGGAGCACGGTCAGCGCGCTCGTCGGCGGCAACACCGTGGGGAAGTTCTCGACCGGCGGCCGCCGCGTCGACGTCCGGATGCGCCTGCTCGCGTCGCAGCGCACGCGCCCCGAGGACCTCTCGCTCATCCGCGTGCGCGGCTCGAACAACGCGCTCGTCCCGCTCTCGATGGTCGTCACCCAGGAGGAGAAGCCGGTCCTGCAGACGATCAGCCGGCTCGACCGCGAGCGGGCGATCAGCATCAAGGGCAACGTCGGCGCCGGTCACTCGCAGGCCGAGGCCATGGCGCGGGTCCACGAGCTCGCGAAGGACCTGCCGATCGGGCTGCGCGTCGCGGCCGGAGGTCAGGCCTCGCAGCTCGAGGAGACCACGAGCGGCCTCTGGTTCGCGATGCTCGTCGGCGTCCTCGTCGCGTACATGGTGCTCGCGAGCCAGTTCAACTCGTTCCTCCACCCGGTGACGGTGCTCACGATCCTGCCCCTGGCGGTCAGCGGCGCCGTCCTCGGGCTCGTCGTCTCGGGCAAGACGCTGAACCTCTTCAGCATGATCGGTCTGCTCCTCCTGATGGGGATCGTGAAGAAGAACTCCATCCTCCTCGTCGAGTACGCGGAGCACGTCCGCGAGCACGAGCGCGTCGACGCGCTCGCGGCGATGGCCAAGGCCGGGCCGCTCCGCCTCCGGCCGATCCTGATGACGACGATCGCGACGATGATGGCCGCCGTGCCGCCGATCCTCGGGCTCGGCGCCGGGACGGAGACGCGGAGCCCGATGGCCGCCGCCGTCCTCGGCGGGTTGACGGTCTCGACGGTGCTGAGCCTCGTCGTGGTGCCGGCGTTCTACGTCGTCAGCGACCGCGTCAAGGCGCGGGTCTGGCGGAGCAGGACCGCGCCGCCCTTGGCTACTTGACCGGCGCGGGCGCGATCTCGCCGAGGTTCAACCCGCCCGGGTACTGGTACGACGTGTACGAGCCGTAGCCGAGGACCTGGATCCCGGTCGGCTTGCTCGAGAGCAGCGTGTGGGCGCCGTCGTTCACCGGCGCGAGCTTGATCCGAGCGGCGAACCAGTCCGTCCCGCCGATCGGGGCGAGCGACGACGAGACGTCCTCGCCGTCGAGGGTAAGCTTCGTCCCCTCGCTCGCGATCACGTCGACGTAGCTCACCGTGTAGTCCGTCGGCGCGAGGAAGACGTACTTCTGCCGGTACTGCGCGACGGTCACCGCGAAGCTCTGGGACGGATCGCCCATCGACTTGAGGAGGGTGAACTGCGGATCGACCTTCGACGCGCCGAGGAGGAACGTGCCGACGCCGAACGCGTGATCGCCCTCGACCTCGAAGTCGATCCCCACCTCGCCGCACTCGACGACGTCGCCCGCCGAGAGCGTCGCCGGGCAGCCGGCCGGGCGCTGCGGCTTGTAGGTCAGCGTCGTCCCGTCGACGTTCCCGTAGAAGCGCACGACGTGGCCCACCTTGGCGTCGGTCGGCCCCGACGGCATCGCCACGACGTAGTGCTTGCCGAGCGTCTCCGCGGGGAAGACCGTCTCCTCGATGTGGTCGCACGCGATGACGTCGAGCGGGAAGTCGATGCACGGGACGCCGGTGATGACCTGAACCGGCTTGTCGGCGGTGAGGAGCGAGCCGCTGAAGTCGTAGTCGCGGCCGACGCCGGAGACGACCTGGGCGATGTCACCGGCGTCGAGCGTGAACGTGACGACGCCGCCCGCGGCCGTCGCCGGGATGCCGCCGCCCGCCGCGACCTGGCCCTTCGGGCCGAGGTTCACGTTGACGACGGTCCCGTCGCGCGTGGCCGTCACGAGGAAGTAGGGGGCGTAGCCCGGGAGCGGCTCCTTGGTCGGATCGGGCTTCTGCGTCGACTCGTCGATCGGGCGCCGCGAGAACCCGTACGATCCCATGATCCGGTAGGTCCCCGTCATCGCGGTCGACGGCAAGAGCAGCGACGCGTCGTTCGAGTACGAGTAGCAGTCGTCGGCCCCGAGCTGCTTTCGGCAGCCGCTCCAGCTCTTCCCCGGATCGCCGCCTTGCGCGCGGAACTGGAGCGGGCTGAACTGGTAGACGACGACGGGCCGGTCGCTCACGACGTGGTACGCGCTCCCCTTCGCGACCGCGGAGGTCGTGACGCTGGTGATGGCGTTGCCCTTCAGCTCGGCGATCCACGGGAGGTGGACCTTGCCGAGCGAGCCGGGGCCGACGGTGATCTGCCATCGGAGGTCGCCGGCGCCGGTGACGTCGACGGTCGCCGGCTCGCTGCCGACGTTGGCGACGGCGATGGTGAAGTCGAAGACGTCCTGGACGATGTTCGCGCCCGGCGTCGCCCAGTAGTCGCACCCGACGTACGACCGGGCCGCGGCGGCTTCGGCGCAGGTCACGGGATCGCGCAGCTCGCCGGGCGGGGCCTCGCCGTCGTCGTCGAGGACGCCGCCGCCGTCGCCGGCGAGCGCGCCGTCGCCCTCGTGCCCGAAGCCGTCACGTGGCTCGCTCCCGCACGCGGCCGGGAGCGCGAAGGTCGCGAGCAGGGACACGAGAACGGCGAAGGACCGACCAGACCGCATGGCGCTTGCGTAGCGGGGCGGCGGCCGCGCGAATAGTGATCGATTCGATCACGGCGGCGCTGCCAGGAGCCCGCGGCGTCGCCCTCGGGCGCGACCGCCTACGCGACGGCCGGCCGCGACGCCGTCGACGCCCGGGCGGCGCCCTCTGCCGTGTCCGGCGGCTCGAGCGCGCCCGTCGGTCCGCGCCGCCGAGCGACGACCGCGTCGACGTCCGTGACGTCGACGGGCTTGGTCAAGTGGACGTCGAGACCGGCCTCGCGCGCGCGCCGCTTGTCGTCCGCGCTGCCCCAGCCGGTGAGCGCGACGAGGACCGTCCCGGCGAACGCCGGATCGGCGCGGAGCCGGCGGGCGACCTCGTAGCCGTCCATCCCCGGCAGCCCGATGTCCAGGAAGACGACCTCGGGGGTCCACTCCGTCGCCGCCGTGAGCGCGGCGGGGCCGTCGTGAGCCGTGCGCGTCTCGTGACCGCGGAGCTCCAGCATCATCGAGAGCATCTCCGCGGCGTCGACGTTGTCGTCGACGACGAGGACGCGGCGCGGCGCGGCGCCGGTGACCGCGCGCTCGCTCTCGCGCTCCTCGAGCTCGGGCGCCTGCTCCGCGCGCGGCAGGCGGAGCTCGAACGTGGCTCCGAGCCCGGCGCCGCGGCTCTCCGCGGAGACCGTGCCCCCGTGCATCTCGACGAGCTTCCGGACGAGCGAGAGGCCGATGCCGAGCCCGCCCGCCGAGCGGGCCCCGCCGGAGGCGCCGCGCGTGAAGAGCTCGAACACCCGCGGCAGCGTCGCGGCGTCGATGCCGATCCCCGTGTCCGTCACGCGGATGACGACGTCGCCTCGGTCGGCGCGCGCCTCGAGGGTGATGTGCCCGCCCTCGGGCGTGTACTTCGCGGCGTTGTCGAGGAGGTTCGCGACGACCTGCGCGAGGCGCGTCAGGTCGCCGTCGATCCAGAGCGTCTCGCCGGGCACGGAGATCGTGAGCTCGTGGCGGCCTCGCTCGATGGACGGGCGGCTGGTCTCGACCGCGGTCTCGATCACGTCGTCGAGCGTGACGCGCGCGTGCTGGAGCTCGACCTGCCCGCGGCTGATCCTCGCGACGTCGAGGAGATCGTCCACGAGCCGCACCATGTGCCCGAGCTGGCGCTCGATCGTCTCCACGGCGTGGCGGCGCGTGTCCTCGTCGCGGGCTCTGGAGAGCACCTCGAGCCCGGAGCGGATGGGCGCGAGCGGGTTGCGCAGCTCGTGCGCGAGCGTCGCGAGGAACTCGTCCTTGCGGCGATCGGCGTCGCGGAGCGCCTCCTCGGCGGCGCGCTGCTCGGTGATGTCCGTGTTCGTGCCGAGCCAGCGCACGACGTCGCCGCCCGCGTCGCGGATGGGGATCGCGCGCGCCAAAAACCACCGGTAGGTCCCGTCCTTGCCGCGGAGCGGGAACGTGTCCTCCCAGGGCTCGCCGGCGACCCAGGCGCGCCCGAGGTGCTCCTTCACGCGGTCGACGTGATCGGGGTGGTGGACCCGCGTCCAGCCCCATCCGGCCATCTCCTCCGGCGTCGTCCCGGTGAAGTCGAACCAGCGCTTGCTGTACCAGAAGACGTTGCCGCGAGGATCGGCCATCCACGCGAGCTGGGACATGTTGTCGGCGAGCGTGCGGAAGCGCTCCTCGCTCTCGCGGAGCGCCGCCTCGGTCTGCTTCAGGTCGTTCACGTTGACGGCGGTGCCGTGCCACCGCGCGACCTTCCCCGACGTGTCCCGGATCGCGCGGCCGCGGACCTTGAACCACTCGTACTCGCCGTCGTGGCGCCGGACGCGGTACTCGAGATCGTACTGGCCTCGGCCGTCGACCGCCGACCGCCAGGCCTCGAAGGCGCGCCGGCGATCGTCGGGGTGCAGCACGGAGAGCCAGCCGTCGCCGTGCTGGGCCGCCGCCTCGACGCCGGTGAACTCGACCCACTGGCGGCTCACGTAGTCGCAGGCGCCGTCGGGGGTGTTCGTGAAGCTCATGCCCGGGATCGACTCCAGCGTCTGCCGGTAGAACGACGCGCTCTCGGCGAGCGCCTGCTGCGCGACCTTGACCTCGGTGATGTCGGTCATGGCGCCGGTCACGTAGATGGGCTCCCCGTCCGGCGCGCGGCGGACGCGGCCGACGTCGCGGACCCAGCGCACCTCCCCGCTCGGTCGCCGTATCCGGACCTCGGTGTCGTACCGCTCGGTGTCGCCGGCGATCGCGGCCTCGAACGCCTGGGTGGCCCACGCGCGGTCGTCCTCGTGGACGCGCGCGAAGAAATCGTCGGTCGGCTGCGTGGTCCCCACGGGCGGGAGCCCGAGGATGCGGTTGAGGCTCGCGTCGCGCGCGTCGAGCCCGGTCCGAAGATCGACGTGCCAGGTGCCGACCTCGGCCGCCTCCACCGCGCTCCGGAGGCGCTCGTCGCTCATGCGGAACGGCTCGTCGTCGCCGTGTCGCGCTCCGACCTCGGGCGCGCGTCGCGCGCTGGTGAGCTCGCTCCTCGCGCGAGATCTGGGCCGTCGTCGGCGGTCGGTCATGGCGAGCCGGCGCCGGTGTGTCACGAGCTACCGGCGGCCGATGCTCGTTCGATAGTTCTCGCGCTGCGATCCGGCAAGCTCGAGTCGAGGCCGCGCCCGAGGTGAGAGCGCGCTCGGCGGCGCTCGCTCGGCTCACTCGATCGTGAGGGGGAACGCGAGCCACGACGTGCCGCCGCGGTTGTCGTGGAGGACGGCCCACACGGTGCCTCGCCCCGGGCTCGCCGGCGGGCTGAAGTCGATCGCCGCCTTGGGCGTCCGTCCGAGGTTGCCGTCGAAGAGGATCTTGCGGTTCGTCTGGAACTTGCCGATCGATGTGAACCAGTCGACGTAGATCGTCTCCCGGCCCACCTTGCCCGTGCTGTCGACGTTGTCGGGATCGACCTCGGCGGCCGCGTCGTCGAAGCGGACGTCGAGCTTCACCGTCTTGCACTCTCCGCTCGAGTCCTTCACGCACGTCCCGGTCACCACGCCGACCTCGGGATCGACCGGGGCGCCCTCGAACGTCACGCCGTCGAGCTCGGGGATCGCGTTGCGCCGCTCCTCGAAGACGAACACCCGCGTGAAGCCGAAGACGAAGTCGTCCGCCCCGAGGCGGCGCCCGGCGTCGTCGAAGCACGCGACCGGCAGCGCGTTCGGGCCGAGGTCGCCGCGGCGCGCCACGCGCTCGACGTGGCCCGCGCACGCCACCATGAAGACGAAGGCGGTGGCGTAGCGCTCTCCTTGTCCGGGCCGCGCGACGGAGCCGGCGAGCGCGTCCTCGGGGACGGCGATCGTCACCTCGTCCCCCTCGACGAGGGAGGGCGTGAGGTCGACGCCGAGCGGGTAGAGCGCCTCGAACAGCGGGAAGCACGCGTAGTACTGCCCGGCGATCGGATCGACGCAGGGGGCCGGGAACCAGAAGACGCGCATCGGCGACGCGGGCGCGGCCCGGCCGTCGTGGACGAGCCCCTGGACGCGCACGGACTCGCCGGGCCGCGCGTAGGGGAGGTCCGCGCGCGCCGCGAGGATGCGGATCCCGGTGACCTGGTTCTTCGGCGCGAAGTCGCTGCTGCAGCCGACGATCACCGCGAAGGCGGCCGCGAGGACGGCGAGGCACGAGAGGCGCGTGCCGGCGCGCGGGCGCGTCACAGGTCACCTCGGAGGCCGAGGATGGGCAGGATCGGGAGCCCCAGCACGGGTTGGGTCCGCGTGTAGTTGAAGTTGTACGACGTGCCCTCGGTCGCGCGGTGGAAGTAGACGTTCTGGATGTCGAGGTACGCCGTGAGCTTGAGCGGCTTCGCGTCGAGGGTCTTGTCGATGCGGAAGTCGAGCTGGTGGAACGCGCCGAGCCGCGCGCCGAACGGCGGCACCGCGCTCACCGGCTGGTAGGTCGCGCGATCGACGTCGAGCGCGCCGTATCCCTGCGGCGTGTAGAGGTTGCCCGAGACGAGGCGGAAGCGCCCTCCTACGCGCCAGCCGTCGGGCAGCGCGCGGCTGAGGATCGCCGTGAGGATGTGCGTCTGGTCGTACTCGTAGAGGCGGAGGAGCTCGTCCGGCGAATCGCGGCGCTCGCTGCGCATCAGCGTGTAGGCGATCCACCCGAAGAGCTTCGGATCGTTCTGCCAGCGGAGCAGCCACTCGGCGCCGAACACGCGGCCGTCGCCGGAGTTCTTCGAGTCCTGTACGACGAGGCGATCGAGCGACTTGTAGAAGCCCTCGACCGAGACCTCGACGTTGGAGCCGACCTGCTGCTCCATGCCGAGGGCGTAGTGCACGGCGCGGTTCGTCTTGAGGCCGGGCTGACCGAAGACCGGATCGAGCTCGCTCGGGTCGGGCGGCTGGTAGTACATGCCGACCCCGCCCTTCACCGTCGTGCGCGGGCTCGTCGAGGTCAGGTCCTGACGGAAGACGACGCGCGGAGAGATGTCCCAGTTCTCGATCTGCTGCGTGTAGTCCGCGCGGACGCCGGGGACGATGCGCGTCCCCTTGAACGGGACGAGCTCGGCGTCGGCGTACGCCGCGGGCATGAAGACCGCGTCCGAGACCTTCTGCGTCAGCGGCGGATCGTTGAGCCCGCCGTCCGGCTGGCCGGGGCGCGACGGTCGCGGGAAGCGGATGCTGACGTCGTACGGCGTGTAGAGCAGGTCCACGCCGAGGTTCACCGTCGCCGGCCGGACGACGCGGTGCGAGACCTCGGCGCGCGCGGAGAGCGGCGAGGTCGTGAGGTCGAGGTAGTTCGACCCGAAGCCGAAATTGAGGTGGTCGCCTCCGTACGCCGCGACCGCGGTGATGCGCGTCTTCGAGTCGATCTTGTAGTGGTATCGCGCCTGCAGCCGCCAGAACGCGGTGAGCGCGCGGATCCCGCCGCCGAGCACGAAGTCGCCGCCGAGATCGGCGCCGAAGATCTCGACGCGGTCGTCGGAGCCGAAGAGGAAGAGGCGCAGCTCGTGGTCGGGCCCGAGCTCCTTCTTCAGCATCACCTGGTAGTCGTAGTAGCGCGGCGCGGTGCTCACGCCGCCGGCCTGCTCGAGGATCGGGCCGAGCCAGAGGTCGAAGTACGAGCGGCGCCCAGCCACGAGGAAGCTCCAGCCCTTGCCGATCGAGCGCTCGGCGAGGACGCGCGCGTCGATGAAATCGACCTGCGCCATCCCGTGGATCTTGCCGTCCGCCTTCGGTCCGCGGACGCCGACGTCGACGACGCCGCCCATGCCGCGGCCGTACTGCGCGCCGAAGTTGCCGGGGTAGAAGTCGATGCGGTCGAGGACCTCCGTCGGCAGGACGGAGGACAGGCCGCCGAAGTGGTAGACGAGCGGGACGTTGGTCCCGTCGACGAAGTACTGCGTGTCTTGCGGCGCGGCGCCTCGGACGACGAGCGCGCCGCCGAACGGAGGGGGGCGAGCCACGCCGGGGAGGTTCTGGAGCGACCGGAGCGCGTCGCCGTTCGTGCCCGGGATGAGCGCGATCTCGTCGCGCGAGATGGTCCGCTTGGTCACCTCGCGCGGCGGGCGCTCGCCGCGGACGCGCACCTCTTCGATCTCCTCGCCCGGCGGGAGGCTCGGCGGCGGGGGCGGCGGCTGCTCCGCCGACTCGAGCCGGAGGACGAGCTCGGCCTCCTCCCCCGGTCCGAGGTCCTCGTCGAGCTCCTCCGCCTTGCGGCCGCGCGCCTCGACGCGGACGTGGATCTTCCCCGGCGCGAGCCCGTCGACGCGGAAGCGTCCCTCCGCGTCCGTCGTCGTCGTCCGCTCGGCGCCGTCTGCCGCGCGCACGATCACCGTGGCGCCGGCGATCGGCGCCTCGTTGGGCTGGCGGGTCACGCGCCCGGAGACGCGCGCGCCGGGCGCCTCGAAGGTGTACGCGAAGCGGATCATCGCGGCGACCGGCGTCCCGTTGCGCGTCGCCGGCTCGAAGAGGAGCGACGAGGCGGCCGACGCCGCGGCCTCGTCGAAGCCGTGCCCCACCGGCGCGTCGATCGTCGCGTTCTTGACGGCGCCGTCGGCGCCGATCTCGAGCACCAGGTCGACGGTGACCTTCCCGCGCACGCCGTCGCGGAGCGCTCGTTCGGGGTAGCGCGCCGGCGAGTCCGTCTTGAGCCGCGGCGGGACGACCACCGGCTTCGCGGCGGCGCCTCCGGGCTGGGCGCCGCTCGGCTGCGCAGGCGCGCGCGACGCGACGAGCGAGAGCCCGACGGCGAGCATCGCGACCCACGCGCGGCGAAGAAGCGGCGCGTGCTCGATCACGGTCGCCTCCGATGCTCGACGCGCGGCGTGCGTTTCCGAAGGGGCTCGCTCTGTCGCCGAAGAGCCGCCGCGACGCGACGAGCCGTGCCGTTTCGGGCACGACTCGTCGCGCGGCGTCGATCCGCTCGACGCGCCGATGGGGTTCCCATGGTGCGCGGCGAGATAGCAAGGCCCGCGCCGGCGTGATCGCTCGCGGGAACGGCGCGAACGCGCGGGCCGCGGCCGCGACGTCGTACGGACGGTGACGATCCGTGCGAGAACCGCCGTTCATTGCGGACGCCTGGGGCGTCGAACCCGCTCCCGCCTCGGGCCGAGCTCGCGGCGCTCGGCCGGCGCGCGCTCAGGTCCGGCGCACGCCCATCGCGTTCGAGAGGAGCATCTCGCGGACGCCCTGGGCGCGCTCGCGCGCGACGGGCACCGTGAGCCCGCTGTTCGAGGAGCCGCCGCGCTCGCCCGCCGCGCCGTCGTCGGCGACGAGCGCGGCGCCCACGAAGATCGTCGTCTCGCTCCCGTCGCGGTCGAGCCGCTTGATGTGCGAGGTGTTGACCAGCCAGTTGCGATGAACGCGCGCGAACGACCGGCCGAGCGACGCCTCGATCGCGGACAGCGAGAGGTCGACGTCGAAGGTGCCGTGGGCGGTGTGGACCGACGTGAGCCGATCGGCCGCCTCGAACGCCCACACCTCCGAAGGCTCGACGAAGACGAGGCCGCGACCGCGGCGCGCGACGATCCGGAGCGGGGGCGGCGGCGGCTGCGAGCCGTTCCGGGTGCGCCGCGCGTGGAGCCGGTCGAGGCACGCCTCGACGCGGTCCTCGGTGAAGGGCTTGATGAGGTAGTCGGCGACGCCGAGCTCGAACGCCTCGAGGGCGTGCTCCTTGAAGGCGGTCGCGAGGACGAACAGCGGCGCGCCCGGCTCGCGCGAGAGCTCGCGGACGAGCTCGAGGCCGGCGCCTTCCCCGTCGGGCATGAGCTGGACGTCGACGAACACGACGTCGATGCTGACGCCGCTCTTTCCGGCGGCGAGGACCGCGCGCGCCTCGTCGACCGACGCGATCGCGCCGACGACCTCGGCGAGCCCCGTCCCCTCCAGGAGCTCGACGAGGTAGTTGCGTGCCGGCCACTCGTCCTCGAGGACGAGCGCGCGCAGCGGCGTGACTCCGGGGCGCTTCATGAGAGCTCCTTGGCGGCGATGGTCGAGCCCGGGAGCTCGACGATTGAGCGTGTGCCCGACGTCGACGACTCCATCCGGAGCACGGCGTCGGGGAACTTCAGCTCCAGGCGGCGGCGGACGGAGCGGAGCCCGAAGGCGCCCTGGCGCGGCTCGGCGTCGGGGAGACCGGGGCCGTTGTCCTCGATGGTGCAGACCACCCGCCTCGCGTCGTTCATCGCGGCGCGGACGGTGACGACCCCGCCGCCGCGCCGGCGAAGCGCGCCGTGCTTGACGGCGTTCTCGACGAGCGGCTGCAAGAGCAGGCGAGGGAGGAGGACGCGCCGCGCGCTCGGCTCGATCTCCCAGACGAAGCACAGCGTCCCCGCGTGGCGCGACTCGAGGATCTCGGCGTAGCGACGGAGCCACGCGACCTCGTCCTCCAGCGGCTGCAGCTCCTCGGCGTCGCGGAGCGAGTCGCGGAGGAGATCGCCGAGGCAGGCGATCAGCCGGCGCGCCTCGCGCGGGTTCTCGGTCACCAGCCCGGCGACGGCGTTGAGGGTGTTGAGGAGGAAATGCGGCTCGAGCTGCGAGCGGAGGCGGGCGAGCTCCGCGGTGGTCTTCAGCTGCTCCGCCTCGAGGCGCAGCTTGTCGGCCTCGAGCGCGCGGAGCGCCGCGTCCTCCGCGACGTAGGGGAAGACGAAGGCGAGCGCCCAGACGCCGGCGTGGAGCATGCCGATGACGAGCCCGAACGTCATCGTGAACGCGAGCGGTCGAGGCGGCCCCTCGCCTCGAAGCGACGGCCACAGGTGGACGAGCCCGAGGTTGAAGACCGCCGCGAACACGCTCGAGAGCGCGAGGGCGACGATGAGCGCGCTGACGAGCGTGTAGGCGGTGCTCGAGCGGCGACGCTGGTGCCAGTCGTAGATCGACGTGAGGACGGCCGTCAGCGCGAGCATCCCGAGCAGCGACCACGAGAAGCGAACGAGGATCGCCCCGGCGTGCTGGGCCCGGAGCGCGCTCGGCACCGTCTGCAGCATGATCGAGACGACGACGATCGTGAGTCCGGTCAAGAGCCGCCGCCGCACGACCGGCTCGGGGTGGCCCGTGGCGCCGGGCACGAGCCGTACGAGCAGCGAGGTCGGACGCGCGCTCGGACCACTCGAGGACATCGAGCACACGGTAGCCCATCTCGCTTGTTCGTCATCATCTTGCGCGATGTCGTTTCGTGTTGCTCCGCGCCGCCGCGCGGTCGCGTTCGGGGCGTGACGGAGACGCCGATCTGCTGGACTTCGGCCTGGAGCAATGGAAATAGGCCGAATTCCCATGGTTTCCCGCTCGCTCCGCGCCTCCGCGCTCCTCGCCCTCCTCGCCGTCGCCTGCAGCACGAGCGACGGGTCGAACCCCGAGCCCGCGCCGCGCGGCGCCGGCAGAGTCGACGTCGGCGGCTCGATCGCCCACCGCGATCCGCGCCTCGGCGGCGCGCCCACGTTCGTCTGGCTCAATCGGGCAGGCGCGCCGGCGTTCGCGAACGCGTCGGAGGCGGCCGTCGCGATCCTCCCGTCGATCGCGCGCTCGTTCGGCGCCGCGGCCGACGCGCCGGCCTCGCTCGCGCACGTCGACGATCTCGGCAAGGGCCCGATCGTCGCCCGCTACGAGCAGCGCTTCGGCGGCCTCGAGGTCTTCCGCGGCGGCGTCAACGTCGTCATGACGCGCGCGCTCGAGCCGGTCGCCGCCTCGGGCTTCCTCGCCCCCACCGCGCGAGGCAGCGAGCGGCCGTTCGCGATCGGCTCGTCCGAGGCGCTCGCGATCGGCGCGCGCCTCGTCGGCCGCGCGGGGGCGTTCTCGCCCGTCGCCGCACGCGACGGCTACGAGCGCTTCTCCGGCGCCGGCCTCCTCGCGCCCGCGCGCGTGAAGAAGGTGCTCTACCCGCTCTCCGGCGGCGAGGGCGTCGAGCTCGAGCCCGCGTGGTACGTCGAGCTCCTCGTCGCCGAGGGGCCGGCGCGCGCCTGGGTCGTCTCCGCGACCGACGGTCGTGTGCTCTTCGAGAACGACCTCGTTCGGTACGACGCCTTCACGTACCGCGTCTACGCGGACGCCGAGAGTATGCGGCCGATGGACGGCCCGCAGGGCAACCTCCTCGCGCCGCATCCGACCGGGAAGCCCGACAAGCAAAAGCTCGAGTGGCAGCCGAGCCAGCTCGTCACGCTCCAGAACTATCCGTTCTCGAGGAACGATCCGTGGCTCGCGCCGAACGCGACGACGACGAGCGGGAACAACGTCGTCGCCTACGCCGATCGCGTCGCGCCCGACGGCTTCGACCCGGGGGCCGACACCGCGCCGGCGCTCACCGCGGACAAGACGTTCGATCACCTCTACGACACGGCGGCGTCCCCCGACGCGACGCCCGCGTCGATCCAGGCGTCCGCGACGCAGCTCTTCTACGTCACGAACTTCCTCCACGACTGGTTCTACGACGCGGGCTTCGACGAGAAGTCCTACAACCATCAGCTCGACAACTTCGGGCGCGGCGGCCTCGGGGGAGACCCGCTCTACGCCGAGGCGCAGGACAACAGCGGCCGCAACAACGCCAACGCGATGGTCCCGCCCGACGGGCAGGCGCCGCGCATCCAGATGTTCGTCTTCGGAGGCGCCAGCGACGCCTCGCTCGTCGTGAGCGCGCCCGCCTCGATCGCCGGGACGAAGAGCGTCGGGATCGCCAGCGGCTTCGGCCAGGACGCGTTCGACGTCAGCGGCTCGGTGGTCCTCGCCGTCGACGGCGGGGGGGCGGACCCGGCCGACGCCTGCGAGCCGCTCGAGATGGACGCGGCGGGGAAGATCGTCCTCGTGCACCGCGGGACGTGCTCGTTCGCGCAGAAGGCGGAGGCCGCGCAGGCGGCCGGCGCCGCGGGCGTCATCATCGCGAACGTGGCGAGCTCGACCAACCCGACGGTGGCGCCGTTCATGGGAGGGCAGCAGGCCGGGATCACGATCCCCGTCTTGTCGCTGTCGCTCGCGGACGGTCAGGCGCTCGAGGGCGCGCTCGCCGCGGGCGCGACCGTCACGATGAAGCGCAGCGCGGGCGGCGATCTCGACGGCGCGCTCGACACGACGATCGTCGCGCACGAGTGGGGGCACGTCCTCTCGAGCCGCCTCGTCGGCAACGGGATGGGCCTCAGGACGAACCAGGCCGGCGGCCTCGGCGAGGGTTGGGGCGACTTCACGGCGCTCCTCCTGATGGCGCGCGCGGACGATCCCGGGAACTTCGGCGGCACCTACGCGAACGGCTCGTACGCGACGAGCGGCAGCGGCGACGACATCTACTTCGGCACGCGGCGGCTCCCGTACTCGATCGATTTCACGAAGAACGCCCTCACGCTCAAGCACATCGCCAACGGCAACGCGCTCCCGGCGAACGTGACCACGAGCTTCGGCGAGGACGGCAGCTTCAACGCCGAGGTGCACAACACCGGCGAGGTCTGGGCCACGATGCTGTGGGAGTGCTACGCGTCGCTCCTGCGCGAGGGACGCCTCTCCTTCGACGAGGCCGAGGACCGGATGCGCCGGTACCTCGTGGCGTCGCTCAAGCTCACGCCCTCCGATCCGACCATCATCGAAGCGCGCGACGCCGTCCTCGCCGCGGCGCTCGCCGTGGACGCCAAGGATTTCGAGCTGTTCTGGAAGGCGTTCGCGCGCCGCGGAGCCGGCGCGGGCGCCCTCGCGCCGCCGAAGGACAGCACGACCAACCAGGGCGTGAAGGAGAGCTTCGAGTCCGGCAACGACCTGCAGATCGTCGAGGCGACGCTCACCGACGACGTGATCTCCTGCGACCACGACGGCATCCTCGACGAGGCCGAGGTCGGCACGATCGAGCTCACCGTCCGCAACAGCGGCTCCGGCCCGCTCACGCAGCCGAAGGCGGAGCTCCTCGCCAAGAGCGAGGGCGTCACCGTCGTCGATCCGGTCCCGAGCACCCTCCCGGCGCTCGCCCCGTTCGAGTCCGCGAAGGTGAAGCTCCGCGCGAGCGTCAAGGGACCCACCTCGGGCGCGCCGATCGAGCTCGACGTCGCGGTCAGCGATCCGGCGCTCCCGGACGGCCGCGTGGTGCACGTCGTCGTGCCGACGCGCTACGACGCGGATCAGGCGCCCGCGTCGTCGGCCGTCGACCACGTCGACACGACGAAGACCGTGTGGCGGGTCGCGGGCGAGGGCGCCGGCGAGAAGTGGGCGCGCTCGACGACCACGGGCGACGGTCACTGGGAGATCGGCGACCCGCCGCAGCGGGCGGACCACAAGCTGACGTCGCCGAGCTTCACCGTCTCCGAGACGACGTTCTCGCTCACCTTCAAGCACCGGTGGTCGTTCAAGCGCTCGGTCCGCCGCAACGTCGACATCGACGGCGGCGTGGTCGAGATCAGCGTCGACGGCGGCAAGACGTGGGAGGACGTCTCGACCTACGGCAAGATCGACTACAACACGACGCTCGACGCGAGCGACCGCACCGACAACCCGCTCAAGGGCCGCGAGGCCTACGGCGCCGAGAGCCCGGGCTACCCCGACGAGTGGGTCACCTCGCGCGTCGACGTCACGCTCCCCGAGGTCCCGGAGGACGTCCGGATCCGTTTCCGCGTCGGCGCGAGCTTCGGCCGCGCGGCCGAGGGCTGGGCGATCGACGACATCGAGCTCGGCGGCGTCTCGAGCACGCCGTTCTGGTCGTTCGTCCCGCACGCCGACGAGTGCGATCCGAACGGGCCGACCACGAACGCGGGCCCGCCGCAGGTGGTCGCCTCGGGCGCGAGCGTAAAGCTCGCCGGCGCCGCCACGCACCCGGCGGACCTCCCGCTGACGTACCTCTGGTCGCAGGTCTCCGGGCCGGAGGTGACGCTCGCCGAGGGGGAGACGCTCACGCCTTCGTTCACCGCGCCGAGCACGAGCGAGCCGGTCACGGTCACGTTCGCGCTCCGCGCCCACGAGCGCGCTCCTCAGCGCGGCCTCGCGCGTCGACGTCGTCGTCGAGCCGGCGAAGGTCGACGACGGCGGCAGATTGCGCGTGATCGCACGACGCCGGCTTCGCGCCCCACCGCCGGCGCGCTGGCGCTCTCGTCGGCGTCGCGGCGTGTTCGCGCGCCGCTCGCGGCGCTCGCGGCGCCGGTAGCGCGGTCGGCTCGTCAGCGGCGTCGCGCTCGCCCGCGGGCGCCGGCCCTTCGGTGGCGAGCGGCGGGTGGAGGCCGCGCTCGCGCGTATGCCGTCGCGCGCTGCCGCAACGGCAGCTCTCGCGCGTGGGACCGAGCCGCTGGATGTCGATCGGCTTCGGCAGCACGGGCACGCCCGCGGGGCGCGGCTCCGGGGCCGATGACGAGACGAGGACGCTGAGCTCGCGGGCGGGGTCTCTGCATGGCGGCGTCGTCTCGAGGAGCCTGTCATCACGGGCATGAGGAGGTCGAGGATGACGAGGCAGGGCCGCTCCGCCTCCAGGGCACCATCGCCTCGGCGCCGTTGGCGGCGCCGGCCGCGGTGCAGCCGAGCAGGCTCGATCGCCTCGCGCAGCGTCTCGGATGTCCTCCTCGTCGTCGACGACGAGCACGCACACGCCTTCGTGGCGCGGCCAGCTCATGGGTTGTGCGGCAGGACGACGCGGAAGAGCGTGCCGTTCTCGTGGAGGACTCCACCTCGAAGCCTGCCGTCGTGCGCCTCGACGATTCGCTTGGAGTGTAGAGGGGCCGAGCCCGAGGCCGTCGGAGCGCCCCTCGTCTTCAAATCGCTTGAAGGGCTCCGAAAAAGAGCAGCTCGCGATCTTCCCGGCGCGATCGGCGGTCCCAAACTTTGCACCTCGATCCGTACCTCCTCCTCTCGCGCCGCGACGCACACGCGCACGGGGGTGTCGGTCTCCCGTGGGCGATCGCGTTACTGCCGACGATCGTGCGCAATACCTGCTCGAGCGCTCGGCGTCGACGACCGCGGTGCAGGCGCCGTCGATGCGCTGCTCGACGCGGGCCGCCCGGGTGCGAAAGGCGCGCGTCCAGTGACCACCCGCGACGTGACCGCCGCGATGTCTACCCCGGCTCCCGGACGATGGGGATGCCTCCGCTGAGCCGGTCAGAGGTGACGTCGAGGATCTGCTCGATCATCCGCTGCATGCGGACGCCGTTATTAGCGATGACGCGGTCGGGCGCGCCGTGCTCTCCGGCGCGAGCTCGCCGCGCGCTGACCATGAGGCGCGTCGTCGTCAGGATGGTGTTGAGCGGGTTCCTGAGGTCGTGGCCGGGGATCGCGAGAACTGCTCCCTTGAAGCGATCGTTCTCCTCGGCCGTCGCGCGTCGCGCTCGCGAGTCACGCTCTCGCGGAGCTCCGCTTCGACGCGGCTCCTGTCGCGCAGCGCTTCGCGCAGGGCGGCCTCGAGCCCCTGCGGTGGCTCGACGCGAGCGAACCCCGGACGTGCTCTCGAGGTCGGTCGGGTCGAGACTCGTGAAGGAAGGCGCGCGCACAGGGCGCGCAGGCGGTGACATGCGACGACGGCGGCGCCGCGTCGAGTGACGTGTGACGACGGCAGGGCCTGCGTGGAGGCGACGCGCGACAGCGGCGGGGGTTGCGTGGAGGCGACTTGTCTGCGACGGCGGTGGGGCGTGTGTGGCGCGTGTGGTCGTCGGGCCGTGGGTCGACGATTCGTCGCGCGGAAGACGTGCGTGTGGCGCGCGCGAACCTCGTCAGCCGGTCTTCGTGGGCTCTCCGTAAGTTTCCCATCACGTACGCGCACAAGGAGGGTGAACGAGTGCTGTGCGCTGGCCTCACCCTGGCTCCTCGAGCCGGAGGGCGGCGTTCGAGTTGCCGGCGCGCCATAGGACGTCGACCATCTCGCCGAACGCGCGGACCCGCGCGTCAGGGGCGTCCGCGCGGACAGTTCCGAGGATGCGCTCGGGGCCTCATGAAAGCGCGCGGGATCGACCGCGTCGTCTTCCATGAACGTGTCAGCGTCTCGTGAGCGTCGAGCATCGTGAGCTGCCGCAGGCGAGCGCCTGCATCATCATCGTCGGGTCGATAGCGCGGGTGATGCCCGCGGCGTGGGCGGCCGTGGCGATCACGACGACGCGGTCGCCCGCGGCGAGCGCGGAGAGGAACTTCGCGACGGTCTCAAGGCGCCGCGGCTCTTCAGTAGAACTGAACGGCGTGCAGGTGGGGCGCGGTCGCGGCGAGGCTCGACCGTTTATATTCGCCCTGCTCCTCGGCCGAGATGCGAATGATGGTACCCACGGCTCGACGTTCTCCGAGGCGGCGCGCGCCGGTGGACGCGCTGCGCCCATCGAACCGTGGTCTGAGCAGCTCTGCTGGTCGGCGTGGCAATGGGCCTCGCGGACGTGCGCGCGCGCGCGCTGCGGACAGTGGGTCCGCGGCGCGACGATCCGCTCTACGGCGCCGCGCGGTTCGCGATCGCTTCCCGCTGCGCGCAGACCCGCGCGCAGCGGCGCCGCGCGTCACCTCACGCGAGGAGCCGCGAAGGCCGCGCGCAGCGCCGCGCGCGTCTTACATCGTCAGTCCAGGAGCAAGCCCCGCCGGTATCCCTCGAGGTTCTCACGCGAGCAGCGATCGTAGTCCGACAGCCCGGGGAACCGCGGCAGCACCGCCGCGAGGATCTCGCGGCCGTAGCGCCACGCGCGTCGCTCCTCGGCGAGGACCTCTTCGCGGATCGCGCGCGTGAGCGTGTGCGGCTCTTCGTAGACCGTGCGCGGTCGCGTCGTCATGAGGTCCTCGAACGCGTCGGACGTGTCGCCGCGCAGCCACGACTCATGGTGTCCGAGCTCGTGGGCGAGGAAGATCGTCGACGGCACGTCCTCGACGCGCCCGTCCGCGTGTTCGCAGTAGATCGCGACGAACGGATCCTCCCCCTTCGGGCAATCGGTCGTGACGAACACCGCGTGCGGCGCCGCCTGCGCGACGTAGAAGCGGACGGCGATCCGTCGCTCGCTCATCGCGTGGCGGACGAGCCGCGGAAAGTGTTCGTTGACGAGCAAGGACTGATACGCCGCCGGCCACGCCAGCGGCTTGTCGCGCTTCATCGCACGCATGGACGACGCTTCCGCGGCTGCCCGGAGCGAGGCCCGAGCTGCTCGCCAAGATGCGTCGGCCCCCGCCGAACGCCAGGCCCATCCTCGTGCGATCGAAGCTTTGGCGCTCCGAGCCGCGACCCCTCCACGCCGCGCGACCGCCATGGCTCGCGCGGTCGTCCGGCGCTCGCGATCGGAGCCCGCGCACCGCCAGCCGCTCGCGCCGAGGTCGCTCTTGCCATGAAGCCGTCGGCCACACGTCGTGGGAGCGTGCTCCTGAGGCTCTCTCCGGCCCCGGCTACGCCGCCTTCGTCGAAGGGACGACGGAGTCGATCCGACGAGGCCGCGGGGCGATTCGAACACCGCTCCCCTCCGCATCGGTCCGCGAGCGGTCCACCTCACGCCGCGGAGAGCTCCGCGAAGGCTCGTTGGCCCATCCGTACGCTGTGCACGGGGCGCGACTCGAGCCCTAACAGGATCCGGACCTGTGAGCACATCGGCGGCGACGGCGCGCGACGGCGCGCTCGACGTTGGAGGTCCTCCGCTGAAGTGCGGTGTTGAAGGAGCCCGAAGGCGGGAGCGACGTCTCCCCGCGCGCGAGATCGACGCGAACACGGGAGTCCGTCGCGCCTGGTTCCGGGCCACACGCAGTGTTCGTCGACGACGTGATCACGTGGGGCCAGCGCTTGGCCGCTTCGCACCGCGCCCTCTCATGGTCCGGATCCGCGGGCGCCCTCTGCGAGCCCGAGCCGAGCCCCGCGTGCGTCTTCCTTGCGCCACGAGAAGAGTTCAACCACGCCGGCGTGGTACGACGTCAGGATGCGTTCGTGGATTCTCGTTGGTGCTCTCCTCTCCCATCTCTGTGCCTGTGGCGGTGGCGGAAGCAGAGCGAACGTCGACCGAGCGACCGCGCCTGCGGTGTCCAAGACGACTCACTCCGCCGAGGCGAAGCTTTTACCCAACGCCGATTGGAGCGACTGCCGAGCCTCGGCGGCGATGAGTGAAAACCGCATCTCGGAGGCGCTCGTCGTCATCCGTGTACGAGTGGATGCAGAAGGACGACCCGAGCACGTCCATATCGTGAGCGATCCCGGGTACGATTTGGGCGAGGCCGCGCGGAAATGTGCCATGGGAAAGCGGTACATCCCTGCGCGTGAGCCCGGCGCGCGTCCGCGCAGCTCGTGGACACTTCCGTTCAGGGTCCGCTTCTTCGATCACTGATCGGCGATCGAGGCCCGCACGCATCGTGAGCGCGAAGGCGCCCCGCTCGGGGTCGCTGGCACCGTATCGGCCGTTCACCGCGGCAGGACGAACCACGCGTTCGAGCCTGGAGGGAGGAATGCCCACGGCCCGTTGAACTTCGCCATCGCGGCGGCGGCGTGACGACGATGGACTACGCGACCTTGGCCCCCTCATCGACGGTGACGGCAGCGTCGGGGCGGAGGGCGTGAACGAGCGCCTTCATGGCGCTCCGCCGGGTCGATGACCAGATCTCGCACGAAGGTCCGTCATCGGGACCAGGAGGCCCGACCGGGGCCGCCGAGCTGGTCGCCGGCGGAGACGAGGCTCAGCCCGCCTCGTAGTCCGCGAGAATCGCGCGCAGATAGTCGAGGCTCGCGCTCAGGAAGTCCGGCGCGAGTGGAGTCACTCCGCCCGTGTCCTCGCCGGTGGCGTCTACCCACACCTCGCCCGCGTGGGGGCCGGCGACGACGAGCACGTGGTATTCGTGCGTCCCCGTCGGCGCGCCGATCAGGAGCGTACCATCCGTCGGCTCGACGCCTTCGGGTAGCTCGACGAACAGATCTTTGCGCTCGTCGTAGAGCCCGAATTTCTTGCAGAGCTTGATGTTGAAGGGGTCAGGCGAGTACCACGCGCGCGTCAGGGGGAAGGGTTTTCGTGCGCGTTCGATCTCGTCCGCGGTGAACTCGTGCAGGGGGCGCGGTGCGTCGGCGAGCCCACGCCCCCCGTCGCCGATTTCGCGGAGGTAGGTGCGGTAGCCGATCGGCAGCGGCGCTCCGAGACGCTGCTCGAACTCGCGAAGCGAGTCTTCGCTGCGGCGCGGACCCGGCTTCCAGCGCGCCGAGCGCTGGCCGAGCGCGACCCACACGTCACGGAGCTCGATGATCGCGGCTTCGATCGCCTCGGGAGCCATACCGTACGTGTAACATCGTTCACTCTCCCCCGACGTTCGCCGACGTGGGCGGCCGGGGGTTCGTCGACCTGGCGGAGGCCGTGCCCGAGCTCGCAAGCCGCCAAACCGGCCGCGGAAGCGCTGCCGAGCCGCGGAAACGATCTCGGAGAGGCGGGCCTAAGTGCTCGTTCGAGGTGCACGGGGCGGGACTTGAACCCGCACACCTTACGGCGGTGGAACCTAAACCCACTGCGTCTGCCATTCCGCCACCCGTGCGCGTGTGACGTCCGATCTTTAGCACGAGTTCAGCGGGCTCGAGCGGTGCTCGTGCCGCCGGAAGGCGGAGGCATGGGGTGCTCTCGGAGGAGCTTGTTGGCGAGGAACATGCGGTAGCGGCTCTCGGCGCCGCCGCGGTCGCACTGGCCGGACATGAACGCGGCGAGGCGATCGTTCGGCGGACGCGCTTTGCACATCGCGAGCGACTTGCGGAGGATCTTCACCGCCGCGCGGGTGCACATCTCCGGATCGCTCAGCGCCTTCTCGGCGTTCGGGAGGTAGCTCTTGTCGAGCTGGTAGAGGCAGTACCAGCGGCCGTTCTTCGACCTGGCGCTCGGCTTCAGCCGGCTCTCGTACCAGGCGATGGCGACGAGCAACGTCGCGGTGCGCTCCTCGCCCCGGTCGTCGGCGGCGAAGAGCGGCTCGCTCTCGGACACGCGAGCGATCGCCTCGGCGGTCTTCTCGTAGGTGTCGCTCCACGGCGCCTTCGGCTCCAGCGCCGCCAAGAGCCCGACCACCCATGCCACCGGGACGCTCATGGTGCGGCGAGCATGGGCGACGGCTCGCGCGACGCGCAAGGGGACGAATTTCCCGCCTCTGTCGCACCTGGGGAATATCGGTAGCTTACGAGAGCGAAAAAATCGCGATGGGGAAAGCGATCCCACGCTCAGAAGGTGACTCGCCACGACGCGGCGCCGCCGGTGGGATGCACGGTGACCGTCGGGCCGCCCCAATCGGTGAGCATCACGCCGACGAGCGCGGTGGCGATCCCCGTCACGGCCGTGAGCGCGAGCGCCACGTTCGTCCCCCGCTGGCTCGCCTCGCCGTCCTCCTTGAGGCCCTCGCACGCCGCGAAGTTCGCGCCCGCGCAGCCGGCGCGCTCGAAGGCGCCGTGCGTGCTCGACGCGTCGAGCGCGAACCACGTCGTCACGCCGGCGAGCGCGACGGTCAGCGCGGCGCCGCCGAAGAACACGACCGGCGGGAGCCCGCGCCCGGCGCGCGCCGGCCCCTTCGCGTCGACGCCGACGCCGCCCGCGTCCTCCTCCGCGCCGGAGTCCGACGAGGACGCGGCGCGCGGCCGCTCGACGAGCTCGCCGGGGGAGAGCAGCGCGATCGACGGCGGCGCGCCCCTGTTGGGCGTCGCGTCGACGATCTGCTCGGCGTTGACGTCCACCGCCTTCGCCTGCGCGTTCCCGTCGAGATCGACGCGGAGCGTGTGCTTGCCCGCCGTGGTCCACACCACGCGATCGACGTCGATGACCTCGTCGTCCAGGCGCGCGGAGCAGGTCGAGCCCTCGGGGCAGAGCACGCGCACGCGGCCCGCGCGGCCTCGGAACTTGAGGTGCGCCGCCGTGATGCTCGACGCGAGCGCCGGCGGCGCGGGCGCGCGCTTGCTCCGCTCGAGCAGCTCCGCGCCGAGCCCCGCGTCGTCGGCCTCGATGGCGGCGTCGAGCGCGGCCTGGAGCGCGGCGGCGCTCGGCGCGAGCGCGTCGGCGCGCGCGAACTCTTCGGCGGCGTCGTGGAGCGCCCCGCGCTTGTGCGCCTCGAGCCCGCGATCGTAGGCCTCCCTGGCGTCCTGCCGAGCGTCGG